>JAQTYA010000057.1 GCA_028688525.1 Methylococcus sp. | reverse complement strand
CAGTTGCGGGCATTGGACGTGCAGCTGCATCTAGGCGAGCGTGTCGTGGAAGCGCGGCCGGATGGCGTTTTGACCCATACAGGAAAGTTCATACCTGCCGAGCTCAAAGTCTGGGCGGCCGGGGTGAAGGCGCCGGACTTCCTGGCGCAGACCGATCTGGAGACCAATCGAATCAATCAGGTCGTGGTGAGCCAGACCTTGCAGACGACCCGCGACGACCATATCTTCGCCCTCGGCGATTGCTGCGCCTGCCCGTGGCCGGAAAAGAACAGTACGGTGCCGCCGCGCGCCCAGTCGGCCCATCAGCAAGCCAGCACGACTTACAAGAATATCCTGCGGCTGCTGGCAGGCAAGAAGTTGGAGGATTACCACTACCGCGATTACGGTTCGCTGGTCTCGCTGGGCAAGTACAGCACCGTGGGCAATCTCATGGGGAACTTGTTGGGCAGCGTGATGATTGAGGGTGTAATCGCCAGGCTGGTCTACCTGAGCCTGTACAAGATGCACCAGAACGCCCTATTTGGACCGTTCCGAGTCGGCCTGATCATGGTCGCCCATTTCTTCAGCCAGAAGCTGCGTCCGAAGATCAAGCTCCATTAACTGCGGGCAACGGGCGAGTCAGGACGGCTCGCCCGCCAGCCACTCGAGGCGCCAGCCGCCTTCCCGTTCAGGACTCAAGGTTTCGTGCAGCCAGGGCAGCAGCGTCTTGAGGTATTCGTCCAAGCGCCACGGAGGGTTGACGAGGACCAGGCCGCTTCCGCTCATCTGTTTGTCCGCGGATTCCGCCAACACCGATAATTCCACGGCCAACAGCCTGTCGATGCCGGTATGGCGGAACTTCCGGTACAGCCAGTCGACCGTACGGCGGTCCTGGATCGGGTGCCAGTAGGCGAAAATGCCGGTAGGCCAGCGTTTCCAGGCATCCGCCGCAGCCTCCACCATTTTCTCGCGTTCATTGCGCAATTCGAAAGCCGGGTCGCATAGCACGAGGCCGCGCCGTTCCGGTGGCGGCAAGAAGGCTTTGAGTCCCTGGTAGCCGTCGAGCTGATTGAACTTGATGCGGCGGTCTCCGCTGAATAGCTTGCGCAGCGCCTGGATTTCCGTGCTGTGCAGTTCGCATAGCGCCATCCGGTCGCCGCTGCGGAGAACGTGCCTGACGATCGACGGGGAACCGGGATAAAACTGGAGTCTGCCGTTGGGGTTCAGTGCCCGCACTGCGGCGAGATAGCCGTCCAGCTCGGGCGGTACCGATTTTAGTGTCCACAGCCGACCGATCCCGCTGCGGTACTCCTGGTTCTGTTTCGCCATGGCTGATTGGAGATCGTAACGGCCGGCGCCAGCATGGGTGTCCAGATAGAAAAACGGCGTCGGTTTGCGCAGCAGCGATTGGACGAGTTGCGCCAGCACGGCATGCTTGAGGACATCGGCAAAATTGCCGGCGTGGAAACCGTGGCGATAGCTCAGCATGGGGTACTACTCGGAGGGTAGGGGGACGCCTGGCATCGCGAGCCGAGGCGACGGAGGCCGCCTAGCGTGGCGACGAGGGGTAGCGCTGTTCCAGATCGTCCAGGAAGCGTCCGATCTGTTTCATGCTGCCTTTGAGCAAACGCGGCGGCTGGCCGTTCAGCCAATGCTCGAAGCGCTTGCCGCTGCCCGGCCACAACACCAGGCCGCCCATGGCGAGGAAGGGCAATCCCAGGACGCCCGGAGTCACCAATCCAACTACTCCCGCGGTCATCAGGAGCCAGCCGATGTCGTGGGGCATATGCCGCACGCGGGTCGCCGTATTCCGCTCGCTGACCAGGGCGTCCAGGGTTTCCAAAGTTTTTTCCAGCGCTTCTTCGCTGGCCTCGGCTTGCGAGAGTGCCTCGGCGTCGGACAGACTGCCCGCCGCTGCATTCGTCTCCGCGGCTTTTCGGCGGGCCGGCGGTTTCCTAGGCTTTCTAGGCGGCTTCAAGGGTTCGGTCATGCGCTGATTCTCGGGCAGTAAACATCGCATGGTACCTTTAGCGGTGGCTCCGGCTCAACCGACTAAACTCGTCGGCTAAATCCAAGAACGGATTTTGCCGCGATCGAGCAGCCAGCGTTCTTGATACACATGTTTCGCCGTGACACCGGCCCGTTCCGTGAAGGAGCGATTCGCGTAGGCGTTGAGCGCAATGGATAGGCCGGGAAGGACCGACGCGAGCTTACGCCCGAGCACGACTCTCTGCAGCAGGTTCAGAGCCGCGTCGTTCACCGCATCGCCGACGATGTGGTGCTCGATTTGCCAGTGGTAGTTTTCCATGGCACGCAGTTGTTCCTCGTGGGTACGGGCGGTAGAAAGCGCGAGGATATGCAGCATGAAGCTGCGTTCGCCGGTCTGTTCGGTCGAATAGCCGTAAGCCTGGGAGACCCGGTGGATTAGACGCAGCGCCACCCCTAGCAGCGCGGGGACGCCGACCATGGCGGTGCCCAGACTCCCGGTCCCGGTGATGGCGCCTACGCCGGTCGCGAGCTTGAGGCCTTCTTCAATGACCTTGTCCGCCAGTTTGTCGCTGAACTCCAGCGATTGCGCTGCAATTTCTTCCAGGCTGCGGAAGCCGCTGTGCCGTAAAATCCAATCGTCCCGCACCCCCTGCTCGGCCATTCGATTGAGGGCTTCCAGGGCGAACCGGGAGGCGCGGGCCGGCACGAGTTTCCGGCTCAGCCGGGCCAACGGCTTGTGCGCCCGGTCCAGCAAGGGGTGAGCGAGATGAGGCTTGCGCCGCTTCCAGGCGGCTATGCTGCGGACCTGGGCCGCTTCATAGCGGCTGAGCGGCGTGAATCGGACCGGGAGATTCATGCGCGTCGGCGGACCGTAGACCGGACGGGCCGCTGCGGCGGATCAGCGCAACGCCGGCATGCGAGGGCTACGCGCAGCTTTCAGATCGCGCCGCACACGCCGGTCCACGTTCATGACGCCGATATTCGCGATAATACCGGAGGTGATGCCGTTGAGCAGCCCGGCAAACGCGCCGGCAATGCACAGGAGGTTGGGAATCGCCGCCATCCGGCAGGTCGAAACTACGTTGGCTTCGTGGCCCTGAGCCAGTTCCATCAGATCGACCAAGGGCTCGAGCGACTCGCCCAGGATGGCGATGTCGCAGACGCCGCCGTCTGCCGCAGCGCTACCGAAAGCCAGGGCGACATGGGCTGCGCCAGCGGCTTCGGAGGCGAAGCCGCAGTCGCCGACGAAAGCGGCGCGCACCCCGCGTTTCTTCAAGCCCTGGAGGAATCTCGCCTTATGTTGCGGGCTGAGATCGCCGCCGGACAAATCGGCGCCTAGCAGCCGAGCGAGTTCGGCAGCCTCGCGTTCCGGACGCGACGAGGCCACGAAGATCTGCTGTATCCCCAGAGTGCGGAGGCGGGCCAAGGCTTGGGCTGCGCGCGGCAACGGCCCGTAGGCGAACTGCAACTCGGCTACCTCGATGCCGTCGATGCGTACCAACAAGGGCGAAGGCGCCGTCTTGGCCCGGCTGGGCCGGTTTACCAGGCTCACGCTGTGGCGCCCGATCCGCACACTGACGGAGTCGGCGTCCATCGCCAGCAACTCCGGTTCGCGCACTATCAGTCTGCGCTGCAAACAGGCGCGCGCCAGGGCTTCGGCACGCTCGTCGCCGAGGTGTAGCCCGGCGCCCGCAGCGTGACGCAGCAAGACATCGGTGTCGGGCGATTGGGCGTTGATAGCCGTCAGTTCGAGCTGTGGGGCCAATAGGCCCGGCTGATCGCCGTCGACTACCAAAAAATCGCATTCGCGGAGCCGGCTCAATGCGGAGCCCGATTTCAGCAGAGCCCCGCTGCGCAGGGCCAGCCTCATGTCCCGTAGCGTCTGCATCGGGAGCGCCATGGCGGGGCCGCTGATCCAGTCTTGATGCAGGATAGCGCCCACTGTGATCAAGTCGCCCGCAGCCCAGCCGACACCAGCAGTGGCGAAGGTCGGGAGGACGGTACGGTCGGCCATGGCTTCGGCTCTGCCGGCCATCGTTTTATCCGACGGAATCAAGGCGGCGGTTTCCAAAATCGATTGGGTAATCAGCGCGGCTCGGGTATCCGAGCCGGTGCGGACGACCTCGATTTCCAACATGCCGTTGACGAGTCTGCTGCCCGCAAGCACCTCGTCGCCCAGATTTTTCCGCACGGGATGGCGGTTGCCGCGGAGACTGGCTTCCTGCACCAAAGCATTGCCGGCGGTAACGCGTCCGTCCACCGGAATGGAGTCCGAACCGGAAACTCTGATGCGGTCTCCCGGCTTCAAATCGGCTACAGCGACCCGCGCTTGCTGGTATTCTTCGGCCACCAGAGTCGTTTCTGCCGGCAAGGGCAGGCTGTCCTCGAGCAACTCATGGGTTTCCCTCGCCAGATTTTGCCGCCAATTCCGCTGCCAGTAGCGCATCGACCATTCGGTCAGGGCATAGGCCAGCACTTGACCGGTCGCGATCGAACACGCCAGCAGGGCGGTGTGGAAGACCGGTACGCCGAGTTTGCCGCGGCTGATTTGCTTGCCCGCATCCTGCAGCACCCTGAGGTTGTTGGCGACCAACAGTCCCGCAGCGACTGGCGTCGCCAGCGGAAGCATAAGCTCTCCGACGGCACCGAGTCCTAGGCTGGCGTTCGCTACACGAAAATCGACCGGTGCAGGTTCGGGAACCCGCGAAACGCTCTCTCCGGAAAGAAGCCCTTCAGCGATTCGGACGAGGGTCAGCGGGTCGATCTGGGAGGCGTCGTAATTCAGCCGGATCGTTCCGGATACAGGGCTGCCCGAGGCTTGTCGAACGGCGGCGAGGGCGCCGAGGCTAGACTCGAGGCTGCGGGCGAGTCCGGGGTTGCCTTTAAGGCGCGTATGCTGCAGTTCGAGCCGATCGCGCCGGGACTCTCCAATCCGGAAAACCGAGATCAAACCGTCGCGCCGATGCAGGGTCAGCCCTTCGTCCGAATTCCAATGCGGCAGCGCGCGGTCGTCTAAACCAGGGTTGTCCGAGCCAACCGCTCTGGCCAAACGCTGCCGGAATGCTTCGAGCTCTCCCCGTGCAGTGCCGTATCTGATGAGCGCGCAGTTTTGCGAGGGCTCAAGGCTCAGCGACGACACTTCGGGGAGCGCTAATATCTGCCGCGCGAACCGGCGTGCGATCGATCCGCAGCCGGGAGCAAACACGGATCGATCTTCGATGCGCAACCAATCTTTACCAAACGAAATGCTCTCGGCCATATGCCTTCTATCTGTTTAAGCGCCCAAGGTTCAAACCGGTGCCTGATTCACTCGGCATAAGGCTCGATTTCCCCGGTCTCGACCATACGGTCGAGTTCCGTGACGATCTGCTTGTCCTGCTCGTCCAAGACGTTGTACAGTTCTTGGAGCTGTTTCTGCCGCCGTCGAACCTCGATCACCATAGCCGACAGGAAGACTGCCGCTAGCGCGGTCGTCAATGCGTTTGTCACTTGTTCCATTTTTCGTATCCTCCGGTTTCGTCCAGTATCCGATCAGGCGCCCATGGCGTCTTTTGCGCCTTCGCGGATGACTTCGATGGTACCGATGAAGCCGTCCTTGTGCAGCCTGTCCCTAATGTCTTTTTCGATATTGGCGCTTTGCCGATGCACGCTCAGGAAACGTAAAAATTCCTGCAGCGCGGCAAGTGCCCGTACGGGCTTCTGGATCAATCCGAGGTTGAGGTGGAAGCCGTGGTATTCGCCGCCGTCGCGAGGGCCGGAGCGGTGCATGTCACGGACGATGAGGATTGGATCCTTGCCGATGAAATGCGGGTGTTTGCGGATAATTTCGCGAGATTGCTCGGGTGAAAGCACGTAGAGCGGGTCGCCGTTCTTGAATGAGCGGATCATCTCGAAATTGTCGCGGATGACCTGAGCCGCAGGCGAGGTCCAGCCCGTGTCGAGGATGAAGAGTCGGAACCTGGGGTGCCGGCCGGTTTCTGCGCCCTGCGCGGAGGTTGCCGGGCTCGGCCGGCTCTTGCGGGCGCGAGCGGGTGTGGCGCTGGTATCTGACATGGAAAAATCCTCCAGTGAGTACGGCTGAATCGAGCATAATGCGTGTGCCCGGCGAGAGCCGGGCACGGTTTCTCCGCTACGCGGCGGGAGAGTTCGCTCAAGCCGCGAGCGCGTCTTGTAAGCCGTCTTCGTCGCTAGCGCCGATGTCCGATTCAGCCGATGATGCGTCGGCCATCCTATCGGCAGCGTCCGCGGCCTGATTTGCCCTTTCGCAGCCTGCGCGTTTCAATTCGAGCTCGAGCTGATGGCGCCGCTCGGCTTCCAGCAGCGCGACCTTCCGCATCGGTAGCAGGCCGTTGGCCAGCGCCGCCAGTGCCGCGACGTTATTGGTGAACACCGAAGCGGCGACGCCGAAGCCCAGGGTGAACACGCCTGCGACGCAAGCGACGTTGGGCGCAATGATCATAGCCCAGCTGCGGGCGATATTGCGCTCGAGATCGCGCGAAATATCCCGCAGCTCGCACAGTTTGCTCAAGCCTTGTTCGAGGAAAACGATGTTGGCGGTATCGGTGGCGATGGAGGTCGCGCCGCGCAGCGAGATGGACACATTGGCTTTTTTCAGCGCGATCGAATCGTTGATGCCGTCGCCGACGAAGCAAACCGTCTTGCCTTCCTGCTGTAGTTTTTCCACGTAATCCGCTTTGTCCGCCGGCAGCACTTGGGCGAAGTAACGGTCCATGCCCAGCTCTTCGGCCAGCTTGCGGGTCGGCGCTTCATGGTCGCCGGAGATGATGGCCAGATGCTTGACGCCGCGTGCGCGCAGGCCCGCCACGATTGCTTTCACTTCCGGGCGTACTGCCGCCTGAAGTTCCAGGGCTCCCCCTATCTTGTCGCCGATCGCTACCATCACCATGGTGTAGCCCTCGAGGTGCGCGGCATCCAATGCCTCTTTAATCTCTGGGGTTAGGGCGATACCTTCCATGTCCATGAAACGGGGGCTACCCACCCGAACCCGGTTGCCTCTGACTACCACGTCGATGCCGTAACCGACCTTGTACTGGGTTTCGTCGGTAGCCGGCAGTTCGATGCCCCACTCCTCCGACTTGTTCATGATCGCCAGGGCGATGGGGTGGTGGAATTTCTGTTCGGCCGCCGCGGCGTACATCAGCACGTCGCGTTCGTCGAAATCGGGCGCGGTGATGACGCGGCCGACCTCGGGGCATTCGCGGGTCAGAGTGCCGGTCTTGTCGAATAGAATGGTGTCGATCTTACCCATCAGCTCGAGCGCCCGACCGTCCTTCACCAGAATGCCTTTCTGTGCGCACAAAGCCAGCGAGGAGAGCAGAGCCAAGGGCGCCGCCATGCGGATGCCGGTTCCGAGGTCGCTGTTAAGCGCGGCGACGGCGCCTCCTGGGCCAATGGCCGCCATGGCGAGGCCGCCTACGGCTAAAGTGGGAAGCGCGGCCTGATCGGCCAGTTTTTCGCCGCGGTTTTGTGAGGTGAGCTTATAGCCCGCAGTGTCGTTCAAGATTTGGCTGATCTTGGAGGAGGCGGTTTCGCTTCCCGATTGTTCGACCGATACGAAGATTTTGCCGGCGACCATGATGGTGGAAGCAAACACCCGGTCACCCACGCCGCGTTCGGCCGGGGTAGATTCCCCGGTCAGCGCATGCTGGTCGATCATTGCCATGCCTTCGACGATATGGCCGTCGACAGGGACTGTGTCGCCGGTATGTACGGCAACGATGTCGCCTTTCTGGACCTTGTCCATGGACACTTCGATCTCGACGCCGTCCTGAATCAGCCAGACATAGCGCGGCTGCTTGCCGAAGGCATTGAGCAGCATCTTCTTCGAGTTATCCTCGGTCTTTTTGACCAGCAAGCGCCCGAACGACAGACACCAGGCCAATACCGCACCGGGCAGTATCTGCAGAGTACCGAGGCAGCCGATCACGACGATGGAGTCGAGGAAGTCGCAGCCGATCCGCTTTTCTTTGAAGACCAGGTCGTATGCGCCTTGGAAGCAGGGGATTGAGGTGTAGGCGAAGACCGCCGCCGCCACCGGCAGCAAAGCCGGAACCGCGAATTGTGCAGTCGCCGCTAGCGGGATCGAGAGCGAGCAGATCGCTAAGTCGAGGTCGAGCTTGTCGAGTTCTTCCTGGTGCTCGGCGTTCTCCAGGGCGCTGTCGAGTATCTCGATCAGGTTCGCCTGGCTCAATCGCCTCGGGTCGTAATCGATTTGGACGGTGCAGCGCAACGCGTGGGTTTTGTAGCGGTCGACTCCCAGGATGCCCATCAATTCCCGTTCGATGGCCTGGCACAGATTGTTCTTACGATAAAGGACGGGGTTCTTCAGGCGGATCGACCCCATTTTGTCGGAGACCACCTGCCAGCCCGTGACTCGGTTGCCGAAGCGATGGTAATGCACGATGCCATGCCGGTCGCGGGCGGTAATCATTGGGGCGAAGACAGGAACGGTTTCGCCCTCCGCCGGTACGCCGGCTTCATCTACCAGATAATCTGCCACCTGCCAGAGCACCTGCTTGGCCGTGTGGCGAGTCGTATCGAAATGCAGTTCGATCCGGCTGAGCGGAGCAGCTTTGATCGTTGCTCCGCGAATTTCCTTGGCGAGAAATACACGCCGGAGAAAGGCTCGGCCGACAGGCGTGTCCGGATTGGCGAACAGCGCTTCGCTGTGTACCGCAATGGTTCCTATCGCAGGGAAAGAAATGGTACTGGTGCTGGTAGGCAAGGATGGAGCGGAGCCTGTAGCAATTGAGGGCATTATCAACCGTCCTAATCGTGTGGCGTTCAGATGATTCCTTTACGTGCAGGGGCCTCATCGCGCCCCGTGATCCGTCATGTCCGGCTCAAGCACCTGCGGCAGGTGCGGGGATTTCCTTGGCTTCGTTCAGAGCGTCGATAGCCGCGCGGCTTCCGTCAACGAAACCTTCGACAATCGGATTGTCCTGCGGGATGGCGCGAGCGACGAAAACGGTGCCGTAGACGATGCCGTAAGACACCATGTAGGAACTGGTATAGGCAAAACGCGACAGCGAGCGCCCGACATCCATGCTGCCTAATTTCTCCCTGACCTTGGCTGCGTCTTCAGTCGCGTTCTGGACGGCGTCGCGCATGGCATCCGAAATCGACTTGAGCGCTTCGTTTTCAGTCGCCGTGGTGTCGGCACCACTATTGCTTGCGGTTGGATCTGCCATAATTTCACTGCTCCCTTGAATTCGTGGGTGATGCATCAGGGTTACAGCTCGCGCTCCTAGGCGAGCTGTAACATACGCTGTCAGGCTACCATGCGCTTGCTCGCTAAGCCAAGCGCAGACCAGAGGTTTGGCGGTGGCTTTCTTAACAGTATTCCTGACGACTGTTACGGTCTCGTGAAAGTCCGAAGTCAGTATGGCGTGTACCGTATTTAAGGCGAGGGGGCATAGAAAAACCCTATGCCCAACATGCAATAGACGCCCATCAGTAGAACGCCTTCGAGCCAGGTGGATGAGCCGTCGCTCAGAAGGCTGCGGGCGACCATGACGGACAGGATGATGCCTACCAGTTCGAATTGAGTGAAAAGCAAATCCATTTGCAGCCCCATCAAATTGCCGGCGATGACAAGCACCGGCGCCACCAACAGGACCAATTGGGTCGTAGCGCCTAGGTTTACCGACAAGGCCAGCGTCATGCGGTTTTTGTAGGCGAAAGACGTGGAGTTCATGAATTGGGCGGCATTGCCGACCAGAGCCAGTAGGAACACTCCGGCAAATACCGGGGTCAGCCCTATGGCGTCGGCGGCGTCGTCGATCGAGTCGGTCAGCAGGTCGCTCATGAAAGCCAGCGCGACTGCGACTCCGGCCAGAACCCAGAGCGCAGTGCGGCGGCTCCAGCCGGAAGTGGAGTCCTCGGCAGGTTCGCCCTTTTCCTGCATCGCTGCGGCAACCGCCGGTTTACCGACGGCTGGCTTGTGGGTGACGAGGGTGTAGACCATGCTGGCCAGGTAGACTAAGAACAGTACCACCGAGATTTCCAGGCTGATTTCCTGGTCGGGCTTGGCGCCGAATTTGAATACCGCCGGAATGACCAGCCCGAAAGCACCCAGCATCAGCAAGGAGCCGTTGACCGATACCATCTCTCGGTCGAAGCTTTGCCTGGATTCGCGTAAACCGCCGGCGAGCAGGGACAGCCCCATGCCGAACAGCAAGGTGCCCATGATTGAGCCCGCGATAGAGGCTTTCAGAATGTCGATCAGCCCGTTCTGCAACGCAAAAACGCCGATGATGAGTTCCGGGCCGTTTCCCATCGTTGCGTTGAGCAGCCCGCCATAGGTCGGTCCTAGGTAATCGGACAGCGCATCCGTGGCTTTCTCCATTAGCCCAGCGAGAGGCACAATCGCCAGGGCCGAAGCCAGAAACACTAGGGTGGGATGAGCGTGGAATGCGTTGAGTGCAAACGCTGTAGGAATGAATGCCAGGAGCCAGTTCAAGTTCATTGATATATGCAGAGTCGGTTTCCGGGTGGAGGAATTGCAGCCGCAGAGAAGACATGTGGGTTAGGAGTATGTCGGCAAAATATGACTGCCGATAGATGTTCAGCCAAACTTTCCGTTTCAAAGCTTATACTTCTTCACAAGGGGTCGACTCCCGAGTCTGAGATCGTGAACAAATAGCCCTATCTGTCGGAGCCGCGCGTGAGATTGAATTGGTTGCTTATCTTCATTCCAGTCGCTTTAGGACTCTACTGGGCCGGCGCTCGTCCTACTCTGGTGTTTCTGGCTTCGGCCCTGGCGATTGTGCCGCTCGCAGGCCTGATGGGCGATGCGACCGAGTCCTTGGCGAGTTATATGGGTCCGACCTACGGCGGTTTGCTCAGCGCGACGCTCGGCAACGCGCCGGAAATTATCGTAGGTTTGTTCGCTCTACGTCAGGGCTTGGTGGATGTCGTAAAGGCTTCGCTGACCGGTTCGATTATCGGCAATCTGCTGCTAGGACTAGGCTTGTGCTTGTTCGCCGGCGGCGTGAAATGGGGCGAACAGGAGTTCAATTCGAAGTCCGCTAGGCGCAATGCCGGTCTGCTGATGCTCGCCGCAATTGGTCTCATCATTCCTGCGGTATTCCATTTCAGCGCGAGCTCGGATCAGGAAATCAGTGTCCATATTTCTGCCGTGCTCTTTTTCGTCTATTGCGGAAGCATTGTTTTAACGCTGAGAAACCAGAAAGCGGTGTTCGGCGTAGCGGCGGCGGAAGAAGAACTGCAGGAGCAGGGCAAAGTTCCGCTACAGGAACATGCCGGCGGCGAACTCGGGTGGAGCAAGAACCGGGCGCTCACCGTGCTCGGTGTGGTGACCGCCGCCATGGCGTTCATGAGCGAGATCATGACGGACGCGATTCAGCCCGCCGCAGACGCTATGGGATTGACGCCGTTGTTCGCCGGCGTCTTTCTCCTTGCGATCGTCGGCAATGCGGCCGAAACCTTCAACTCCATACGTTTCGCCCGTGCCAATCAGGTCGAGTTGGCCTTGGGTGTCACCGTTGGTGCCAGTTCTCAAGTCGCGCTACTGGTAGCGCCTGTCCTAGTATTTTTCAGTATGCTCATCGGCCAGGATATGGATCTCCTGTTTTCGCCGTTTGAGATCATTGCGGTGATGCTCGCCGTGGTAGTGACCCGCGATCTGGTCCGCGACGGCCAGTCGAGCTGGTTCGACGGGCTATTGCTGATTGGCGTCTACTGCATACTGGGTATCGGTTTCTTCTATATCCCCGCCGCTACGCCTTCCTAAGCCGCTCATTCCGGCTGATAACCGTCTGTCAGGGTTTTGAGGAAGGCGACGAGATCATCGACTTCCCGATCGTTCAGTCCCAGATGCCCAAGCTCGTCGCCGTTGACGTTCTGGCTGACTTCAGGCGCTGGCCAGCAACCCAAGCGCTCGGCCTCGGACTCCGAGGTGAATTCGTTCCAGCAGGTGGGACGGACATCGCGGGTATTGTAGAAATCCACCACTGAACGCAAGGTGGTGAAATAGCCGTTGTGCATGTACGGCGCCGTCCGTTCGATATTGCGCAGCGTCGGCACTTTCAGTTTGCCGTATTCCCAGAACTTCCCCACCTGCTTGCCCAATCCGAGGTCGACGAATGCGGCACCTTCTGGATTCAATTTGACCGGTAGGGCATAAAAAGGGTTGGCTGGATTTTTAGGCACACCCAGGTTGTCGTAGGTGTGGTCGGTGAATAGCGGAGACGTCCCGTCTGCGCTCGGCGCACTCGGGTGGCAGGCGGCGCAATTGCCCTTGTTTTCGGACTCGAAGACTACCAAGCCCCTCATTTCCTGTGGCGTGAGCTTGAGTTTTCCCTTCATATAGTAGTCGTACTTTGAGTCGAACCGGGCAAAGACAGGAGAGCGTTCAAACGCTGCTATGGCGGAGGCGATCCGGTTGTAGGCGCTCGCAATATGGTCCAAGGCGCCGCTTCCGAAGATCTGCTCGAACATCCATGCGTATTCGGCTTGCCTCACCTTGCTCACCACGGTCGCTGGATCGGGGTTAGCCATTTCCAAGGGGTTGAGGAAAGGGCCTTTCGCCTGATCTTTAAGGGTAGACGCGCGCCCGTCGAGGAATTGGCCGCCGACGTATAAGCGCAGACCGGTATCGAAATGGAACGGTGGCGTGTAAGCGGCATATGCAGCGGTTGGCGCATTGCGGTTCCCCTTGAGTGTCGTCAGGACACCGCTGGAGGTCGGTTGATCTTTGTCTGGATCAGCAAATCCCGAGTCTGGATCATGGCAACTGCTGCACGATTGGCCCGGCGGGGTAGAAAGGTTGGTGTCAAAAAACAACTTCTGCCCAAGCTGTGCTTTAAGCGAAAGGTGTTTTCCCCCGGGCAGCGTTAAGTCGCCGGAGAAAGCTGAGCGGCAGGCCAGCATGCAGAAGATGCCTGCCGCCAATGCGGGACCGTATTTCATTTCTATTTCCCCCTGATTTTGCGTCTACAAAAGCGACACCCCTTGGGTGTTGCGAACCTTACTCTGCCACGGAGGCTTGCGTCGTAGGCATGCTAATGCTAATGTCCATACAAACACAAATCAATCGCATTTGTATCACGTTTGTATTTCTGTAAAGGGAGGATCAGCAATGAGTGAACGATCGGTCACGCCAAGCCAGCTTCGAATTGCCTTGTCTACGGCTCTTCTCTCTTACGGCTTAGCGGGAGAGGCACGTGCATCACAAAAACTTCCAACGGTCGAAGATCTGTGGCAGGTCATCCAGCAGCAACAGAAGGAAATCGAGGCGCTCAAGACTAAGCTCGGTCAGACTGAGACCGTTCAGAAAGAGGTCAAGCAAGAGGTTCAAGATCTCAAGACTGCCAACAAGGCGGAGATTCCAGCCGGTGCCGAGGACGGCTCTAAGACCGAGAAAGCTGACGATAAGGCTGGAAAAAAGAAGAGCAAATCGGAGCCGGAGCGCAAAACGGATATTCTCGCGGCCGAGGTCGAAAAACTTAAGACTTCGCTGATTATTCCCGAAAAGCGCGAATACAAGAGCATGTATGGTATGGCGCCCGCGGCTTCGCAGGTGTACATGAACAAACGGGGTCTATCGCTCGGCGGCTACGGTGAATTTTTCTATACCAATTTTCAGAACGATGGAGTGAAGCAATCGCTGCAGGAAAAGAACACGGCCGATATGGCCAGGCTCGTCATCTATGCCGGCTACAAGTTCAACGATTGGATCGTGCTGAACAACGAAATCGAGTTCGAGCACGGCTCCACCGGAGAAGGCAGCGAAGAGAAGGGCGAAGTTTCAGTAGAATTTTCCTATCTGGATTTTCTGTTCGACCCCCGAGCCAATGCGCGTACCGGCTTGATGCTTGTGCCCATGGGCTTCATCAACGAAATCCACGAGCCTCTGTTCTTCCACGGCAATCGGCGCCCTATGGTCGAACAGGTCATCATTCCTTCGACTTGGCGAGAAATGGGCGTGGGCTTGCACGGCGAGATAGTGCCCGGCCTCGTCTACCGCGCTTATGGGATGAATGGACTCAATGCAGAGGGCTTCGATTCTCTCGGTATCCGGGAGGGACGGCAGGGTGGCAGCACCGCATTGGCGGAAAACCTGGCATTTACCGGCCGTGTGGATTACATGCCGCCGGAGCTGCCCGGTTTGATGATCGGTGCGTCAACCTTCGTAGGCGATGCGGGGCAGGGTAATACCTACATGACGGCGGCTGGTCCGCAAAAGCCGAATGTATTCACGCAACTCTACGAAGGACATCTGCAATGGCATTACCGCGGTTTGGAATTTCGGGCGCTGGGTGCATGGGGCGGTGTCGGCGATGCGGCGATACTTAGCGAAGCCAAGGGCGAAACCGTGGGTAGCTCCAATTACGGTTGGTATGTGGAAAGTGCTTACGACATATTGCCCTGGCTGTGGCAGGGTACGACCCAGTACCTAGCGCCGTTCGTGCGCTACCAACGTTACAATACGCTGGCGACCGTGCCGGATGGCTTCACCGACTACAACGGCCTGTATGACCAGCATATTTATCAAGCCGGTCTAACCTACAAGCCCATCACTAACATCGTCATCAAGGCCGACTACCAGAACATCAGTTCCGGGGCGGGGCAGTTACCGGGCCAGTTCAACCTCGGTGTCGGGTTTATTTACTGATTCAATCCAGTCGAAGGAAAAATCCATGCTGTATCGCGGACTTTTATTGGCGGCAGTGGCAATGGCCGGGGCAGCTTGCGCTCCGGCGCCGATCATCGACAAATCCAACTATTCCGACAAATCCGGCGTCGAGCCGCAGTTGGGCCAAACGGCGCAGGCGCCGGCCGGCGCCCGCATGTTCACGGCTTACAATTATTGGCATCGGGCTGGGGCGGTGTTTACCTATTCGAACCGGCAAGTCGTCGGAGAGGGGGCGGTGTTTGCCGACGCCGGTGACCCGATATTTCCGGCAACGGTAGAAAATGACCCGGTCTATTGCTCCGAGAAACTGCTTTACATCGACCCGTTGATCGGTGCTTACAAGACCGCTTGTTTTTCCGACGAGACCGGCGACGGATTGTTCGACCATGTCCGGGTAGCTCCGGAATCCAAATGGATCAAGCAGCCGCTGTCGCCGAAACTGCCTTACCAACTCAAGGACATCGTGGTGCCTCATGGCGGAGCGTTCCGTTACGAACTGGTTTACCAGGGCTTCGCCGACAACACGCTAAGCCTTCGCTTCATGGAGTACAAAGGGGGAGATTTCGACCGTCCTACGGTGACCTTGGACATGAGCTATGCCATCGATACTTTTCCCGCCACCATCACCTTCCGTGACCTGAGGGCGGAGGTGCTGGCTGCCGACAATAACAAGATCGTCTACCGCATCCTGAGCGGATTCTAAGATTTTCGTGGCTACGGAGGGTCGGGAAAATGCGCGTATTGGTGTAGCATGGGATGTAAATGACATTGAGGAGTATTTTCCTTTGCATAGTTGGACTCATAGCTCGCGCGGAAGACGTGACATAAATCAGAGGGCGTTTCGTGCAGTAATTGTTGCGGCGGCGCTGCAGTTCGGCGTTGCGTTGCAGGCCGGCGCCACGGTTTACCACAGCCAGGAGGAAGCCTTCGAGCTGGCGTTCGGCGCAGGAGCCGCGGTGACCTCGGAGCCTGTATTCCTAACCGACCAGCAAATCACGGCGGTGGAACAGGAAGCGCGGGCCAAGCTCGAGTCCGGGCTGTTCACCTTTTATACGGCGGAACGGGATGGCAAATCCTTGGGTTTTGCGGCCATCGAATCCCATACCGTGCGCACGCAGCCGGAAAGTCTGTTGATCGTGCTTTCGCCCAACGGCGAAGTGATCCGAGTGGAGGTGCTTGCCTTCCATGAGCCGCCGGAATATCAGCCTCCCGCACGCTGGTTCGAGATGATGAAAGGCCGGAAGATAGAACAATTGATCCCAGGAAACGGTATAGACGCCATATCGGGCGCCACCCTGAGTTCAGTCGCGGCGCTCGCCAGCGTCAGAAAAGTGAAGGCAATTTTCAAGCAGGCCTATCCTGCCGGAGCCGAATGATGAGATTTTTCGTCACCGGAGAGCAAAACAGGCAGATGATGCTCAACGCCGTCGTGTTGCTATTCTTGGGTTACATCGCTCTGTTCTGGATCAGCAATGGCTTGATGTATTTCCACAAGATGGGACTGACGGCGCAATCGGTCATCGAGTATTACCTCGGTGCGCCGGAGAAGTTCACCCAGCCCAGAAGCTACCAGAGTCTGCTGGAAGTGACTCACTTCCATCTGTTTTCGATGGGGATGCTCGTGGTTACTCTAGCTCATCTAGTGCTGTTTACAGCGCTGCCTACCCTGCTGAAAGTTTGGCTGACCGGACTGACATTTTTCGGGGCGGTGGCGGACGAAGCGGCGGGTTGGCTAGTCCGCTTCGCGCACCCAGGATTCGCTTATTTCAAGATAGGAGCGTTTCTGCTCTTGGAGCTCAGTTTGGCCGCGCTGATCGTCACCGTTTCGTTATCGCTGCTGGCACAACGCTCCCAACAGCGCGTGAAAGAAGCATCGCGTCCGGGCCGGGCGCTCACTGAAACCCTCTGAGATTCACCAAAGTTTCAGTTTCTTGGCGGAATAACCCTCCGGGATTTCCATGATACTGGCCGATAATCCTTCCGAGCTGATCTTGCTCAAAGTCATCGCGGACGCCTGTTTGGACGAAGTATCGTGGAATTCGACCGGTATGCCGGGATATTCGTTGAGGTTCACTGTCGGAATAGGCCCTAGATCGACAAAACGCGTTGCGGCTCCTTTGGCTTTATCCGCGAGTCGGGAAGAGAACTGCAGCATGGAACGCAGAGCATCGTAATCGCCGCTTGGAAGCTTGAGCACTTCGGCTGAAGCCAAACAGATGTCGCCTTTCTTGTCGCCGCCTTGGCGTAACTCCACCTTGCTGCAGGCGATGCCGCTCTGCGTCTTTGCGGTGCCTGCCTGTGTCAGGTTAAGCGGCCGTTTATCCTCCTTCGCGGTGACGCGGTCCAGGTCGACGCCGCCCAGCAGGTTCGACCATTTTGCTTTTTGATCCGGGGAGACATTTTTCAATTGCTCGCCGAGCCCGCGTAGCAGCGGCTGCACGTCCTGGACCTGGGACGCTAGCTCGGCGACGCGCTGTTCGGTCACCGGCATGTAGGCATGTTTGCGGTGATCGATCAGGAATGCCGCGTTGCGGGCTTGGCTGAAAAGGATGTCCAATTTGGTATCGCCTCCTGCCGATTTAATCAGGACTTGACCGTCTTTGACGAAAAGCGATTGCAACGCTTTTTCGCCGCTAACCTGGTATTGCAGGGTGCTATCGGCGAAGACAGCTGAGACTGAAAATGAGGACAGGATGATTGCGCATGCGATGCGCGGGGTATTGGTTGCCATAGGATGAGACCTGTTCGGAATTCGATGGAGCGATGATGCTGGGTCGCGGGGCGGCGCAGCCGGGACTGCAAATCCGTTAAGATAGGCCTTTTCGCGCGGCTTGGAGGCGGCGGTGTCTCACGACGACCACGAACATCATCATGCGGCTGATTCTACCGGATCACAAGGGCGTCTGGTCTGGGCCTTGATCGTCACCGCCGGCTTCGTCGTTTTCGAAGCGCTAGCAGGCTGGAGGGCGAATAGTCTTGCCTTGCTGACCGATGCGGTGCACAACTTGAGCGACGTGCTGGCGCTGGGCTTGAGCTGGTACGCCCTGCGGCTGACCGCGCAGCCGGCGCACGCGGCCAAAACCTTCGGTTACCATCGGGCCGGCATACTCGCGGCCCTGGCCAATTCCGCCGGACTGGTGATTGTCGCCTTGTACGTGCTCTACGACGCTTACGACCGCATGCAGAATCCCGCACCGGTCCAGGCCGATATCTTGATCGGTATGGGTACGGCGGCGTTGCTGGTCAACGCCTTCACCGCCTGGCTGGTCCATCGCGGCAGTCACGACGACCTGAACATGCGCAGCGCCTTCCTGCATTTGATGGGCGATGTGGTGTCGACCCTCGGCGCTATCGGCGCGGGCGTTGTGATCCGCTATACGAACCTGTACTGGCTCGATCCGGCGGTCAGCATGCTGATCGCCCTGCTCATTCTATGGAACGCCAAAGGTCTGCTGGCCGAAGTCATGGACATCCTGCTGGAAAGCACGCCCCGGGACGTGGACATGGGCTCGATGGTGCGGGACCTGATGCAGGTCGAAGGTGTGCACGGGGTGCATCATCTTCATGTGTGGAGCATCTCGCGGCAGCTGCGGATGCTGTCCGCCCACATCGTGACGGACGACATCCGGCTGAGCGAAGGCGAGGATTTGCAGAAGCGCGTGTCCGGGCTGCTGGGCAAGCGCTACCGCATCGCTCACGCGACGCTGCAGCTGGAGTCCGAGAGTTGCCAGCCGGATCTGTTGTATTGCGACATTTCCAGGCCGAACCACCGCTACCTCGGGGAATGAACTGGCGGCGTTCGCCGAATAGAGTGTTGGCGTTTCTGCGCCTAATCCCTAGAAAATCACTAAACTATTGCCGCTTACAATATAAGCCGTTTACGTCCCCATAGGCCTTACCCATGTTTCCCACCATCGAATCCTTCGTCGGCAACACGCCGCTGGTACGTTTGCAGCGCTTGCCCGGCGACACCGGCAACTTCATCCTGGCCAAGCTGGAAGGCAATAACCCGGCGGGCTCCGTCAAAGACCGGCCGGCGCTCAGCATGATCCGCTGCGCCGAGACGCGCGGCGACATCCAGCCGGGAGACCGGCTGATCGAGGCGACCAGTGGCAACACAGGCATCGCCCTGGCCATGGCCGCTGCCATCAAGGGCTACCGTATGACGCTGATCATGCCCGACAACATGAGCGCGGAGCGCCGAGCGACGATGAAAGCCTTCGGCGCCGAAATCATCCTGACGCCGGCGGCGGGCAGCATGGAGGCGGCCATCGATCTGGCGCGCGCCATGGAGGCGCGGGGCGAGGGCAAGATCCTCGACCAATTCGCCAACCCGGACAATCCGCGCGCTCATTACGAAGGCACGGGGCCGGAAATCTGGCGCGACACCCAGGGACGGGTCACGCATTTCGTCAGTTCCATGGGTACCACCGGCACCATCATGGGCACGGCGCGCTACCTCAAGGAGCGGAATTCGGCGATCCAGATCATCGGCGTCCAGCCCAAGGACGAGGCCAAGATCCCCGGCATCCGGCGCTGGCCGGAGGAGTACCTGCCGAAGATCTACGACGCTTCGCTGGTGGATCGCATCCTCGATGTGACCCAGGAAGAAGCCGAGTCCACCACACGGGATCTGGCGGCGCAGGAAGGCATCTTCGCCGGTATCTCCTCCGGCGGCGCAGTTTCGGCTGCCCTGCGCCTATCGCGGGAGGTCGAGAATGCGGTGATCGCCGTCATCATCTGCGACCGCGGCGACCGTTATCTCTCCACAGGCGTATTTCCGGAATAAAATGGGTTATCGAGGCAAAAGAAAGCCGCTGCCGGCCGAGCCGATCGCAGCGCACATCGAATCCTTCGCCCACGACGGCAAAGGGATCGCCCACGTCGATGGGCGGGTGGTATTCGTCGACGGCGCCTTGCCGGGCGAGGATGTCACCTTCGTCTACACCGAAATCAAGCGCGATTATGCCGCGGGGCGGGTGGAGGAAGTCGTTACGGTCTCGCCCGACCGAGTGCCGGCGCGATGCCAGCATTTTGCCCTTTGCGGGGGCTGCAGCCTGCAATATCTGTCCGAGGATGCTCAGATCGCTCTGAAGGAGGATCTGTTGCTGGAGCAGTTCCGCCGCATCGGCAAGGTCGAGCCTGCAGCTCAGTTTCCGCCTCTGCGCGGGCCGCACTGGGGCTATCGCAGCCGAGCCAGGTTAGGAGCGCGCTATGTCGCCAAGAAGGGCAGGGAACTGGTGGGCTTCCGCGAGCGCTCCAGCGCCAAGATCGTCGACATGACCGATTGCCTCGTGCTGCATCCTATCCTGGGCCAGCGCATCCAAGCTTTCGCGGAGCTTATCGAAGGCCTTTCGCTGCGGGAACGGCTGCCGCAGATCGAGGCCGCAGTGGGCGAGGAGCGGACGGCGCTGGTGTTCCGGGTGTTGGATTACCCGACCCCCGAGGATTTCGCCAGGCTGGCGCAGTTCGGCAAGGACCACGGCCTGGATGTGTATATCCAGCCCCAGGGACGCGATTCGGTCGCGCCGGTCTACCCGGAGACCTCGCACGACCTAAGCTACAGCCTGCCGGAATGGGACGTGACCTTCCGCTTCGGTCCTTTGGATTTCACCCAGGTCAACGTGGAGATCAATCGCCAGATGATCGACCGGGTCATGCAGGTGCTCGATCCTCAGCCGAACGAGCGCGTGCTCGACCTGTTCTGCGGTCTGGGGAACTTCACCCTCCCGTTGGCGTGCCGCGCCGCCCACGTCACCGGCGTGGAGGGTGGTGCGGAGTCGGTAGCGCGGGCGATCCGGAACGCGGCGGACAACGGTATCGGCAACGTCGATTTCCACGTCGCGGACCTGTCCAAACCGGAAAACTGCGGCGCCTGGGCCGAGCGGGAATACGACAAGGTATTGCTCGATCCTTCCCGCGCCGGCGCCCTGGAAATATTGCAGTGCGTGCCGAAGTGGAAGGCGGGGCGCATCGTTTACGTGTCTTGCAATCCCGCAACGCTGGCGCGCGATGCCGGAATTCTGGTTCATGAACACGGTTATCGCTTGCTACAGGCGGGCGTGATGGACATGGTTCCACACACCGCCCATGTCGAATCCATCGCTCTGTTCG
>JAQTYA010000056.1 GCA_028688525.1 Methylococcus sp. | reverse complement strand
AGGTGCACGTGCTGCCGACCGGTCTGCCGGCCGAGGTCGAACTCCAGTCCAGCAGCGGCCACGACATTCTCGACGAATCCGCCATCGAGACCGTGCGGCGCTGGCGCTTCGTCCCCGCGACCAAGGGGGGCAAACCCGTCGCCAGTTGGGTGGTAGTGCCGCTCGAATTTTCCTTGACTCACTGATATCACTCGGCGAAACCATGGCTACAGACTCCTCGACTCTCATCATCAACGCCACCCTCTGGGTCCTGATCTCCTTTTCGGTGCTCACTTGGACGCTGATCGTGCTCAAAAGCTGGCAATACTGGCGGCAGAAGCTCGCCAATCGGGGGTTCGAAGAGCGTTTCTGGAGCGCCACTTCGCTCGAAGACGCCCGCAGCGAAATCGGTGCCGGCAAGACCTCGCCTTCGGTTCGGCTAGCCGCCGCGGGCTTCGAGGTGCTCGATTCGGTCGGCCAGGATCACCCGCCTGCGCTCAAGTATCGCGGAGACCTGGTCGCTACCCTCGAACGCAAGCTCAAGCGCCAGCTCGAACGCGAGTCCAGGTTTTCCGATTCCGGCCTCACGGTGCTCGCTAGCATCGGTTCCACTGCGCCTTTCGTCGGCCTGTTCGGCACGGTGTGGGGCATCATGCATGCGCTACACGACATCAGCCAAAGCGGCAAGGCTAGTCTCGACGTGGTTGCAGGGCCGATCGGCGAGGCTTTGATTGCCACCGCCATCGGTATCGCCGTGGCTGTACCGGCGGTGCTGGCCTATAACTTTCTGATGCGGCAATCCCGGCGGAAGCAGCAGGCTCTGGAAATCTTCGCCGAAGACTTCCTGCACTTGATCAGCGCCGAAACTGTCGACCGCTGAGGGACAGGGCTGAGTCTGCCGGCGGGTTTGGGCGCATAATCCCGCGTGTTGTCAGCCTCATGGGCGACACGCTACCATCGACACTTTTGAGCGGATGCATCGAATGATTCAAGGCAGTATCGTTGCCCTGGCGACCCCCATGGAGTCCGATGGGACGCTGGATATTCCCAGCCTCAGGCGGCTCGTCGAATTCCACATCGAGCAGGGGACGGATGCCATCGTGGCGGTGGGAACGACCGGCGAGTCCGCGACTCTGGACGAGGATGAGCATACCGAGGTGATCAGGCTCGTAGTAGAGCAGGTGGCCGGGCGTATCCCGGTCATCGCCGGCACCGGTGCGAATTCCACTACCGAGGCCATCAGCCTGACCGCCAAGGCCAAGGCGGTGGGGGCTGATGCCTGCCTGTTGGTGACGCCTTATTACAACAAACCTACCCAAGAAGGCCTGTACCGGCACCACCGCGCAATCGCCGAGGCGGTGGATATTCCGCAGATTCTGTACAACGTCCCCGGCCGCACCGGCTGTGACATGCTGCCGGCCACCATAGGGCGGCTGGCCGGTGTCCCCGGCATTACCGGCGTAAAGGAGGCGACCGGCAAGCTCGAGCGGCTGAGCGAAATCAGGGCGCTTTGTTCTGAGGGGTTTGCGCTGTATTCCGGTGACGACGCGACGGCCTGCGAATTTTGTCTGAGGGGGGGCGACGGAGTGATTTCGGTGACCGCCAACGTGGCTCCTAGGCTCATGCACGAAATGTGTCGAGCTGCGCTGGCGGGAGATCGGGCCGGCGCCGAGGCGGCCAACCGCCGTCTCGAAGCCTTGCACCGCGATCTGTTCATCGAGTCGAATCCCATCCCGGCGAAGTGGGCGCTGTTCGAGATGGGGTTGATCAAGGAGGGCATCCGTTTACCGCTGACCTGGCTCGACGAATCGTGCCGGGAAGCGGTGCGCCAGGCCTTGCTTCAGGCCGGTTCGATCCGAGGATAATCCGCCATGGGAAACCCGTTCCGGTTGTTGGTTCTCGGCAGCGCGTTATGGCTGCTGGGCGGCTGCACCTATATCGCCAGTCTTTTCCCCGACAAACAGAAACAGTACCGCTACCATTCGGAGATACCGCCGCTAGAAATCCCGCCGGATCTGTCCTCGTCGACCATCGAAGGGGCGGTGACGTCCGCTGCCCAGGCGGAAGCTCCGCATGCTAAAGCCGAGTCGGCACCTCAGGCGGAGGCCGAGCCGGAGTCCAACGAGCCCGATCCGAAAACTACGCTGGCCCAGAGCATGAGCGACGTGCCTTTGATCGAGGTCGAGGCGCCGATGGAGGATTCCTGGCGTTCGGTCAACCGGGCTTTGGGGCGGGCTAAGCTCGAGGTGGTCGGACAGGACCAGGCGAAAGGCATTTTCGAGGTTTATTACAACGGCACCGGCCAGCGTGCACCGGAAGATGTCGGGTTGTTCTCAGGCATACTCGGCGGCGGTGACAGCACCTCGTCGGCATTCCGCGTGCATCTTGAGCAAAAGGGCAAGACCACCCAAGTGTTTGTGACCGATGGTCGGGACGATCCTCAGCAAACCGGATTGGGTCTGGAGCTGCTGAAGACGATCTATGCGCAGTTCCAGAAAGCTCCTCCCGGATCTCAGCCTAGCCCATCGCCGGCTCCCGAACCGGAAAAAGAGGAAGAAGACGAAGCCGAGCCGTCGGTGCCGTCCGCCAAGCCCGCTCATTGAGACGGTTTTCGATCATTGTTTCCCACAGATTGCGAGCCTTAAGCCATGGTTGTCTGCACTCCGGGCCCATCGGCCTTATCCGTATTTCGAGCCAACCGTCTACTGGCCTCATTGCGCCAGGCCGCTCCCTGCATTCGCAAGGCCGAGGCGCGGTTTACCCATTTCGCCGAGTTGACGCGAGAGCTGGACGAAACTGAAAGCCGGCTGCTCCGTCAGGTTTTACAGTACGGTGCGGTCGAAAGCGAGCCGGCTGCCGATGAAGCCTTTTTGGTGGCCCCGCGCGTGGGAACGATTTCGCCCTGGTCCAGCAAGGCGACGGAGATTATCCGGCGCTGCGGCTTAGAGGCGGTCAGCCGGGTCGAACGCGGCGTCGTCTACGCTTTGCAACTCGATGAGGCGCTTTCGGCGGTCCAGCGGGAAGCCGTCAAGGCGCTGCTGCATGACCGCATGACTCAGACAGTGCTCAGCCGTGGCCAGGAGGAGGCGCTGTTCCGCCGCCACGAGCCGGAGCCGCTGCAGTATGTTCCGCTCATGCAAGAAGGCCGGTGGGCGCTGGTCAAGGCCAATGCCGGCTTGGGGCTGGCGCTGTCGGAAGACGAGTTGGATTACCTAGAGGAGAGCTACCGGGCGATGTCGCGCAATCCGAGCGACATCGAGCTGATGATGTTCGCCCAGGCGAATTCGGAGCACTGCCGCCACAAGATATTCAACGCGCAATGGCGGATCGACGGCGAGGTCCAGGGTCAGACGCTGTTCGGCATGATCCGCAATACCAGCAAGGCGAGCCCGGAGGGTATCGTCTCCGCCTACAGCGACAACGCCGCGGTCGTTCGGGGCGCGCGGACGGAGGTGCTGCTCCGCGAGCCCGACGGCTTCGCCTATGCGTACCGGGAGGAGCCGGCGCATCTAGTGATGAAGGTGGAAACCCACAATCATCCGACCGCGATCTCGCCCTATCCTGGTGCCGCCACCGGCGTCGGCGGCGAAATTCGTGACGAAGGCGCTACCGGACGCGGTTCGCACAGCAAGGCGGGCTTGTCAGGGTTCTCGGTCTCGAATCTGCGCATTCCCGATTTCATCCAACCTTGGGAAATCGACAGCGGCAAACCCGGCCGGATTGCTTCTCCCCTGCAGATCATGCTGGAGGGGCCGATCGGTGGTGCGGCCTTCAACAATGAATTCGGGCGCCCCAATTTGTGCGGCTATTTCCGCACTTTTCAGCAGTTCTCTGCGGATAGGGAAAGCCTCTACGGTTTTCATAAACCGATCATGCTTGCCGGCGGCATGGGCAATATCCGCGAGGTCAATCTGGGCAAGTCGGAAATCTCGCCAGGAGCGCCCATCGTGGTACTGGGCGGTCCGGCCATGCTGATCGGCCTGGGCGGGGGGGCAGCGTCTTCGGTTGCTTCCGGCGAAAGCGCCGAAGACCTCGATTTCGCCTCGGTGCAGCGCGACAACCCGGAAATGGAGAGGCGCTGCCAAGAAGTCATCAATCATTGCATCGCGCTGGGAGAGGACAACCCGATTCTGTCGATCCACGACGTCGGCGCCGGCGGGCTGTCGAATGCCGTGCCGGAGATCATTCATGACAGTGGGCGGGGCGGGCGTTTCGAGCTGCGCAACATCCCCAGCGCTGAGCCGGGACTATCGCCCATGCAGCTTTGGTGCAACGAGTCCCAGGAGCGTTACGTGCTCGCCCTGCGTCCGGAGATGCTGGGGCGCTTTGAAGCCTTGTGCGAGCGCGAGCGCTGTCCGTTCGCGGTGATCGGCCATGCGACGGCGGAGGAAGAACTGATTGTCAGCGACATGGAATTTGCCAATCAACCGGTAGCGATCCCGATGTCTTTGTTGTTCGGCAAGCCGCCGCGGATGCTGAGGGATGTCGTCCGGCTCAATCCGGCCTTGAAAGGGCTGGATTTCGGCGGTTTCGACTGGCGCGACGCGGTCAAGCGGGTACTGAGCCTGCCGGCTGTGGCCGACAAGAGTTTCCTGATTCACATCGGCGACCGTTCGGTGGGCGGACTGGTGGCGCGGGACCAGATGGTGGGGCCGTGGCAAGTGCCGGTGGCCGATGTCGCGGTGACCGCCTCGGGCTTCCGCGCCACGACCGGCGAAGCCATGGCCATGGGCGAACGCTCGCCGCTTGCCGTTATCGACGCTCCGGCTTCCGGCCGCATGGCTGTAGGCGAGGCGCTGACCAACATCCTGGCGGCCCGCATCGACGCCTTGGGCGAGGTCAAGCTGTCGGCCAACTGGATGGCGGCGGCCGGCGCACCCGGCGAAGACGCCCGTTTGTTCGATACGGTGCGAGCGGTGGGCTTGGAGTTATGTCCGGCGCTAGGCATCGCCATTCCCGTCGGCAAGGACTCCTTGTCGATGCGCACGGTTTGGCGCGACGGCGACAAGGACGTAACCATGAGTTCCCCCTTGTCGCTGATCGTGTCGGCATTCGCGCCGGTGGCCGACGTACGGAGAACCTTGACGCCCGAGCTGCGGCTCGACGCCGGTGAAACTGTGCTGGTTCTCATTGATCTGGGGCAAGGGCGCAACCGTCTAGGCGGTTCGGCGCTGGCTCAGGTTTACGGGCAAATGGGCGAGGCTTGTCCGGATCTCGACGATCCGGCGCTGTTCCGGGCATTTTTCGGCGCGGTCCAGTCGCTTAACGAGGACGGGCTGCTACTCGCCTATCACGACCGTTCCGACGGCGGCCTTTTCGTCGCGGTGGCGGAAATGGCGTTCGCCGCGCATATCGGCGTCGACCTGCAGCTCGACCATCTTGGCCTAGACCCCGTGGCTGCGGCATTTGCCGAAGAACTCGGCGCCGTCGTGCAGGTGGCCTGCGACGATTTGGCCGCGGTGATGGTGCGGCTCGAAGATGCTGGGCTGGGCGGTTGCAGCCGGGTGATAGGGGCGCCCCGATCCGATCGGCGGATCGTGGTACATCACCGCGGTGAGCCGGTATTCGCTTCAAGCCGAGGCGAGCTCCAGGCCATCTGGTCCGAAACCAGCTACCGCATGCAGGCCCTGCGGGACAATCCCGATTGCGCTAAACAGCAGTTCGAAGCGCTGTTCGACGACGGCGATCCGGGTTTGCATGCCGAGCTCAGTTTCGATCCGAGTGTGGATGTCGCGGCGCCCTATCTCAATTTATCCCGGCCCCGCATTGCGATCTTGCGGGAGCAGGGCGTCAACGGTCATATAGAAATGGCCGCGGCCTTCGATGCCGCCGGATTCGCCAGCGTTGATGTGCACATGAGCGACTTGGCGGAAGGGCGGATCGGTTTGGAAGAATTCCGCGGTCTAGCGGCTTGCGGCGGGTTCTCCTACGGCGACGTGCTCGGCGCCGGCGGAGGCTGGGCCAAGTCGATTCTGTATAAGTCCCGTTTGCGCGACGAATTCTCGGCCTTTTTCATGCGCGAGGACACTTTCGGCCTGGGGGTCTGCAACGGTTGCCAGATGCTTTCCCAATTGCACGACCTGATCCCCGGTGCGGAAGCCTGGCCGCGTTTCGTCCGCAACCGTTCCGAGCAATTCGAGGCCCGCGTCGCCATGGTCGAGGTACAGCCGTCCCGCTCGATATTTTTCGACGGCATGGCGGGGTCGCGGCTGCCGGTCGTGGTGTCGCACGGCGAGGGCCGCGCCGAGTTGCGTTCGGGAGCGGGCAGCGATCAGCCGCTCGTGGCGCTGGCATATGTCGACAATTTCGGCAGGATCACCGAGGCGTTTCCCTTCAATCCCAATGGCTCGCCGCTGGGTGTAACCGGCCTGACGACACCAGACGGACGGTTTACCATCATGATGCCGCATCCCGAGCGCTGTTTCCGGACCATACAGAATTCATGGCGGGCGAAGGACTGGGGGGAGTACGGTCCGTGGATGCGAATGTTCAGAAATGCGAGGCGATGGGTGGCATAGCCCGTTCGTTTGCGGTTTGTCATTTGAAAAGGTCCAGTCCAGCGGTATAATCGGTCGGTTTTTCCGAGGAGCCTGGATTGATGCGTCGTCCTCTGGTGATTGGGAATTGGAAGATGAACGGCAGGAGCGCGAGCGTGGCTCGCCTGCTGAACGACATCCTGTCCGGTCTCGGGGACTGTAAGGCGGACGTCGGCGTATGCGTGCCGTTCGTCTATATTCCCCAGGCATCCGAGATGCTTCGGGATACGCGGATATTGCTCGGCGCGCAGAACGTCGCGGACCACAATTCCGGGGCATTTACCGGCGAGATATCGGCCGGGATGCTGCGGGAGTTTGCTTGTGAGTTGGCGATCGTCGGGCACTCGGAACGGCGTTTGCTGTACGGAGAATCGAACGAGCTAGTCGCATCTCGCTACGAGCAGGCCATCCAGGGTCATTTGAAGCCGATTCTCTGTGTCGGTGAAACGCTGGAGCAGCGAGAGCAGGGTAAGACCTTGGCGGTCATCGGCGCGCAAGTGGATACGGTGTTCGAATTCGCCGGGGTCCAGTCGCTGGAGCATGCCGTGATCGCTTACGAGCCCGTTTGGGCCGTGGGCACCGGCCGCACCGCTACGACAGGGCAGGCCCAGGAGGTTCACTATCACATCCGCAGCCTCATCGCGCGATGGAATCCAGAGGTAGCTCAGGCGGTACAGATCATTTATGGCGGCAGCGTGAAACCTGAGAATTCCGCCGAATTGTTCGCGATGCCCGATATCGACGGCGGCCTGATAGGCGGCGCTTCACTCGATGCACGGGCATTCTTGTCGATCTGTCATTCAGTTTCAGTTTAGGTATTTTTATGATTCAAGCGTTGACTGTGTTTCATGTACTGCTCGCACTGAGCATCATCGGCTTAGTGTTGCTGCAGCAGGGCCGGGGAGCGGATGCCGGTGCGGGTTTCGGTGCCGGCGGATCGTCCGGCAGCTTGTTCGGCGCGCGCGGCGCTGCCTCCTTCCTGTCGCGGACTACTGCCGTTCTGGCGACGCTGTTTTTCGGAACGAGCCTTACTCTTGCCTATTTATCCGGCCATGTGGATAATAAGCGGCTCGACATCATGGACGTTCCTGCTGGGTTTGAAGCGCAGCCCGACGTGCCCGCAATAGCGCCTGAAACGGCCAAGAGCCAGTCAGATGTGCCGGGGCAATCGGTCGACGTACCCAAGACGGACGGACAGCCTGCGCAATAGCGTTTCCGTCGTTCAGATTTCCAAGCCGATGTGGTGGAATTGGTAGACACGCCATCTTGAGGGGGTGGTGACGCAAGTCGTGTCGGTTCAAGTCCGACCATCGGCACCAATTGAACATCCAAGGACGTCCACAGACGTCCACGAAACCCGCAAGCTGCAAGGCTTAGCGGGTTTTTTGTTGTCCACTGAAGTCCAGGGGAATCCATTGACATCCGGGGTACCTTGGGGGTACATCTTGGGGTATCTGTTCATACCCCCAGCCGAGATACCCCCAATGGCTTTGACCGACGCCGCAACCCGCAACGCTAAGCCGAAGGGCAGGCCATACAAGTTGGCCGACGAAAAAGGCTTGTTCCTGCTGATCCAACCGAACGGCGCCAGGTATTGGCGGCTGAAGTACAGGATCGGGGGGAAAGAAAAGCTGCTTGCCTTGGGCGTTTATCCTGAGGTTAGTTTGAAGGATGCCCGCGAGAAGCGCGACGAGGCGCGGAAGCTGTTGGCCGCCGGCATCGACCCCAGCGACCACAAGAAGGCCGCCAAGCGGACGGAAGCCGGGGAAGACAGCTTCGAGCACATCGCCCGCGAATGGCATGCCCGCCACATGGCGAACAAGTCGGAAAGCCACGCCACGAAGACCCTAGAGCGGTTGCAAAAGGATGTGTTTCCCTGGATCGGCGGCAAGGCTGCCCGAGACATTACCGCCCCCGAGCTGCTGGCCGTGCTGCGGCGTATCGAGTCGCGCGGCGCCATCGAGTTGTGCCACGTCACGAAGCGGATATGTGGCCAGGTCATGCGCTACGCCATCGCCACCGGCCGGGCTGAGCGTGACCCGGCCGCCGATCTGAAAGGCGCCTTGCAGCCAGTCAAGTCGGAGCACTTCGCGGCGATCACCGATCCCAAGGCCATCGGCGAGTTGCTGCGGGCCATCGAGGGATATACCGGGCACTTCGCCACGCAGTGCGCCTTGAAGCTTTCGCCGCTGGTCATGCTTCGCCCCGGCGAGGTCAGACAGGCCGAGTGGGCCGAGATCGACATCGAGGCGGCCGAGTGGCGCATACCCGCCGCCAAGATGAAGATGCGAGATGAACACATCGTGCCCTTATCGAGACAGGCCATCGAAATCCTGGAAGCCATCCGCCCGCTGACCGGGCGAGGCCGCTATGTGTTCCCCAGCGCCCGCACGGCTTCGGGATCGAAGGACGAACGCCCTATGTCCGAGACGGCCATCTTGAGTGCGTTGCGGCGCATGGGCTTCGCCAAGGAGGACATGACCGCCCACGGCTTCCGCTCGATGGCGTCTACCCGGTTGAACGAGTCCCATCTGTTCCACCCGGACGCCATCGAGCGCCAGCTTGCCCACGGCGAACGGGACAGCGTGCGTGCCGCTTACAACCGGGCCGAGCACTTACCCGAGCGGCGGAAGATGATGCAGTGGTGGGCCGACTACCTGGACGGTCTACGGGAAGGGGCGGCGGTGATCCCGATCCGCCGGGCGCAGTGATTCTTTACGGAGTGGCCTATTTTTTTCTCCTACCCCTCCCCCTGTTTTATCCGCTACCCGCTACTTTTCAGGCATGGCGCGGGTTCGACGGTAGCTGAAAGAGTTTCGGTAGCGCTACGTAGCGGATAGAACGATTAAAGGCGTCTGATTTTTTCTCCTGGTACCCCCCTTGCTATCCGTCCCACCGTCCCAAGCCAGTAACCACGCGGGTTTCAGCGGGACGGACGGGTTTTGTGGTACGTACCAGACCCCTTATTTCCGTCCCGTGGATTGACGCTGTAATCTTTTGCATTACAATGCCGTCATGATCCGATCATTCAAGCACAAGGGATTGTCGCGGTACTTCGCCGAGGACGATCACCGGGGCATCAACCCTAAACAGGCCGCCCGCATCCGGCGCATGCTGGATCGCCTGGACGCGGCAACTCAAGCCGAAGACATGAACCTTCCCGGCTACGGGTTTCATGGGCTCGCCCATAACCGGGCCGGGGAATATGCCGTGACGGTTTCGGGAAACTGGCGGATCACCTTCCGTTTCGAGAACGGCCATGCCTTTGATGTGAACCTTGAGGATTACCACTGATGAACAGCTTGCGCGACCGCAATCGTAGACCCACCCACCCCGGCGAAGTGCTGCGGGAAGACGTGCTGCCGGCGCTGGAGATCACTCAAACGGAGCTGGCCAAGCGCTTGGGCGTAAGCCGCCTGACCGTATCCGAAATTCTGCTGGAGAAACGGGCGCTTTCGCCCGATATGGCCGTCCGGATCGGCCGCTTGACCAACACCACGCCAGAGAGCTGGCTAGCCATGCAGCAAGCGGTAGACCTGTGGGAAGTCAACCAGCACCCCGAGCGTTATGCGGGCATTACCCCTGTCGCCGCCTGATACCATAAGCCACCGCGCCTAGCCCGACGGGGCGAAGCCCGAAACTCTCACTTCGGTGGCGCGGTTCCCTTCTGCGTGAGAGCTGACCGAGTGAGAGCGGGCATGGACATACCCTCGCCAGACTACGCCTATTGGCTTCTGCATCCCCACTGGAAGCCCGAGGTTGCCGCGTGCTTACTGATCGGCGTCAATCCCTTGGCCTACTACAGTTCCGACCCGCCACCCGACCAATGGATGCACTATCCAGCGGATTGGAAACCGGCGATTGCCTTGCGCGGCATGGATTACGAGCACCAGGCGTTGCTTGCGCTGATCCGCCAGACAGGCATGACCAGACCGGCCGATCTGATTCGGTGGCGGCTGGGCATCAAGGCTGCGACCCTGTCGACCCCCGTTCCAACTCTGCTCGCGGAATGGCTGGATAAGCAGCCGTTGCCGAATGCCGGCGCTCCGGTACCGGCTGCCGGTCCGGAGAAGGTCCGCCGATCCCATGTAAATGAGCGCCTGGAGCAGCTGGAGCAGCTATTCCAAGACATCGAGGAGCGGGCCAAAAAGGCAGACATCCCCTACGAAAGAAGCGCTACCCCCGGCGACAAAAACGTCTTGCGCCAGTTCATCAAGCAACGTGATCCCGAGCTTGCCCGAATGCTCAACAGCGCCTTTGCCGACGACTTGAAAGCCTTGGGCGTTCGCTTCCTACCGGGAAATCACACCGAATCCGGCCGCAAATTCTTCGACAACCTGTACCCCCTAAATCCCGGTTAATGGGGGGTAATGGGTAAACTTGAAACACCCCCATTAGCTGGAGCCCAGCATCCACGCGGGTTTTAATGGGGGGTATGCAAATCTCCCCATTAACCCCCATCCCGCCGCGCTGAATAAGCTCCGATCATCGTCTCCGGTAACGAACTTACGGAGACGATATGCATTCACGTACACCAATAGGCTAGCTGTGGCGGCTGCCCAGGGTCATAGCTGAAATCGGTCAGTCGCGTGCCTGGCTCTATAAACACGCCAAGGCCGGTACGTTCCCCCGACCGTTGAAGAATGGGCGCTCTTCCGCGTGGTCATCGGCTGCGGTCGAGGAATACAAGCGAGCGGTTGCAGCTGGGGAGAAATGGTTTCCTGGCTGGACGCCTGGGGAGGCTGCGTAATGACCGCCCTACAAATGCAGCAAAGCCCGCGGCGAGGCGGGCTTCAGGTTGATCGAGCAGACTGGATACGTTTCGTATCGAAATTAAGCATAAGGTTTCATTTATGCCGGCGCAACCCCCTATCAGACCTCAAGTTCAGGTATGGTATCCCCGGCAATTCTAATGTAACTTCCGCTGCGTCCCCATGCGCACATGGGGCCGGAATTGGCGTTCCGGAAAACCCAAGGCGCACAGCGCCCCATCATCGGCGCTTTTTTATTGCCGATGAATCCCATCATGGCGGGCTGTGCGGCGCACTCTTCGGAGTGGCCGGTTCCTTGGTACCGGTACGCCAACGCCGTACAGTCCGTCTCCCAACTGATTGGCGTCAGTCGAGACGGTCTCCAAAAATTACCAAGGAGTCCGTTATGTCTACCCATCTACAGGGCCAATCTGCGCCCGCAATCCGCTCAAATCCCACCCAAAACTCTGCCCTACTCGGCGAGCTGGTCCGCGTTTCCGTCGCAGTCGACGCGGCATCATGCTTGCTCGATCTGGCGATTCGTCGTCCGGACCAGACCGAAAACATATCGGTTCAACGGCTCGATGTGATCCTCGATGCGCTGGCCGATGCTACCGGCTGGCTCGGCACTCTGGTCGAAGGCTTGAGGGAGGGTGGCCGATGAACGCGCCCATCAAACACCCAGCCCTCCCGTTCCTCCCGCCTCGTCGCACCTATCAGGAAGCGCCGTTTCATACGCTCCCGTTTGTGAAGCTCCGTGGGCGCATCGCTGAGCGCTCGTACTGGAAGGTGCCCGCTGTCCACGATTACGCCCATGAATGTGCCATTGGGCGCGAATACGGTGCGCATTTCGTCTTGTGGCTGAAGACGCACCCCGACTTGGCCGGCGCGAACTTCTTGCTGCCCGTCATCGAGGACATGGCAAAGGCCGATCAGCCCGGCAACAGGGGTGTCATGGCCGGTTTTGTGGCCGAGTTGGAACGCTACATTTTGGCCGGAGCGCGCAGCGTGGACCCGTTCGAGGTGGTCGACACCGAGCACCGGAAGGTTGCAGAAATCGAAGCGGCCAGGGATGCGGAGAAGGCCGGACGGGCCAAGGAGGCAGCGTGAACGTAAACCAGTTTTTCGTAACCGTAGCCACTGATGCTTTCCATCCAGAATTAAAACCGTCTGACGGCCTGTTGATTGCCCCCACCGTAGAGCCGGAGCCTGGCGATTTCGTACTTTTGGCCGGCGGTACCCTGGCGCGTTACGACCGTCAGCCGGAGGTTGTCGGCACCGTCGTCGCGGTCATTCCCCAAGCCGTACGGAAGGTTGTAATCAGCTCTCCGACGGCCCTTGATGAAATGGAGGCGGCGGCATGAACATCGCGCACCGCACCCATTCGACACACCGGCTAGGACGAATCGCAACGCCCCGACCGAAGCGCCCGCCCTACGCCAGCACGCTCAACCCTAGGCCGTCCCGGCACCAATCACTTTTCGTTGTAACCGGCTCGGCCGGCTGGGACGCTTTCCGCCACGGCGGGATAGGCTACGCGGTGCTGCTTCCTTACCAAACCGACCCCGCTTCATTCCGCTGGCCCGACCTGAGCGCTTGGCCGGATGGCTTGCTCCTGGCGCGAGGCGAGCCGGAAAGCAGCGACACCCTCAAAGCGCTGGTGTCCTGCCTGCTGGCTGCGGGGCTTCCCAAGGCGGTCATGGCCTACGCGCCGTTCACCACCTTTCAGCGGAGGCCTTCGCAATGACTGCGCCCGCCTTTCACGCGACGGATGATCCTAATGTAGTCGAGGTGGAGATTGAGCAGCCCGTTACCCCAGCGGCCGGCGATGAGGTCACCCTAAAACGGTTGGCCGAGCTGCCGTCCCTGGACTACGACCGCGTTCGCAAGGAGGAGGCCGCGGCCTTGGGTGTGAGGCCTGGGACGCTGGATAAGATCGTGGAGGCGCTGCGCAAGGACCAGCGTGAGCCCGGCATCGGATTCGAGGACATCGAGCCTTGGCCGGAGCGGATCGAGCCGGCGCTGTTGTTGACGGAACTAGCCGTCACGGTACGGCGGTTCATCGTCTGCGCCGACGAGACGACCCACGCCGTAGCGCTGTGGTCCGCGATGACGTGGTTTATCGACGTGGTCCAGGTTGCGCCTTTGGCCGTCATTACCGCCCCTGAGAAGCGCTGCGGCAAGTCGCAAACGCTCTTTATTCTGGGACGCTTGTGCCGTCGACCGCTGACGGCAAGCAACATTTCGCCGGCGGCGCTGTTCCGCACCATCGACGCCTGGGCGCCGACCATGCTGGTCGACGAGGCGGACAGCTTCATGCGTGAGAACGAAGAGCTGCGCGGCTTGCTGAACTGTGGACATACCCGCGATTCCGCCTACATCGTGCGAGTCGTAGGCGAAAACTTCACGCCGACCCGCTTCAACGTCTGGGGGGCAAAGGCCCTCGCCGGCATCGGCAGCCTGTCGGATACCTTGATGGATCGTGCCATCGTGTTGCCGCTACGGCGCAAGCGGGCAGATGAGCCGGTCGAGCGGCTGCGGCATGCCGAGCCCGAGCTGTTCGAGACACTGGCGGCGAAGCTGGCGCGTTTTGCAGAGGACAGTCGGGAGGCCATCCGGTTGGCGCGGCCGGACCTGCCGTCCCAGCTCAATGACCGTGCTCAGGATAATTGGGAACCGCTACTGGCGATTGCCGACGTCGCCGGCGGTGACTGGCCCGAACTGGCGCGTAGGGCAGCCCTCCGGTTGTCGGGTGCCGAGAGCCCAAGCCAGAGCGTTGGGACGGAGTTGCTTGCGGACATCCAAGAGGTGTTCGAGACCAAGCGGTTACAGCGCATTTTCACGCATGAGTTGATTGCGGAACTTTGCCAGGACAACGAGCGGCCGTGGTCGACCTACAACCGGGGGAAGCCGATTTCTCCGCGACAGGTTTCCAACAAATTGGAAGGGTACGGCATCCGGTCGAAGAACGTCCGTATCGGACATCTTCAAATGAAGGGCTTCGAATTTTCCCAGTTCGAGGAGACCTTTTCCCGTTATCTCTCCCATTCTCCAGAATTATCCGTCCCACCGTCCCAAGCAAGGAACGACAAGGGTTTCAGCGGGACGGATAGCAAGCGTCCCAACGGGACGGATATTGGGACGGGGACGGTAGCGGAAAAACCGTCCGTCCCGCTGGAAGCCGCGCCACGCAAGGGCTGGGACGTTGGGACGGATAGAAGTTGGATAGCGGGAGAAAAAATTTTAGACGATGACAGCGAGGTGTTTTGAAATGAGCGCCAAGACCCTCCTTAACCATCTTCGCCATGCCGGTTTTGTCGTTACCCTGGCTGAAGGCGGGCTTCGCACGTCGCCGGCATCTTACCTCACCGAATCCCAGCGAGCCGCCATCCGCGAACACAAGGCCGAGTTGGTCGACCTGCTGCACCAGGAACACATCGACGACGTGGCCGAGTATGTCAACGAGCGAGCCGCCGTCCTGGAGTACGACCACCAGCTGTCCCGGGCGGCTGCGGAGCGGGAGGCGGTACGTCGAGCCGTGATCCGCTTCCGGTTGGTCGACGATCAGGGCAGCGGCACCGCTGTCGGCGAATGCTCGATTGACGAGCTGCTTGCCGATCTGGCGGCGAAGTACGGCAGCCGGCTGGCAACCTGCGAGGTGAAACCATGATTTCGATGATGACCAGCGGACACGTGGTCCGCGGACCTCAGACCCGGCAGACTCGCCAGGGCTCCGATTTCGTCACCGTCCTGCTGTCCACGCCTATGGGCGGCGATCAAAGCCAACTGGTGAACGTGACCGCCTTCGACTCGGACCTGTGCCGCGTCCTGGCCGGCGTCCGGAAGGGCGAGGACATGACCGTATCCGGCCGCGCCACCTTGGGCATCTACGAAGGCCAGAATGGCCCGCAGGTATCGGTTCAGCTGACCGCCACCCGCATCATGGTGATGGGCGAGGCCTCGGCGAAACCGAGGAGCCGGAAGGACTCACAAGCCAAGCCGGACGGCCGCCAATACGACCCGCGCGACCTGCACGGCGGCAACGGCAATGGCCAGGGCTACCCGGCCGAGGACGGCTTTAACGATGAGGTGCCGTTCTGATGGCGCACCCCTTGAGCTTCATCGCCTGGCGCCTGCTAAAGCAGGGCCCCGTGTCGGCGCTCGACCTGGCGCGAACACTGTCCGGCCGGCGCGATCCAGCTCCGTGGTGGCGCGAGTGCGCTTTCGACGTGCTGGACGCCCTGGAGCACGCTGGCTTGTGCCGGTACCGCCGCAGCGAAGCCCGGTACCACATGGCGGACAAACCCGCGGCGACCACCAGAGCCCGCAGCCGGCCATGAACTCGCTCGAACTCCATCCCGATGCCGACCACGGCACGCCCGGGGGCCATCTGGACGAGCGGCGGCTGTGGGCGGCGGTTCTGTACCAGGCGTTTGCCGATGCGCCGCACCCCGACCACCAAGCCGGCGTGCTCCGGTTCATCGAATCCGTCTGGTTCGAGACGGTCTGTGATCTGGCAGGCGTTGATGCCGATGCAGCGGCGGCAGCGATCCGCAAGGCGGCGTCGGGACCGCTCCGCCGAAGGAACAAGGTGTGTTGCGCCGAATCCGGCCGCGCCGGGCGGCGGGCCGCGTGAGCTTCGCCACTGAGTTGTTGCGCGGTATCCAGGATGAGGCGGCGCGTAAGCATGCGCTGCGCGTGCTGGGCCGCTATGCCGGGCGAATGATCTACGTCCCCAGCCTGCACCGGGAAACCCGCCTGGCCGCGTGCCGGTCGATGCTGGCGGCCGGCTTCAGCCGGAGCGAAGCCGCCGAAGCACTGGTAGGGCGCTACTCGATCAGCAAGAGCACCGCCTACCGGGTTGTTGCAAAAGCCATTAAAACAATGACATAGCGGCATGGACAATCAGGGCGTACCCATCCACAGGAGCCCGAACCATGGCAAACCGTAAACCCCCCACCGAAGAACCCGCCGTAGACCTGCAAACCCTCGAAGCGCAGCCCGCCACCGAGGAAGCCATCGAACCTGCGGACCCCGATCCGGAAGCCGCCACCTTCCCAGAGTCCGATATTGTCTTCGCCGCCGATCAGGTCGACCAGGCCAGCTCGGACGAAAGGGGGACCGAGAAAACGCATTCCGAAGCCAGCGACCCAGCCGCACCTGTCGAGACAGAGGTCAAGCCGGTCGAGGCCGAAGCCCCTGGCGACATCCAGGACGCGAACGAGGTGGAAGCCGAGGCCTTGGACGCAGCCGAAACGGACACGGCCGCCGACGAACCCGCCCCCGAGCCGATCATCGAATTAACCCCCGACGAGCAGGCCGCCCGCAATCTTCACCGCTTGCGCTGCGATCTGGAAACCCGGCGCATTGCCATCGAGCAAATGATGCACGAGCTGGAAGACAGCGTGCTCTCCGTGCCCGACATCAAGCCGTTCGACGATCAAGCCGGTAGGGCGGAAGTCGCTGTAGCCAAGGCCCGAGACGCGGCGGACGGTACCGACACCGCCCCCGGCGTCATCGCCCGGCTGTCGGAAACCCGCCAGGCCATCGAGGCCGACATTGCGGAACAGACCGCAGCCAAGGCCGAAGCGAGGAAGCGTGTCACCCGCGCACGGGCGGACATCGACGCCTTGAAGGCCGAGATCGAGGCCGCCGAGACCCTGCTACAGAAGAAACTCGAAGCCGTGGCCATCGAGCGGCTGGAGGTGTTGAACCAACAATTTGAGGGCCAGTTGCTTGAGCTGTACTCGCTGATCGTCGAGATCAACGCCGTAAGCTACACCGGCTTCAAGCGCATGCCTTCCACCTTCACCGCCAATCTGAGATTCCCGCGGCCGGAAGGCACGACCCGGCTCGGTCCGTTCGTTCAGGATGGCGAGTTCTTGCGGGTGAGCCATGACGTGGTAAGAGACGATTCATACCGGCGCTCTTACGACCTGAAGCAAGCACTACTGGAGGGCTGACCATGGCCGAGCTGCTGAACTTCGACTTTTTACCCCAGTCCACCCGGGAAACCTGGCTCAAGGACCATGCCGGCGGCAGCGTCGTCATCCAGGACGGCAAGGCTAAGCTCCTGTTCGTGAAAGACACCCTGGACGCCGACATCCTCGATTACGAGCTGGAACGCCTGGCCCGAGTGAACGGCGAGGGGACTTTCCGGATTCCGGACACCCTGGAGCAGGCCGTGGCCAAGACGCCCAACCCTTGGGCCAGGGACACCCTGAACCTCACCCAGCAGGGCAAGATGCTCAAGGACAACCCCGAGCTGGCCCGGCGGCTGATGGCGAAAGCGGGCGTGAAAGCGGCGCTTTAACCCCCATTCAGTGGTAGAAAAATGCAGGATCGGGAACCGGTAGAGATAGATGCCACCACGGGCGAGGTCACGGACCTACCCCCTCCCCGGGGCCGCCGCTACCGCTGCACCCTGGACAGTCTGGACGACGTGCGGCGGGAAATGGCGAAGGTCTACCGGGAAACCCGCTCCGGCCTGATCGACCCCGGCGCCGGGACCAAGCTCTGTTGGATGCTGGAGCGCGTCGGCAGGGTCATCGAAGGTTCGGATTTGGAGCGCCGTATCGAGGCGCTGGAGGAGCGCAATGACACTTAAGACTCGGCTCCGTAGGCTGGAGCAGCGGCGGGAAAAGGCCCGCCCGCTCACCCCGCTGATCGTATTCCCACCGGAGCTGCACGACCTCTATCCGCCACCGACGCCGGCGGAAATCGCGGCATCGCCCCGGCCCGTGATCTACGTGGTTTTCGAGGGCGTGGAGGAGCCGGCCCATGTCCATTAAGCACCGCCTGGGCAAGCTGGAGCACAAGGCCAGCCGCTCCGGCCGTCTGTTGACGATCCGCCCCGGCGATCCCTCTCCGGTACCTGAGGCGCTGGCGCGTTGTGCTTCGGTCGTCGTGATCTACGCGCCTAGTACCGACCCCGAGCCGCTGCCGGTCGGTCCGCGCACCATCGTCTACATTCCCGACAACTGCCGCGACCGGCTGTAGCGGAGCACCAAACGCCTTTTCGCGCTCCACAACTGCAGTAGCAACGCGTACGGAAGCAGCAACCACATCACCCCGCCTAGCCACTCCCTGAGTGCCCCCGCCATGTCTGTGATCCTGTCCCGCTGAATTTACCCAACCCAAGGGAGCGCGTAGAGATTTAGAGCTTCAGTGCATCCCCATATCGTATGTATGATCTTCGGGACTCCTTGGAATGTCATGCAAATGGCGTAAAGGCCAAGAGCTAGCGGAGCGGCTATTTCCACCAGCATCAGGAAACCGATTCTGGTGAAATATCTCACCTTATGAAGAGCGTCTGCTTCCCTAATGTTGGACGACCAGTTTTTTAACGCCGACTCATAATTATCAACAAACCCTTGGAACTGATTTATAATGTCATTTTCTTTATTCGCTATTAAAGCCGGAATGGTCCTCATATATATATGATCTATTATTTCTATATATGGCTTTAATAGCGCTCTCTGTTTCCTGAATTTATATGACAGATAGTCTGATGACATGTAAAACGAAAAGCTTAGAATAAAGTAAAAAACAATTATGCACGCAATGCCTTTTATGGCATCGCCATCAGCCTTTATTGCTATCCCAACGCCTGAAAATTCATTTATTTCCACATACCCAAACGCAATAAGAACAGCAATAAAGCTAGTTAGCAATAGATTTCGCTTGGCTTTCCGCGTTGATTCGCCTAACGGGTCCGTGAAGTCAACGCTATCCAGATCATCTTTTAGCTTTTTCCATTGCGTAATTTTATCAAAATCAATACGATCGCCACTGAGTGTCATTATACAGACCCTGAAAAATGTTTGTTATCTATTGAATGCCTTCTGATCATTGTCTTTGATGTTCGCTTGAATGAACAGGTATCTTCGCACTATGGCTGTTCCGAAGCGCTAAGAATAAGTAGCGAGCTTGCGACTGTGAAATTAAAGGCGGAAGGCGGAAGGCGGAAGGCGGAAGGCGGAAGGCGGAAGGCGGAAGGCGGAAGGCGGAAGGCGGAAGGCGGAAGGCGGAAGGCAGAAGGCAGAAGGCAGAAGGCAGAAGGCAGAAGGCAGAAGGCAGAAGCGTTAGCAGACAAAGAGAGTGCCATCGAAGCAGCGTTCCAGCTACCTCCTGACCACTTCCTGGACGCCACCATCAATGTCCGCGCGTTCGTCAGGCTGAAAAGTCCATACATGGGGAGCGTTACGGCTGTATTTTGTGCTTGATCTCTGACAGAGAAGAGGCAGAAAATCCGTTGCGATGGTTGCCGCAGGGGGACCGGTGTGCCACGGACATCGGCGGATGTGCTATGCAGATTCTGTATAGCAAGTTGAACGTGGATTCGGTCTAGTAAGATGTTAGGCACCATAATTTACATTATGAGCAGTCAACAATTTCATGTGATCACTGGATCCTCGGGAGCCGGCAAGTCAACGCTCATAGCCGCGCTGAATGATCTTGGTTATTCCACTTTTCCGGAAGCTGCTCTCGCAATCATGCGCGAACAATTCAAATGTAACGGCACGATTTTTCCTTTTGGTGATCGCACGGTTTTTATGGAAGCGGTTCTCGCACGCAGCATCGAAGACTATGAAAAGGCTAAAACTCTCAAGGCGCCCGTGTTCTTTGACCGCGGCATCCCAGAATGGTCACGGTTTCTGGGCTCCGACGAAGAGCATTATCATATGGCAGCTACGCAGTATCGCTATGCCAATAAAGTTTTTGTGGCAGAGCCTTGGCCGGAGATTTATGTGTGCGATCACGAGCGCCTACATAGCTTCGAGCGGGCGGCCAAATCCTATGTACCAACAATTTCCGCATATGTCGAAGCGGGTTATGAAATGTGTGTTATTCCCAGGGCATCGGCTCAAGAGCGCGTAGCATTCATTCTTGCGCAAGTAGGCGCTGGTGCATAACATCACGCTCAACCACGCTTCCTTCGGTTGCTGGACGCTGTGCGATGAAGCCGCGCAGTGCTGTTGAGCCTGTACGTTAACGCAGAAAGATGGAGGGATCTGTATTGACCTCAGATAGCATCGTAACAATTGTAGGCACTGCGGTTACACTGCTTGGAATGGCCATAACCATATGGCAGGCATCCCAAGCTAGGAGCTACAAGAACCAGATTAAATTTGATACTCGTAAAATTAATATCACAAATGTGGCCGAACGCCTCAAAAGGGCTCAAGATGAAATTAGGCGTTTGCCAACATCTGCCACATCTAAGGAGCGAGGAGTTCAGCCGGTCGAAATTATTCGGAAGATTCGTGAGAACTTCGATATTGCCCTAAGCACGTTGGATGCAACCGGCCCTGATGCAAATGTAAGGGCGCTTATTGTCGAAGGGCAAGGCAATTTGAACTCATATGAAATTTCATGGAATTTCGGCAAGCCAAATGCACAAGATGTTTATGACCTCCAATCAAAGATGCAAGATGTGGTTTCAGTTATGAGCAACACAATTTATGAAATGGAGGGCAAAGCGTGAATATTGATGAATTAGAAAAAGAACTGAGGAAATTAAAGTATCAGGTCCGTGCCATAGGTGAAACTATTGACTATCAAAACCATCCT
>JAQTYA010000055.1 GCA_028688525.1 Methylococcus sp. | reverse complement strand
TGTTGGAGCCAATTGGTTATATTCCGCCTGTCGAGGCCGAAGCCGCCTATTATCGTAGCGTTACCGAGTCCGCCATGGCCGCGTGACCCACAACAATTAGCCTCCGGAAAAGCCGGGGCGGTTCACCCCACGCTAATTCTGAGCTTTGAGCTGCCCTGGGGATTTTCGGAGACTCCATTTCTTGAGAGGATGGAGTCATAAAGAAGTCATTCATACATAACCTAGCGCCCAGAAAGCAGATTGTCTGGCATATTAGGCAGACCCCGAGTTTATTATTCGAACGAGAGAATCATGGAAACGAAAAAGGGTAGTTGCCATTGCGGTGCAATCGAGTTCGAGGTCGACCTCGAGAACGGCTTTGAAAATGTCCGCAGGTGCAATTGTTCGCTATGCCGGCGCAAAGGCGCCATCATCGCCAGCGTTCCTATCGCTCGCCTGAGGGTCACGAAGGGTGCCGACATGCTCACTCTCTACCAATGGAACACCATGATCGCAAAGCACTATTTCTGCAAAACTTGCGGTATCTACACGCACCACCAGCGCCGAAGCAATCCGAACGAGTTCGGTTTCAATCTGGCATGTATCGAAGGCATCGATCCGTTCAGTTTCATCGATGTCGCTATCGGAGACGGTGCCGCTCAGACGTTGATTTCAGGATAATATGCCAGGAGCACAAGGCTAATTTGCATTATAGGTTTATATATGGCTGCACCCGCACAGACACCACAACCGCCTTATTTTGCCGTTATCTTTACCTCCGTCCGCACGGAAGGTGACAACGAATACGCGGAAACGGCAAAGCAAATGCTGGCGCTTGCTTCTGCACAGCCTGGTTTCCTGGGTTTCGAGAGCGCCCGGCAGGAGATCGGCATCTCCGTTTCATATTGGTCTAGCCAGGAAGCTATAACGGCTTGGAAGGAAAACCTTGATCATCGCTTGGCACAGAGCAGAGCCAAGGAGTGGTACAAACAATTTCGAGTTCGGATTTGCCGTGTCGAGCGCGAGTATGGATTTTGAAGTGCTGTGCTAGCTGCTGTGACAGATATGAAGCAGCCATTGAATTTTAGACGCTTCGGGGCCGATTACGGGCGCGTAGTCATCTATTTTCATGGCGTACCCGGAGCGCCCGAAGAATGCGCCATTTTTGATGCTTACGCAAAAGAGCAGGGCTTGACCGTTATTTGTTTCGACCGGTTTTCCATCGATGCGTCGATGGCTGACGCCGCGTATTACCAGTTTTTAGCCGGTGAGATTTCAAGGCAAGCCGAGGGGAGGGCCGTGGATATTGTCGGCTTTTCGATCGGTGCATTCGTCGCGCTGCAGACCTGTCGCTATATGGCCGGTAAGGTTAGGAGCCTGCATTTAATCTCTGCCGCCGCGCCGCTGGACGGGGACAGCTTTCTTGGCGCCATGGCCGGAAAACGGGTTTTTCAGTTGGCTCGGGTATGCCCGGCCGCATTCGGCCTGATGTCCTACTGGCAAGGGTTTCTCGCTTCGTTTTTCCCCTTCGCATTGTTCCGCATGTTATTTGCTTCTGCCGCGGGTGAGGATAAAAAATGGGTTGCGGATCGCGAATTCAAATCCGGCATCGCAAAAATTCTAAAGTCCTGCTTCGCCGGCGGCATCCGTGGCTACGCGAGAGATATGCGAGCCTATGTTCGTCCTTGGAAGGATGTGCTCTCCGAGGTTTCGGTCAATACCTATATTTGGCATGGAGCGGAAGACAATTGGTCTCCGAAGGATATGGCCGAATATCTGAAATCGGCGATTCCAGGCTGCGTCTCGGCTGAAATATTCAGCGGCCTGTCTCACTACTCGTGCCTGTACCGGGCGGCGCCAGAAATATGCGATCTATTGGGCGAGGCATGACGGCGCTCGCGGCCATCAGCTTCGTTTGGATTTAGCGGCTTTCGATTTCGCAGCTCGAAGCGCGGCTTCGTAGGCGCGGCGCGCCCATAAGGCCGCCTGTTCCCTGTCTTCCAGTATTTCGGCCGGCGCCCGGTAGTAGGCGATGTTCATCAACTTGTCGCCTTTCCGGTATTCGAACTTGTCCAAGCCTTCGGCTTCGAAGTGATGAGCGTTCTCCTCGTCCGCTTTCAGGTAGAGGGTGTCCCTGGAAACGAGGCCGAACATCAGGCCTTGGTGGTAGAGGCCGTAGCCGCCGAACATCTTGCGGGCGCCGATGGGGCCGAACGACTCGAGCATCTCATGCAGGTAATCGACGAATTCGCTCATGAGCAGCGGCCGGGGAACACGCTAAACGGGCTGGCGCTAGCGCTCGCTCAGCAGCGCCCGGCACTCGCGGGGCAGGGCTGGCGATGGGGCCGGGCCATGATGGTTGTCCGGCAGAGGCCGCAAGGGTGGGAGGGATAGCCACCAGTCCAGCGAGGCGTCGCAGCCGTCGCCGGATTCCAGCGGCTTTTGCGGAATGCAGCCGGGGCTGTTCGAGGGGCAGGCCAGGCGCATGTGGAAATGGTCGTCGTGGCGGTGCCAGGGGCGGATTTTTTGCAGCCAGGAGCGGTCACCCCGCACGGTGCGGCAGAGTTCCTGTTTGATGTGGGCGTTGACGAAGATCCGGTCGACGCGGCGGTCGCGGGCTGCGGCTTCGAGTACGCGGGCATGGTTGGCGTCCCACAGCATGTGGTTGAGCCGGCTCTGGTCGCTGGTCAGCAATGAGGGCGCGGGAATGTTGCTGCGCAGGCCGTCGGCGTGGCGGACCAGATTGGGGTCTAGGGCGAACCAGACGTCGACGTCGATGCCGTTCTGATGGCTGCGGTGGCCGAACCGCATCGGCCCGCCGCGGGGCTGCGACAGATCGCCGACATGGAGTTCGCCCCAGCGGCCTTGTGCCGTGGAGCGGCCCAGTTCCACCAGGCTGTGGATCAAGTCCGGATGGCCGTAGTTGCGGTTGCGTTCCAGGTGCATGACCTTGTAGCCCTCGCCCTCGGGAGGAAGGCGAACGCCGCCGGCGAGGCAGCCTGCGCCGGTTTCGCCGATGGCTTCGGAGGCGCCGGGCGTGGGGGAGGCGACGTCGCCCCAGCCGCGGCTTTCGGCCTGCGAGGCGAACACGGATAGCAGGGCAAGGAGTAGCGGGAGATGGCTCGGCTTCATCGGCTGCGGCAAACGATCATTTTTCCGGTAGTTCGGGGGGGAGGCTGGGCGTGTCCTGCTCGTCGAATTCGGCATCCTGGCCGAGCTGGAAGCGGCGCGAGGCGTTGATGATCCAGCCTTTGGCCTTGGCGAGCTTGATGTCCTTGACCTCTTCCTCCAGCAGCAGCCGCTGGCGCTCCAGGGCGAGCAGTTCGATTTCGCGGCGCAGGCGGGTGTCGGCGTCGTCCATGGCCTCGCTGCGGCGGGCTTTCAACTGCATTTCGGCCTCGATTTCCATTTCCCGCAGTTTCTGCTCGTGGCGCACCTGCTCTTCTTTCTGGCGGGCTTCGGCGGCGCGGCGCTCGGCTTGCAAGGCTTCTTCCGCGGCGAGTTCGGTCTTCAGGCGTTCGGTTTCGTGTTCGTGCCTCGCCCGCCGCAAATCGTTCTCGCGTTGCTCCAGCGCCAGTTGCGCTTGCTCGCGTTCCAGCCGCGCGGCTTCCTCCTGCATCGCCAGATCGCGCCGCTGCCGCTCGGTTTCCGCCGCGAGATCGCGCTGGCGCTGCAGCAGAGCCTGATACAACGGGCGGTACGGCGACCATGGCTGCAGGAGTGCGACTGAGGTCTCGTCGATGACGTCGAATTCGGGGGTGAGCACGCAGCGGGTGCGGCAGCGGATGCCCTGTGCGGCCAAGGCCTCGTTGGTTTGGGATTCGATGCGCCGCTCCACCGAGGCGCAGCCTTCGGTCAGCCAGAACGGATCTTCCAGCGTCCGCAGCTCTTCCTGCGCCATGTCCAGCAGCACGCGCTGGTAGCGCAGCTTGATGGCATGCGGCAACTGCTCGAGGCCCTCGGGGTTGCCGCGGATATAGCTCAAGGTCGGCTGGAAACGGACGGATAGCTCGACGCAGATTCGCAATGCGTCGCCCAGCGCTTGTTCCGGCACCGGCAGGCTCCAGTCTTCGATCGCAAGTTCGGTAAGCCTGTGGTAGAAGCGCGGGGTGAAGTCGCGCGGCTTGAGGAATAGCTTGCGGAACGGGCCGAACTGCGCGGTGACGACGTAATGGTCGCCGACGAAGCCAGGGTCCCAGCGGTCGGATTCAAGCTCGCCGTTCATGGGCTTTTCTCTCGATGAACTGCCGTATGTTGCTGTCGCCGATGCCCTCGTTGGCGCCGCTCTGCGGCTCCTTCCTCATGCATTCGGCCAGTATGGGATAAAGGCTGGGGGCGAATTCCGCGCTGCGCTCGCTGACCTTGCGGAGAAATCCGCGGTTGAGCAGGAAAGCGACGGTGAACATGCGGTTCCAGTCGGGGTAGCGTTTTGCCCGTTCCAGCTCGGTTTTTTCGAACACAAATTCCAGCTCGTCGTTCTTGTTGATGGCGAATTCGGAGAATTGGCGCAAGCCCTGGAACGCCAGTACCTGTTCTTCTTCGGTCAAAGGGCCGGGCGCGCTGAATTCCAGTCGGTACGACAGCACCAGGGTGAAGAAGTCCACCATGGCGGCGCAGGCCAGTGCAAACAGGGATAAGTCCTCCCACATTGCGAACGAGGGGGTAATGCCGCGGACGAATTCGGCGTGGCTGCCCCAGACCGGAGCGGGGACCGGCGTGGCGCCTTGCGCCGATGCGAGGTTGTCGGCCTTGGACTGGACCAGCCGCGTTTGCTCCATGAGTTCGGCGTAGATGAGCGGGTCCTTGAGTTCGGAGGAGAACTTCTGCACCGTGGCGCGTGCCGCTGCGATGCGCTGGTCGAGTTCGCCGAAACTCGTTTCCATCTGGTGCAGCCGGTTTTCCTCCGCGATCTGGAGCTCGTTGTAATGGCTCCAGACCGGCCCCTTGCCGACCTGCTTCTTGCGTTCGTCGCGGATGCCCTGCAAGGTACCGAGGTAGGCTTGGGTAGCCTCTTTGGCTGCGGCTTCGGCGCGCTTCTGCTGGCGCGCCATCAGCGTGCTTTTCAGCTTGTTGACCTTGTCGAGGTAGTCGCTCAGGTTCTGGTCCAGCGCTCGATAGCGGGTCAGAAGGGTGCTGTCCTGCTGGGAGAACTCGTAGAATTTAAAATAGGAAAAAGACACCGAGACGAACAGCGCCACGACCAAGGTCAGCACCACCGTCAGAAACCGCGGGAGGTTGGCGCGCCAGTGGCAGCCGGCTAGCTCCAGCGAGCAGATCACGATGACCGACTGCACGGCGACGGTGATGACCAGCGCGATCCAATCGGTGATGAAATACGATAGACCGTAGTAGGTCGTGTAGCCCGAGGCAAGGCTGAGCAGCAGCACCAACGGAATGGACCAAATGCGCAGCAGGCCGACGAAGGTGCTTTGCGCGGAATTCAAAATCTGTCCGATGCGCCAGACCGATGTGTTCATAAGGTTCTCGTCCGGGCAGAATGGAAGTAGGGGTGGCAGGTCATCAATCGCATCTTAAAAAGCGGGTCAAATAAGGCGGACCATGGAGTTGTTCCTGATTTTCTCCATTATTGCTTTCCTGGCCATCCTCGGCAACGCATTGCTGTCGGTGTGGACGGCGCGCTAGCCTGAGTTGCACGCTTCGGTGCGACCGGAACGACGATGACTGACTCAACTTAAGAGCCGCTACGCTATGGACGCAAACGAAAACACGCTGATCGGACATATCACCGAGGTGCGCGCCGGCGGGTTTGGCGCCCGACTGCTGTCGGAAGAGGAGGGTTTCCGTGCCGATAGCGGCGTCGGCGGGGAAATCCAGCGGACGGGGCAGGTCGGTGCCTATGTGTCGATCCGGCTCGAAGCTTCCCGCATTTTGGCCCTGGTGCGCGAGGTTTCGGGCGGATCGCCCGGTTCCGCCGCAGGCAGCGCGATGCGGCTGGTGCCCCTGGGAGAATTCAACGACAAGGGCGGATTCAGCCGCGGGGTGAGGCGGTATCCGGTGCCGGGTGCGGAAGTCCACGCCGCGGGGCCTCAGGAGATCAACGCGGTATTCGCCCGGACCCGCAGCCTCCGCTTCAATCCCGGCTATCTGCCGAACCATCCCGCGACCGGCGTTTACCTCGATCCGTCCGTACTGTGCGCCCGGCATTTCGCCATTCTCGGCCAGTCCGGCGCGGGCAAGTCCTGGACCGTGGCGAGCCTGATCCAGCGTTTGCTCGCCTCCAGCCCCAAGGCTCACATCATCCTGCTGGACCTGCACGGCGAATACTGCTGGCGCGACCGCGACGGCTCCCTCCAAAGCGCCTTCCCGCCCGAAGCCACCCGCGCGATGGACGCCCGCGAGTTGGAAATTCCGTACTGGCTGATGAGCTTCGCCGAACTGGTGGACCTCCTGATCGAACGCGACGATCCGGCGGCCTCGATCCAAACCGCCTTCCTGCGCGAAGCCGTGTTCGAACTCAAGCGCCGGAGCGCCAGTGAATTAGGGTTGGAAGGTGTGTCGATCGACGCTCCGATGTATTTCTCCCTGCAGGAGGTATACGAACGATTCAAGGAAGCCAACGAGTACCGGACCGATTTCGGCAAGACCAAAGGGCCGCTGTTCGGCCAGTTCGACGAATTTCTGCTCAAGCTCGGCAGCCGCCTGCACGACGTGCGCTACGATTTCCTGCTCAGTCCGAGCCGGCGCAACCGTTCGGAAACATTGCCCGGTTTGCTGCGGGATTTCGTGGGACTGGGCGAGCCGCACTGCCAGATCAGCGTGATCGACCTGAGCCCCGTACCGTTCGACGTAAGGCCCACCGTATCCGCCCAGATCGGCCGGCTGGCCTTTGAGTTCAATTATTGGAATCCCGACCGCCGCGAATTTCCCATCCTCCTGGTCTGCGAAGAGGCCCATGCCTACATCCCGCGCGAACGCGCCACCCAGTACGAAGGCACGCGCAAATCCATGGAGCGCATCGCCAAGGAAGGACGCAAGTACGGCGTCGGACTGGCCGTGGTCAGCCAGCGCCCGCAGGAGCTGTCGGAGACGGTGCTGTCGCAGTGCGGTTCTTACATTTGCCTGCGCCTCAGCAACCCAGACGACCAAGCCTACGTCCGCAAGCTCGTCCCCGAAGGCGAGGCCGATCTGGTGGAGGTCCTCACCACGCTGGGTCGGGGCGAGGCGCTGATTCTAGGGGAAGCGGCGCCTATGCCAGTGCGCTGCCAGATCTTCAAGCCCGATCCGCCGCCCAACAGCAACGACGTGGATTTTCATCGGGCCTGGAACGACGCCGCGGAAGATCTCGACATCGACGCCATCGTCCGGCGCTGGTGGAGTCAGGGGCGGTAAATAAGGCTGCCGCCGAAATTCCGCGAGAACTGTTCTAGCACTCTCATTCGGCTTCCGTGTTTTCCTTGAATACGGGCATGGCCGCCTGCAGGTAAACGATCATCGACCACAGCGTCAATATGGCCGAAACCACCAGCAGCAGTTGTCCGGTCGTCTTCAGAGTGCCGTGCGGCGTGTCCAGGCCGAGCAGGAGCAGGGTGATCGCCAGCATCTGGAAGGTGGTTTTCCATTTGCCTAGCGAAGAGACCTCGACCCGTTTGCGCTGGCCGATTTCAGCCATCCATTCCCGCAGCGAGGCGATGGTGATTTCGCGGCCGATGATGATGGCGGCTGATACGGCGATCAGTGGCTGCGGTTCGGCTTGGACGATCAGAACCAGGGCGACGGCGACCATCAGCTTGTCGGCGACCGGGTCCAGGAAGGCGCCGAAACGGGTGGTCAGCTCCAGCCGCCGGGCGAGGTAGCCGTCTAGCCAGTCGGTCACCGCGGCGAGTGAGAAGATGACGCCGCAGGCGATGTGGGCGGCGCTCCAGGGCACGTAAAAGAGGACCGCAAGAATCGGGATGAGCGCGATCCGCAGCAGCGTCAGGTAAGTAGGCAAGTTGAAGTGCATGTTTTAGGCGCCGTGATCGTGAAACATGTCGTAAATGCGCTGAGCCAGTTGCCGGTTGATTCCTTCGACGCCGCTCAGGGTATCCACGTCGGCGCGGCTGATTTCCCGCAAGCCGCCGAATTGCCGCAGCAATTGCTGGCGCCGCTTGGGCCCGAGGCCAGGTATGGCCTGCAGCGGCGACTGGGTCGCTGCCTTGGCCCTGCGTTGCCGGTGCCCGGTGATGGCGAAGCGGTGCGCCTCGTCGCGGATGTGCTGAATGAGCAAGGAGCCGGGGTTGTTGGGCTCGACGACGATGGGATCGCTGCAGCCTTCCGTGAACAGGGTTTCCATGCCGGGTTTTCTATCCGGCCCTTTGGCGATGCCGATTATACGGATATTTCCCATGCCCAGTTCATCGAGAGCTTGGGCAGCTGCATGGATCTGACCCTTGCCGCCGTCGATGAACAGAATATCAGGTGCCTCCACCTCTCCGGCGCGGACCCGCTGGTAGCGGCGGGACAAGGCTTGCGCCATAGCGGCATAGTCGTCGCCGCCTGTGATGCCTTCGATGTTGAAGCGGCGATAGGCCGATTTCAATGGGCCGTTGCGGTCGAACACGACGCAGGAGGCGACAGTCTGATCGCCCTGGGTGTGGCTGATGTCGAAACATTCCATGCGGTTGGGAGGTTCCTGCAAGCCTAGCATCTCGGTCAGCTTATGCAGGCGGTCGGCGACGTTCTGCTGGCTAGCCAGTTTGGTTTTCAGCGAGTACTCGGCGTTGGCCTGGGCCAGTTCCAGGCGCTTGGCGCGCTCGCCGCGCAGCCGCCAGGATATTTTGACGCTGCGCTTGGCTTGCTGTCCCAGCACGGCTTCGAATAATTCGTGCTCGCGGATTTCGTGGCTCAACAGCAGTTCGCGCGGAATCTGCTTGTCCAGGTAAAACTGAGGAATGAAGGCCTCGAGGACAGCCGTCGCATCCTGTTCGTCCGGCATGCGGGGAAAGAAGCTGCGGTCGCCGATCTGCTGGCCGTTGCGGATGAAGACTACGTGGACGCAGGCGATGTTGCCCTTGATTGCGCAGGCGATCATGTCGAGATCGCCTTGTTCGCCGCTGACGAGTTGCTTCGCCAGCACGGTACGTAGGTTGGATATCTGGTCCCGGTAGCGAGCCGCTTTTTCGAATTCCAGGCCTTGGGCCGCCTGTTCCATGCGCTGGGCGAGCCGGTCGATCAAAGCCTCGCTCCGGCCTTCCAGGAACAGTATGGTGTTCGCCACGTCCTCGCCATAGGCTTCGGGTTCGATCAGCCCTACGCAGGGGCCGGTACAGCGCTCGATCTGGTATTGCAGGCAAGGCCGGTCCCGGTTGGCGAAATACGAATCCTCGCATTGCCGCACCGGGAAAATTCTTTGCAGTGTCTTGAGGCTGTCGCGCACTGCCGCCGCGCTCGGGAAGGGCCCGAAGAAACGGCCCGGGCGCGCCCGGCTGCCGCGGTGGAATTCCAGCCGCGGAAACGCTTGATGGGTAGAGACGTAAATGTACGGATAGCTTTTGTCGTCGCGCAGGTTGATGTTGTAGCGCGGCTTGTGGCGTTTGATGAGCTGGTTTTCCAGCAGCAGGGCCTCGCCTTCGGTGCGGGTCACGGTGACCTCGATCGCCTGCACCCGCGCCACCATCGCATTCTGCTTAGGCGAGCTGTCGCGCTGGGCGAAGTGGCTGGCCACGCGCTTCTTCAGGTTCTTGGCTTTTCCAACATAGATGACCTCGCCTTGTCCGTCCAGCATCTTGTAGACGCCGGGCGCGCCGGTCAGGGTTGCGAGGAAAGCTTTGATATCGAAAGCCGCCGCCGTGGGGTCGGAATGCATGATGCCGCGGGTATCGCCCGGAAGAAGAATGCCGACACCATTATATCCGCGGCGAGGCCGCGTCCGTTCGGCCAGCGCCCGGGCTCCCCATTTTTCCAGGGGTCTGGTTTTGCGGTATCATGATTGGATTACGTTTTTATCCGGAATCCACAGCATCATGCTTGGTAAGCTTGTCAGAAAAATCGTCGGCAGCCGCAACGACCGCATCGTCAAACGCAAAAAGCGTTTGGTCAAGAAAATCAACCAACTCGAATCCACCATCGCTGCGCTCTCCGACGAGGCTCTGGGGCTCAAGACCGTCGAGTTCCGCGAACGCCTGAATGGCGGCGAAACGCTCGACGACTTGCTGGTAGAAGCCTTCGCTGTAGTGCGGGAGGCTTCGCGCCGGGTGCTGAACATGCGCCATTTCGATGTGCAGCTGATCGGCGCCATGATTCTGCACGATGGCAAGATCGCCGAGATGAAGACCGGCGAGGGCAAGACTTTGGTCGCCACCCTGGCGGCCTACCTCAACGCTCTGCCCGGCAAGGGCTGCCATGTAGTGACCGTGAACGACTACCTGGCGCGGCGCGATTCCGAGTGGATGGGCCGGCTGTACGGTTTCCTCGGACTGACGACAGGCGTCATCGTCAGCAACTTGGATCAGGAGCAGCGCCGCCAGGCTTACGCCAGCGACATCACCTACGGCACCAACAACGAATTCGGTTTCGATTACCTGCGCGACAATATGGCGTTCACGCTGGACCAGCGGGTGCAGCGCGAGCCGTTTTTCGCCGTCGTCGACGAAGTGGACTCCATCCTCATCGACGAGGCACGGACTCCGCTGATCATCTCCGGCCCGACCGAAGACCGCAGCGACCTTTATCACAAGATCAACACCCTGATTCCGCATCTGACCCGTCAGGAAAAGGAGGACGGGGCGGGCGATTACTCGGTGGACGAGAAGGCGCGCCAGGTCTATCTGACCGAGAGCGGGCATGAGGCCATCGAGCGTCTGATGGTCGAGCAAGGCTTGATCGGGGCGGACGAAAGCCTGTACGACGCGGTCAACATCAGGCTGATGCATTACATCAACGCCGCCCTGAAAGCGCAGGCCTTGTTCCAGCGCGACGTGGACTACATCGTGCGCGACGGCCAAATCATCATCGTCGACGAGTTCACCGGACGCGCCATGCCCGGCCGGCGCTGGTCCGAGGGACTGCACCAAGCGGTGGAGGCCAAGGAAAACGTCCAGGTGCAGAACGAGAACCAGACCCTGGCCTCGATCACCTTCCAGAACTATTTCCGGCTGTACGACAAGCTGGCCGGCATGACCGGCACCGCCGATACCGAGGCGCCGGAGTTCCACCAGATTTATGGCCTCGAAGTGGTGATGATTCCGGCGAACCGGCCGATGATCCGCAACGACATGGGCGATCTGGTTTATCTTACCGCCCGCGAGAAATTCACGGCGATCGTCGAAGACATCAAGGACTGTGTCGGCCGAGGCCAGCCGGTCCTGGTCGGTACCGCCTCTATCGAGAACTCCGAACTGCTGTCCGGCATCCTACGCGAGGGCGGTGTGCCTCATCAGGTGCTCAACGCCAAGCACCACGAGCAGGAGGCGCACATCATCGCCCAGGCCGGACGGCCGGGGGCGGTGACGATCGCTACCAATATGGCCGGCCGCGGCACCGACATCGTGCTGGGCGGCAGCCTCGAAGAGGATCTGGGCCAGGCGGACCCCGCGATGGCGGAACAGATCAAGGCGGAGTGGAAACAGCGCCATGAGGCCGCCCTCGCCGCCGGAGGCTTGCACGTGATCGGTTCGGAACGCCACGAATCGCGCCGTATCGACAACCAGTTGCGGGGCCGATCGGGGCGCCAGGGCGATCCGGGGTCCACCCGCTTCTACCTGTCTCTGGAAGATCCTTTGATGCGCATCTTCGCTTCCGACCGGGTCGCGGTGCTGATGCAGCGCCTGGGGATGAAGGAAGGCGAATCCATCGAGCACCCCTGGGTGACCCGCGCCATCGAGAATGCCCAGCGCAAGGTCGAGGCGCGCAACTTCGATATCCGCAAGCAGCTGCTGGAATACGATAATGTCGCCAACGACCAGCGCAAAGTGATCTACCACATGCGCACTGAGCTGATGCGCGCCGACGATGTCTCCAAGACCATTGAAGACATCCGCCACGATGTGGTCGGGCAGATGTTCGCCGAGCACGTCCCCCCGCATACCCTGGAAGAACAGTGGGATGTGCATGGCTTGGAAGAAGTGGTCGAGCGCGAAATGGGGCTGAGCCTGCCGGTCCGGCAATGGCTGGACGATGAGCCGGAGCTCCACGAGGAATCGCTGTTGGAGCGCATTGTGGAAGCGTCCGACGGCGCCTATGCCGCCAAGGTCGATGCGATCGGCCCCCAGGTCATGCGGCACTTCGAAAAATCTGTGATGCTGCAGGTGCTCGACAATGCTTGGAAAGAGCATCTCGCGTCCATGGATCATCTGCGCATGGGCATCCATCTGCGCGGCTACGCTCAGAAGGATCCCAAGCAGGAATACAAGCGGGAGGCTTTCGAGATGTTCTCCGGCATGCTGGACAACATCAAGCAGGAGGTCGTCGGCATCGTCTCGCGCGTCCAGGTGCATTCCGAAGAGGAAGTCCAGGAGATGGACGAGCAAAACCGTCAGCCTCAGGAAATGCAATATCAGCATGCGGAAGTCAGCGCTTTGGCCGACGATGCCACTGCGGAAGAACCGGAGGAGGCAGCGCAGGATTTCGAGATACCGGAAGGCGCCCGGCCGTTCGTGCGTCCGGGCGACAAAGTCGGCCGCAACGATCCCTGTCCCTGCGGTTCTGGTAAGAAATACAAACAATGCCATGGCAGGCTTGCCTGAAGGACATATCGTGGCAAACTCGGGCGTAAAGACCATAGCGGGGATCCGCCTTGGAACTGCGGCGGCGGCGATCAAGCGGGCCGGGCGCGACGATGTGCTCCTCATCGAGATGGCGGAAGGTTCGAGCTGTGCCGCCGTGTTCACGCAAAACGCCTTCTGCGCCGCGCCCGTCACCGTTTCCCGCGAGCATTTGCCGCAGGCGCCGCGCTGGCTGCTGATCAATTCAGGCAATGCCAATGCCGGCACCGGCGCGCGGGGTCTGGCAGACGCTCATTCGAGCTGTGAAGCGGTCGTGGCGCTGGCAGGCGGGCGGGCCGAGCAGGTCATGCCGTTTTCTACTGGCGTGATCGGCGAATATCTTCCGCTCGAAAAAATCCGGACAGCCCTGCCCAAGGCCTTCGAAGCCTTGTCCGAAGACGGCTGGGATGCCGCTGCTCTAGCTATCATGACCACGGATACCCGTCCCAAAACGGCGAGCCGTACGGTTGAAATCGGCGGACATCCGGTCACCGTAACCGGCATTGCCAAAGGCGCCGGCATGATTCATCCGAACATGGCGACCCTACTGGCCTTCATCGGCACCGACGCCTGTGTCGATGCCGGCACCTTGCAGGATATCCTGCAGCGGGCGGCGGATCGCTCGTTCAACTGTATCACCGTGGACGGCGACACTTCGACCAACGACTCCTGCGTGCTAATGGCGAGCCAGCGCTCCCAGGCGCCTCGGATCGAACCTGGCAGCCACCATGCCGAAGCCTTTCAGGCAGCTGTCGACGCGGTGCTCGAAGAGCTGGCCGAGGCCATCGTGCGGGATGGGGAGGGTGCCACCAAATTTATCCGCATCCTGGTTGAGGAAGCGGCTTCGGACGAAGAAGCCAAACAGGTGGGAAAAACCATCGCACATTCGCCCCTGGTCAAGACTGCATTCTTTGCCAGCGACCCCAATTGGGGCCGTATCCTGGCGGCAGTCGGGCGGGCCGGCTGCGCCGGCCTCGACATTTCGCGCGTGGCCATCTGGCTGGACGAGGTCCGAATCGTTTCCGGCGGCGAACGCGACCGGGACTACACCGAAGAGCGCGGCGCCGCCGCGATGCAGCGGCCTGAAATCACCGTGCGCGTGTCGCTCGGCCGGGGCACATCCTCGGCTCGCGTACTGACCTGCGATTTTTCCTTCGATTACGTCCGCATCAACGCGGAATACCGGACCTGAGCGCCCGTTGACGTCTGCCGGTCCTAAAGAAATTAATGTCGCTGCCGGAGTTATCGAGGATGCCGCCGGACGCATCTTGGTCGCTCAGCGGCCGCCGGATGCGGATCAAGGTGGCTGCTGGGAGTTCCCGGGCGGCAAGATCGAGCCGGGCGAGACTTCCTTCGAGGCATTGCGGCGCGAGCTGGCCGAGGAGCTCGGCATCACCGTAGATGGCGCCGAGCCGATGATGGTGGTGCGTCACGACTATCCGCAGCGGCGGGTGATTCTGGATATCTGGCGGGTCCGCGATTTTTCGGGTGAAGCTAGGGGCTGTCTAGGCCAGCCGGTTCGCTGGGTAAGTCCGGCGGAACTGCCTGAATTGAAGTTCCCCGCCGCAAACCGCTACATTGTTTCGGCGGCTCGTCTGCCCGTTCATTACCCGATCGTGGATCACGCCGCCGGCGACTTGGCTGCTATGCGGAGTCAACTGCAGCGCTTGGCAGCCGATGGTTTCAGCCTGATCCAGTTGCGGGCGAAGTCCCTAGCCCCAGCGGCTTATCGTGAGTTCGCCAAAGAGTGCGTGGATTATTGTGCTGGCCGCGACGTTCAATTGGTCTTGAATGCCGAGCCAGAACTGGCGGTCAAGCTCGGAGCCGCGGGCGTTCACCTTAACGGTACGCGCTTGAAGCGTCTGAGCTCAAGACCGCTGGGCACTAGATTCTGGGTCGCTGCCTCATGCCATGGGACAGACGAACTGGAAAAGGCGGAATCTCTGGCGTTGGATTTCGCCGTCCTCGGCCCCGTGTTGCCGACATTCTCGCATCCGGAGGCTGCCTCCTTAGGATGGGAAGGTTTGTCTGAATGCCTCAAAGCCTTGAATTTGCCAGTGTTCGCGCTAGGCGGATTAAGAATGGATCACCTGGCGCGAGCGCGCGACGCGGGCGCCTGGGGCGTTTCGGGTATACGCGGCTTCCTGTAAAAACGCACCATAATGATGCATTGGCACATTTATGGCGCATAGAATTGTTTCGCTGGAGGGTTCGATTGGGCGTAAAATCAAAAACATATGTGCCCCGTAAGCCTTGGTATAATTTCTGAGTAAGCTTTGAGTTACCAATCCTAGCTGGAGGAGACGAAGTTACTATGACACCTAAAGACGTATTGCAGATCATCAAGGAAAAGGAAATCCGTTACGTGGACCTGCGTTTTGCCGATACCCGCGGCAAAGAACAGCACGTGACCGTTCCCGCTTCGACCATCGACGAATCCGCCTTCGAAGAAGGCAAGATGTTCGACGGTTCGTCGATCGCCGGATGGAAAGGCATCAACGAATCCGACATGATTCTGATGCTTGACGCATCCACCGCCGTGTTGGATCCGTTCTTCGACGATCCGACCATCATCATCCGCTGCGACATCGTCGAACCCGCCACCATGCAGGGCTACGAGCGCGATCCGCGCTCCATCGCCAAGCGCGCCGAAGCCTACATGAAGTCCACTGGCATTGCCGACACCGCATTCTTCGGTCCGGAAAACGAATTCTTCATCTTCGACGACATCCGTTGGGGCGCCAATATGTCTGGGTCGTTCTATAAGATCGATTCGGAAGAAGCCGGCTGGAATTCCGAGAAGGTCTACGAAGACGGTAACATCGGCCACCGTCCCGGCACCAAAGGCGGCTACTTCCCGGTACCGCCTGTCGACTCGTTCCAGGATCTGCGTTCCGCCATGTGCAACACCCTGGAAGACATGGGTATGGGCGTGGAAGTCCATCACCACGAAGTTGCGACTGCCGGCCAGTGCGAAATCGGCGTCAAGTTCAACACGCTGGTTAAGAAGGCTGACGAAGTCCTCCTGCTCAAGTACGTCATTCAGAACGTAGCGCACGCCTACGGCAAGACGGCAACCTTTATGCCGAAGCCGCTGGTCGGCGATAACGGCAATGGCATGCACGTACACCAGTCGATCGCGAAGGACGGCAAGAACCTGTTCAGCGGCGACCTCTACGGCGGTCTGTCCGAAACTGCGCTGTACTACATTGGTGGCATCATCAAGCATGCCAAGGCTCTGAACGCCTTCTGCAACGCTTCCACCAACAGCTACAAGCGTCTAGTACCTGGTTTCGAAGCGCCGGTGATGCTGGCCTACTCGGCTCGCAACCGCTCGGCTTCCATCCGTATTCCCTACGTGATGAACCCTAAAGCCCGTCGTATCGAAGTCCGCTTCCCGGACTCTACTGCCAATCCCTACCTGGCGTTCGCAGCTATGCTGATGGCCGGCCTCGACGGCATCCAGAACAAGATCCATCCGGGCGACGCCATGGACAAGGATCTGTACGATCTGCCGCCGGAAGAAGAAAAGGCCATTCCGCAGGTCTGCTACTCGTTCGACCAGGCTCTGGAAGCGCTGGACCAGGATCGCGAGTTCCTGACCCGCGGCGGCGTGTTTACCGATGACATGATCGACGCTTATCTCGAACTGAAGAACCAGGAAGTGACTCGTCTGCGCATGAGCACCCACCCGGTTGAGTTCGATATGTATTACAGCCTTTAAAAAAGATCGGGCCGTCCCAGACGGTCCCATGTAGTCCCATAACCCGCCTAAGTCACTGACTAGGCGGGTTTTTTATGCCGCTCTTCTCCGGAACTTTTCCACCGATTCTGCATCCTATTGGCTGCCCGCCTCATCTTGTTCAGCGGCCATCAATAACGAGCCGCAAAGGTATGCGTCCCGTCCCTAGGCCCTAGTTTTGCTACAATTGGCTGAGTTTAGACGGCTCGCAGCGGCTATTTTCGGGCCCAGCGGCGAATTTCCTGTTCCGCATCGATAGAGAGTATCAAATGGCAGGTGTTTTGCTCCGATCCGGCAGCCTGAAGCAATTTTTGCCGCTAGGCGCCACCGGCAATCCGGTTTACGGCGCAGCTTCGCAATTGCGAGCGGCGATGCGGCGGCAACTGGGGCAGGAGGTGGCGGATTATTTCGCAGTGCCGGTCCAGGATGAAAAAGGCCAGACCATCGACTGGTATTCCGCTTTCGACGGGGACGTGGTGCCTTGGACCTCGGCGACGCCGGAGGAGCGCATCCCTGCCCGCGCCCGTCTGCTGGCGGCAAGGGAACGCTTGCTGGAAAAGAGCCGGGCGTTGCAGGCCTCCGAGGACAGCGAGCAGCAGGTGTTCGGCAAGTTGCTGGCTTTGGCGACCCGGATTCCGAGCGAGGACCATGTTTATTTGGTGGGTGGCCGTCCGGTGATGAGCTTCTGGGGCTTCTCCGAACGGGATGCGCAGGGTGAGCGCGATGTGCTCGGCAGTCTGGATGCGGGCGCCATTTCCGGGTCCGCCGGCGCAAGAGCGGCAGGGGAAGCGGCGGGGGGGCCACCTCCCGTGTTCGTTGCCCGGCGGCGCTGGCTGTGGTGGCTGTTGCCGCTACTGCTTCTGTTGGGGCTGCTCTTGTTCGGTTTGAAAACCTGCGGACCGGAGCTCGGCCTGCTCGGCACGGAGGAAGAGAGTGCAAGCCCCACGCCGACGCCTACCGCCGAGCCGTCGGACAATGCTCGGAGCAGCAAGGACGAAGCAGGGGAACCCCCGGCTCCTGAGGCTAATGACGAGCCGGCGCAAATCGATAGCGAGGACTCTGCCGTGGCGGAAAGAGGCATCTGGGTCGATCGCTACGACCATGACGGCCGGCACGTCGACCGCACCGTCGACTCCTCGGCTACGGTGGTTGAGAGCGGCCGCGAGGACCAAAGTCCCGGCGGGGAGACGGATGTCGAAAGCCGGGATTCCAACTCCAGCGTATCGACCGATCTCGCCGCGTCGAGGAACGCTCAAGGTGTCCTGGAGTCCGAGCCGCCGCAGGCCGAAACGGGTCCCGGCACCGGTAGCGGGGAGTCGATGGAGCCATCCGGCGAGGTGCCTACCCCGGATGGCTCCAAGGCAAGCGATCCGGCGGTCGGCGGGAAGCCACAGGACGAAAGCGGGCAACCTGCCGGAGATACGTCGCAATCCAAATCCGATCCCGCAGCGGAAGCGCAGGCTAGACAAAAATCAGCCGACGCGGCAACGGCAAAGGACGGTTCAGGCGTTCCATTGACTATCCCACTAAACGCCGCCAAGCAGGGTTCGACCGAGTTCATGAACGGCCAATGGCGTTCGGTTACCGGCTTGCAGGACACTTCCGGCAATCCAGTCCAGCTCGAGTACGACTTCAAGGGCAAGGAAGGCATGGCCCGGCTGAAGCGTTCGGTTGGCGGCAAGGAGATGGAATGCACTGCGCCGGTGACTTCGAGCTTCAGCGGCTCCAAGCTGGTGATCGATCAGGCCGGCGACATCCGCTGCCCGGACGGTAGCAGCATCCAGCGCTCCAAGGTGGAATGCGCCACAGACCCGCAAGGCCATGCGGTGTGCAAGGGTAAGAATCCGGACGGCTCCGATTACAATGTCCGGATCACCAAGAAATAGCGGAAGGAGCGGGGAAGCCGAATGCTGAGCGAATTGGTGGAGTTCGCCGAAAACGCCACGCTAATCATGCGCAGCGGGATCCAGTTCATGGATTTCGGGCTGACGCTGGACCTGCGCAGGGAGCCGCCCGGCGAATTCGCCCTGCAGAGCGGCCAGCGTTCGCTGGCGCGGCTGGAGTGGGACGAGCGGCGCGAGCGCCATGTGCATCCGGCCGATCCGGTGCTGGTGGTCAAACCCAAATTCAGTGTCGGCGTGGAGGAGTCCGTCAAGCTGCTGGACGGCTGCTGGCTGCCGCTACCCATGCTGCGCGCCGGCCCCCAGCGCCGCTTCGACCAGGGGCCCACCACCTGGGCCCGCGGCCGCGTAGTCAAGCTCGGCGAAGGCGAGGACCTGCGCGGCCACACCCACCGGCTCACGCTGGCCTTCGACACCCAGGTGCTGGAGGCGCGCGAGGCCACGGCCTATCTGGCGCCGACCCGCGCCGACGTGCAGACCGGCGCGAGCTTCCAGCTCGCTCACCGCGCGCACGAAATGGGCTGGTATCCGGAGCTGCACTGGGTCGACGAATGGCTGGGCGAGGTGTTCCGCGACGAGGCGGCGGAGCGGCTGCGGCTGCCGGCGGAAGACGTCGACGGCGAGATCGAACAGCTCAGCCATCACGCCCATTACCTCAATTTCCTGTACTTGATCGGCACACGGGCCGGTATCCCCGAAGTCCGGCTGCGCAGCAACGCGCCGGACGACATCTATGCGCCGATCCCGGTCGATCTGGTGCTGGATGTCGGAAATTCCCGGACCTGCGGCATCCTGGTCGAGGAGCACCCGCAGCAGCACGACGGCCTGAAGAACCGCTACGAACTCACCATCCGCGACCTGTCCGAACCGCACAAGGTCTACCTCGAGCCCTTCGAGAGCCGGGTCGAGTTCGCCCAAACCTTGCTGGGCAAAGAACACCTGGCCTGCAAGAGCGGGCGCAACGACGCTTTCGTCTGGCCGACTATCGCCCGGGTCGGACGCGAGGCGGCGCGGCTGGCCAACCATCGCCGGGGCACGGAGGGTTCGACCGGGCTTTCCAGCCCTAAGCGCTACCTCTGGGACGAAGACCGCTACGAACCCGGCTGGCGTTTCAACGTCGCCTACAGCCGCGAGGAAATCGAGCCCCACGCCACCGGCGCGCCGTTCAGCAATCTGATCAACGAGCGCGGCGAAGCTCTGCACGAACTGCCGGAGGCCGACCGCATGCCGGTATTCGTGCCCAAGTATTCGCGCAGCTCCTTGATGTGCTTCTTCCTGGCCGAAATCCTCATCCACGCGCTCGGCCAGATCAACAGCCCGGCCCAGCGGATCAAGCAGGGCGACCCGGAGAAGCCCAGGCATCTGCGCTCCATCATCATCACCGTGCCGCCCTCCATGCCCAAGCCGGAGCGGCAGATTTTCGCGGCGCGGCTGCGCCAGGCCATGGCCCTGGTATGGAAGGCGTTGGGTTGGCACCCGGAAGACGACGAGGTCGATTCGGTGGACGCGGCGGGCAATCCGGCCGCCTGGCCGCGCTTCCCGGCGATCCATACCGAATGGGACGAGGCGACCTCCGCCCAGGCAGTGTATTTGTTCAGCGAAATCCACGAGCATTTCGGAGGGCGGCCGGAGGAATTTTTCCGCATCCTGCGGCGTAGCGGCTCGGACCGCGCGGGCCAGGCGATCACGGTGGCCTCGATCGACATCGGCGGCGGCACCAGCGACCTGGTGGTGGCCGATTACCGTCTGGATCACGGCCAGGGCGCCAATGTCTACATCCTGCCGGAGCAGCGTTTTCGAGACGGCTTCAAGGTGGCGGGCGACGACCTGCTGCTGGAGACCGTGCAGAAAATGATCGTGCCGGCCATCGAGGCCGCACTGCTGGAATACGGCGTGGCCGATCCGGCGCCGCTGCTGTCCCAGCTCATCGGCGCCGAAACCCTGTCGGTGCAGGACCGCACCTCGCGCCAGCGGCTCGCCCTGGAGGTGTTCTACCCGCTGGGACTGAAGCTGTTGCATGCCTACGAGCGCTTCGATCCGACCTTGCCGTCCGAATCGCGCTCGCTGAAGATCGGCGAGTTGCTGGCCGGGGACGACCGCCCCTCCGATCATGTGGTGCAGCATTTCGCGCTGGGGGTGAAACGGGCAACCGGAGCAGGGGCTAGGGACTTCGACCTGCTCGAAGTGGCGATTCCCTTCGATTTGCACCGGCTGCACCGGCTGTTTCTGGAAGACCAGTTCGAGATCTGCAAGACCATCCGGGCGCTGTGCGAGATCGTCCATCTGTACCACTGCGACGTCCTGCTGCTGAGCGGCCGGCCCTCCTGCATGCCCGGCATCCTCGCCCTGTTCCGCCGCCTGCTGCCGCTGCCGCCGGACCGGATCGTACCGCTGGCGGGGTTCCGCGCCGGGGTCTGGTATCCCTTCCACCGCGACGGCCGGATCGGCGACCCCAAGACCACGGCGGTGGTCGGCGCGATGATCTGCAAAGTCGGCGGCGCCCGCCGCATCCCCAACTTCAACTTCCTGGCCCATGCCTACAAGGTCTATTCCACCGTCCGCCACCTAGGGCTGATCGACCAGAACCTCGTGCTGCGGGACGCCGACGTGTATTACCGCGACATCAACCTGGACGACGAAAACTACGAACTACCGGAGCAGCCGTTCGAAATGCGCGCCCGAATGATCTTAGGGTTCAGGCAGCTCGCATCCGAGCGCTGGCCGGCGACGCCGCTGTACGTATTGGATCTGAGCGAGCGCGCCAAGCAGCCCCTGGCCAGTGCCGACCGCACTGCGCCCGCCGTGATTCAGGTCGCCCTCAAGCTGGACCGCAAGAAAGGCGCAGGGCCGGAGAGCTTCAGCGTGGCCCCCGCTGTCACCAGGCAGGGTACCGCCCTCC
>JAQTYA010000176.1 GCA_028688525.1 Methylococcus sp. | reverse complement strand
TAAGTCAGGCCCCTCGCTGGCGCCGGGCTTGACCGGGATGGACGTCGGCAGCGGCAGTTCGAGCGGTTTCGGATCCGCGTCATCCGCCGGGTATGGCTCCGGCTCCACCTCCGGCTCTGCTTTTGGTGGTTCTGGCAGTTCTTTCGGCGGCGGCTCGGGCAGCTCATTTGGCGGCGGTAGCTCGGGCAGTTCCATGGGCGGTACCGGCAGCAGCAGCGGCCTGGGAGGCTCGGGCAGCGGCAGCAGCTCTGGCCGCTCGGGCAGCGGCAGTTCCGGGGGCGGCTTGGGCAGTTCCGGCGGCAGCTTCGGCGGGGCCAGAACGGGAGGCCAAGGCTCGACCATGACCCAGCTCGGCAACAACGCCCGCGTCGTCGCCGATTCGTCCACTAACTCGCTGATCGTGATCGCCAAGCCCCAGGATTGGAAGGAAATCGAGGCGGTCATCAAGGAGCTGGACTCTCTCCCCATGCAGGTGCTCATCGACGCGACCATAGTCGAGATCAACCTTAAGAATGAACTTCAATATGGTTTGAAGTGGCTGATCAGCAGCGGAACTAGCACCGAAGCGCTAGGAACGCCTTTGGTGAACGCAAATCCCGTCCAGGATTTTGTTAAGAACGCGGCCGCGGCTTCCGGTGGCTTCAGTTATGCGCTGATTGCCAACGGTGGCAATGTGAAGGTCTTGCTCAATCTGCTGGCGAGCGAGAATCTATTAAACGTGATTTCTTCGCCTTCGCTGATGGTGTTGAACAACCAGCAAGCGAAAATCAACGTCGGTGATCAGGTGCCAGTGCTAACGGGTTCGGGATCGACGACGATCAATACCACATCCCAGTTCAATCAGTATCAACAGCAGCAATCGGGCGTCACCTTGCAGATTCGTCCGCGGGTTAATGCTGGTGGTTTGGTCACTTTGGAAATCTATCAGTCGATATCGACCCCGAAACAGGTTGTTCTGTCTGGAAACGCGGAAAGCGGCACCAAGAGTTACGAGTTCGCTAACCGGGAAATACAGAGCACGGTAGCCGTGCCCAACGGCGAAACGCTTGCTCTGGGAGGTCTCATCGCCGATAAACGCAGCGAAGGTCAGGTGGGACTGCCTTATATGAGTCAGCTGCCGATGATCGGCTGGTTGTTTGGTTCAACTACAATCATACCGGAGCGTACCGAGTTGGTCGTGTTGATCACGCCGCGTGTCGTCGAGAAGAAAGGTGATATCACCGCTATCAGTAACGAATTCCGCCGCAAACTGACTAATCTCTACAAGGGAGAGCCGGACGCCCAGCCGGCGCCGGTACAGCCCAATATTCCCTAGGCGGTCAGTCGTGGCGCGGGTCAAGCCCGCGCCACAGCCCAAACGTCGATACGCTCAACACCCGCCTTTCTCAGCAAACGCGCCAGCTCGCCCGCCGTCGCTCCGGTCGTGACCACGTCGTCGAAGAGGGCGGCGTGGCGCGCCTTTATTTCACGTTTCTGCCGGAATGCGCCGCGGAGGTTTTTCGCCCGCTCGCCGGCGGATAGCTCGGTCTGCGGCCGGGTGCCGCGGTGGCGGACGCAGGCGTGCCATTCCAGCGGGATATTCAGCGCCTTACTTAGATGCCGGGCGATCTCCAGCGACTGGTTGAAGCCGCGTTCACGGTAGCGGGACGGGTGCAAGGGCACGGGAACGATCAGCTCGGGCATTTCCGCCTGTTCCCGGAGGTAAGCGGCGGCGAGTTCACCCAGCGTGCGGGCGCAGGCATGGCGGTGGCCGAACTTGAGTCCGTGGATTAGATGTCGGATCGGCTCCTCGTAGCGAAATGGCGCTAGGCAGCGCTCGAACGGCGGCGAATGCTGCAGGCAGCGTCCGCAAGGGCTGGGTGCCCCGTCCGGCAGGGCTTCGCCACAGCGTTCGCAGCTATTCCCGGTCCGCGGCAGGCTCGCCAGGCAGCCGGGGCACAGGTCCAGCCGGTCTTCCCCCGGAGCGCCGCATAACAGGCAGGTGGGCGGATAAATCCAGTTCTGTATAATATTCAGCCAACCGTTTTCAGTTTTCATGTTTTTGAGTTGACAGAAGCTGCCGGCGTGTTTGTACCCTGATTTGCGACCCGGCGATGCGAGGCCGGTTCGCGGCTAAGCCACTGGAGGCCGAGTGTAATGCATGCCGAAGCTGCGGTAACGACGAAGGAAGACCGGGTATCCGACCCGGTGTTGCGCCACGACTGGACTCAGGGCGAGGTCGACGCCTTGTTCGCGCTGCCGTTCAACGCGCTGTTGTATCAAGCCCAGACGGTCCACCGTCGCCATTTCGACCCGAACGAAGTCCAGGTCAGCAGCCTGCTGAGCATCAAGACTGGCGCTTGTTCGGAAGACTGCGCCTATTGTCCGCAGAGCGCGCACCACGACACCGGCCTCAAACGCGAGTCGCTGATGCCGTTGGAAGAGGTGCTGGACGCCGCCCGCCAGGCGAAATCGGAAGGCGCGACGCGGTTTTGCATGGGCGCAGCTTGGCGCAATCCGCGCGACGCCGATCTGGAGCCGATCGCGGCGATGATCGGGGGCGTCAAGGCGCTGGGGCTGGAAACCTGCGTCACCCTGGGGATGCTGAGCGACGAGCAGACCCGGCGGCTCAAGGAGGCGGGGCTTGATTACTACAACCATAATCTGGACACTTCCGAAGAATTCTACGGCGAGATCATCACCACCCGAACCTATCAGGACCGGCTGGATACCCTGCAGCGAGTGCGCGATGCCGGCATGCACGTGTGCTGCGGCGGTATCGTTGGCATGGGCGAATCCGCCGCCGACCGCGCCGGGCTGCTGATCGGTTTGGCCAATCTGCCGCGCCATCCGGAGAGCGTGCCGATCAATATGCTGGTGAAGGTGGAGGGCACGCCGCTGGCCGATGCGGCTGCGCTCGATCCGCTCGATTTCGTGCGCACCGTCGCCGTGGCGCGGATCATGATGCCGGCCTCGCGGGTGCGGCTGTCCGCCGGGCGCTCGGACTTGAGCGACGAGATGCAAGCCCTGTGTTTCCTGGCCGGGGCGAATTCGATTTTCTACGGCGAGAAACTGCTGACCACGGGGAATCCGGAAGCCCAGCGCGACAAGCAATTATTTGCGCGCTTAGGGTTGCGGATGGCGGGTTTGGGTTACTGAGTCTGATGGCGTTCGATCCGGCTGCGGCCTTGGCGGCGATCAAGGCGCGCGATGCCTACCGGCAGCGGCGGATCGTCGAGGGGCCGCAGGATGTGGATCTCGTCGTCGAGGGCCGCCGCGTCGTCAATTTCTGCAGCAACGACTACCTGGGACTGGCGAACCATCCCGCCGTGCTGGAGACTTTCCGCCGCGGCGTCGACCGCTGGGGGGCGGGTTCCGGGGCCTCCCATCTGGTCTGCGGCCATTCGGCGGCGCACCACGCGCTGGAACAAGAGCTGGCGGAATTCACCGGCCGTCCGCGGGCCTTGCTGTTCTCCACCGGCTACATGGCCAATCTGGGCGTGATCTCAGCCCTGGCCGGGCGCGGCGATGCGGTGTTCCAGGATCGGCTGAACCATGCCTCGCTGCTGGACGGAGGTTTGCTGTCCGGTGCCCGCTTCCAGCGCTACCCTCATGCCGATGCTCGCGCGCTCGAAGCTGCTCTTGCCGAGTCGCGGGCTGAAACGCGGCTAGTCGTCACCGACGGCGTATTTAGCATGGACGGCGATCTGGCGCCCTTGCCCGATATCGCCCGCGTCGCCCGGAGCGGCGGCGCGTGGCTGATGGTGGACGACGCCCACGGCTTGGGCGTGCTCGGCGAGGGCGGCCGGGGAACCCTCGAGCATTTCGGTCTCGGAGAAACGGACGTCCCCGTGCTGATGGGCACCCTCGGCAAGGCGCTCGGCACTTTCGGCGCCTTCGTGGCAGGTTCGGAAGACTTGGTCGAGTACCTGATCCAGCGCGCCCGCACCTATGTTTACACCACCGCGCTGCCGCCGGCGGTGGCCGAGGCGACCCGGGCCAGTTTGCTGGTCGTGCGCGAGGAACCGGAGCGGCGCGAACGGTTGCATGGCAATGTCAGGCGTTTCCGTGAAGGGGCCGAAAGCCTGGGGCTGAAACTCGGCGAGCTGGTAGGTCCGATCCAGCCTCTCGTGATCGGCGCCAACTCCGATTCGCTCGAGGCCAGCCGCCGCCTGGGCGAGCGGGGTTTCCTGGTGAGTGCCATCCGTCCGCCGACGGTGCCCGAAGGTACGGCGCGGCTGCGGATCACGCTGACCGCCTCGCACACCGGCGAGCAGATCGACGGTTTGCTCGATGCCTTGGCCGGCGCCGTTCGGCGGGAGGCTTGAATGGGATTGTTCGTCGAGACTTGCGGTGCCGGACCGGAGCTCGTCCTGATCCACGGCTGGGGCATGCACGGCGGCATCTGGTCCGATTTCGTGCCGCTGTTGGCCGATCGCTACCGGGTCACGCGGATCGACTTGCCGGGGCACGGCAACAGTCCGGCGATTCCGGGATGGTCGCTCGAAACCGTGGCGGCGGCGGTGCTGAACGCCGCACCGTCTGCGGCGCACTGGGTCGGCTGGTCGCTGGGCGCCATGGTGGCGCTGGAGATATCGCGGCAGGCTCCGGCTGCGGTAAATTCGCTCACCCTGCTGTGCGGCAATCCCCGTTTCGTGGCCGAGCCGGACTGGCCGGGAATGGCAGCGGATACGCTGGTGCGCTTCGCCGACAGTTTTCTGGAGGACTACGAAACCGCCTGCCAGCGCTTTCTGGCGCTGCAGGTCTGGGGCATGCCCAGCGAGCGGGCATTGCTGCGCGATGTCCGCAACCATCTGGCCGGCCGTCCGCAGCCGGACCGGGCGGCGCTCCTGGCCGGGCTGGATGTGCTGCGGCATGCCGACCTGCGCCCGGCGTTGCGCGACC
>JAQTYA010000175.1 GCA_028688525.1 Methylococcus sp. | reverse complement strand
GATGTCGCGGGTTTGGCCGCTATTTTCTGGCGTTGTGGTCGGCTGCATGGGCGTGCTTCTTTCGTGGCCTTTGGTTTTGTTATGGTGCTAACGTGTGCGCACGTTGTCAACACGATAACGAAAGGTTAGCCCGCGTAGCGTGCGCTGAAACATGAAGCGCACCGATGTGCTGGAGAAGAACGAAAGCCGGCTGTCTTCCTGGAAGATGGGGTATAGAACCCCACTATGCATGAGCGGGAGGCGTTATTCGGGAAGAAATGGCCGGGAAAATAGAAGCTCACCGCGGCTTTCGTCCAGATCATCAACGCCGATCAGCGGCAGGTTCTGGCGGAATACGGTAAATGGGTCGAAGGCGCCGGCAGCTTGAGAGCGGCGGCGTAGGACAAACCGGCCCAGTTCCGTCAATACATAGCCATCAAGAGCCCATGAAGTTGCGGGGACGATCAGTCCGGCTTCTAGGAGTTCCGTAAGCATGTCGGCATCAGCCGGGAGCATTCTGGGTGTATCCACAAGGAGGAAACGCCCATCGGAATATGCCCGCTCTAAAAGCGCTAACTCTTTTTCTGTAATGTGCATGTTGCCCCGCTGGGTAACAGAACAGCAAGATTGAAGTTGCATGGAAGTCCCTTGAGCTATGCAAGAACAACCGCCTATCTGGGCGGACCGTTTCATAAACGTTAGGCAAAGTGCGTACCAACACGCAGGATTGATGACTGTCGCAGGAGGGGCGATATCGGTTCAGGTTGAGGATTGCAATGTCTACAACGCCCTGCCTTCCTAGCGTTTCCGCGACTTGCAACGCTGTCGTTGAAGCGTGGAAAAATAATCGTAAACCCGGATTGAAAGCGCCAGGCTGAAAGCGAAACGTCGAACGTTACCACGTGATATAACGCAATGCGGAATATCACGCAAGCCTGCGTAGCGAGCACTGAAGTATGAAGCGCGCCGTCCAGCTTATGCGGCGAGCCCGAGTAGGATGGGCGGAGGTACGAAGCCCATCAATCACAGCGGACAGTCTACCGATTTCGACGCCGGTTTCCGGCCGGGCCGGGCGGATTGACACCAGGATTACTACCGGCTGCAGGGGTGTTCACATTTCCGGCTGCTCCCGGTTGATTGATACCCACATCGCGATGGACGTTACCTGCCGGCCCGAGCGGGTTGACTCCGGCGCCTCGCCCCACCCCTGGGGTACCCACGTTTCCGACGGCGCCGGGCTGGTTTACCCCCGCATCCCGATGGACATTGCCGGCGGCACCGGCTTGGTTTACGCCGGGGTCATGCGCGTGAAGCACGGCAGAATAGTTGACGACCGTGGCGGCCAGGATCAAGGCGATTTGATTGCGGTGTTTCATAGCTCCCTCCTGTCGTGGGTGCGAGGATAACGCAACTGGCTCACTCTATGGTGATTGAATGCCATCAAAGGGGGAGGCTACCGTGATGCTCCGGCATTCTCGTTTTATTCTAAGCCCACGTAGCCCGCATGGGGTGCGCTGAAATATAAAGCGCACCGTTCGGAAGACTGAATCGTGGTGTTGGCCTGCTTCCACGGGCGACGAGACCTAAAGGTGTTGATTCAACGGGGCGAAAGGGTGTAAAGCTGTAGCTGGCACAAGGCGCGCTGAAGCATACTGTTAAGAATGAAATACAACACCTCTTGCTGTTTCCTGCCTTTCCCTTTTTATGGAGGTTCCGATGCAAAAAGAGCCGACACCGAAGGATTACACGAAGAGGACCTTCAAAGAGACGGTAGACATCTACCGCAATGATCTCATTACCCTTGTAAACAATCCGTTACCCGTCGTCATTGCGGTGTTGGTGATTATCCTGTTCTTGCTGGCAATTTGACTGTAAGTCCGCGTGGTGTGCGCGGAAGTCTGAAGCGCGCCATCAAGAGGGAAAAGACGCGTCATAATGCCGGTGATTTTCCGATGACGGCTTTCTTCAGATTCGAAAGACATAGGCCTGCTACACGCTGATACCCGTAGAAATTGAACCTAGGGTCAATTGTTTACAGCTTAACGTTTGACATAAGGGGCGCGCTTTAGCGCGTCCCGCTTGATGGATGGTTAGACTTAACTAAACAATCAAGGTTACTTTTGACCTGAACGTTCTTTTTCATATTCTTCATATGTTTTTTTATTCAGGTTTTCTAAACACCGCTCACGTTCGCTTGGAGGCTGGCTATGACAGTAATTTTGAGCACCTTGTTTTGTGCCTTCGTACCACGCCTTAGTAGTGCAACCAGAAATTGCCATTATGAAAAGAGCGAGCGAAATAAACGCTATGGATTGAATTGTTTTCATTTCAAGCAGCTTTCAAGTATAAATATTCATAATTGTTATTGATGCCTAACGTTCGAGTTGGGCCTCGCCTCGAACGAGGGGTTAGGCGGCACTTGCGGCTTTGCACTTGAGCGCTGTGACTTCGTACGTGGTGATCTCGTACGGATTACCATCTGGGTCTCTGAAGTACAGCGACAGCGAGACAACATGATCTTCCTCGCTGACTTGACCCGGTAGCGACGATTCAACGTGAGCCTTCCAAGCCGTGTACTCAGCCGCTCCCACTCGAAGTGCGATCACCGAGCGGCACGACTGGGCAGGGCGCTCGAAAAGCGCGAGGTGGATTGAGCCGGAGGTGTTCTGGATGGTCAATGGCCCGCCATCTTCGGCCCAGAACTCGAGTTCCTTCGTGCGGGACAAGCCAAGCACCTGCCGGTACCATTCCTCAGCTTTGACTCGGTTGGTCACAAAGACATGAACGTGATCAAAGGCTTGTAGTTCGGGAGGCATTTCTTCTCCGATGAGACACTTGGCGCGGATTTCGTGCCGTGTAGCTAAGGGGCGCGTCGGACGAGCGTTACAGCGACCAAAGGGAGCGAACTTGAGCGAGGGGTTAGGCATCCCGCTCTCCTTTGCTGGCTTCAGCTTCTAGTAGGGGCTGTCGGCAGGCTGGCCGGCAGTATTGGTCCATATGTCATCGGGGAGCGAGCGATCGCGCAGACAGATCCGATCATGGTCCGGGTAGGTGATTCGATCGACAGGCGCGCGAGTACCAACGACCAAGCATCGGGTTGGGGAGGAGCTCCGATTCTCCAGATAGTGCCCGACAGCGACACCAGCCTTGAAGGTTGCGGCGTCACCCGCCCGTACGAGCATTTTGGACGTGCCTTCGACAACAGTAATTTCGCCGGCGAGGACATAGACCATCTCGTCTTCGGCGCTGTGCCAGTGCTTGATTGACGAACGGCAGCCTGGTTGGAGAACCTCAACGAAGGCGCCGAACTGCGTGAGTTCGCCTGCTTCGCTGATCCACAACGTCTGATTCGGCTCAGGGGAACCCTCGACGGGGCTGACTTCGGACACAAAATGATCCGGACTGAAGACTGGCATGGTGTGGACTCCTTGGGTGTTCTCTCGCGGGCCTTAAGCCACTTTGGTGACCTGCGACATCTAACGCCTCGCATAACCGGAAATTTGCGAAGCGCAGCGTAGCAATTTGTCCGTGTTCATGCGTTTGTTAGGCATTTTTATTTAGAAGCTAGATAGCACGGCTTGCAAAAAACCCCAAACACCGGGTTGTGCCGCCGTAGCCAACAAACTTCCAATTGCGCCCTCAGTTACCTCTTAAGCTGGGCTTGCTGGAGAGTGTGCCGAAATTGTGACGAAACCACGTCACACAACAGAATTATGTGTCATTTTTAGTCAAATTCGCGCGAGGCATTTAATTATAATTAATTGAAATAAAAAGCTATTTTGATAGAGTGCTTGCTTCACACGGAAGGGGTCGCAGGTTCAATCCCTGCACCGCCCACCAGTTAAAACAACGACTTGAGTCACTTTTTCGTCACGTCGAGAATCTGTCCACGACGTGATCGTGAGGCATTCCCTTCAAGGCTATCGACGATTTTTCGAGGGTTGTCGGGCGCCAGATGGGCGCAGTGCTTATCCGTAATCAGGATGTCGCTATCCCGAAGCAACGTGTCCACGGCATGGATCGAGTGTCCGGCCTGTACCAGCCAGCTTCCGCAGGTACGCCGCAGATCATGCGGGTGCGGGTCTTTTTACCCGGCCGAGCGTCAGCCAGCGCGAATTCTTTCTTGATGCCAGCGATCCGCGCGCCTTCTTTGCCACTAAAACCCCGCAGACTATCTGGACAATGCCGCGCCTGGAATCTGGCCCGCCGGATCAGGCAGATAGCGCCTTACGGTTTAGTGGGACACTCCCAACCTTTCCGTTGTTCTGACGCAGCCCTTCCAAGTAGATCAATCCATGGCCGAGATCAACCCGGCACCATTCTAAAACGAGCATTTCACCCCGTCTTATGCCGGCATAGAGGGCACTTCTAAAAGCCGGATATACAAAAATTCGGACAGGCCCGGTTTCGGCGATTTCAGGCGCACCTTTGGTGTCAGAAAGCGACCACCCCAACTCTTGCTGGAGATTGGCCTGATAGCCGAATCGGGCGCCCTCATCATGGACCGTGCTTACGAGGGCGACGAAGCCCTCCAACTGCCCCTGGATCGCGGTGACGAGCCTATGTGTCCCGTTCCAAATCCAACCGAATTGATCCGCGGGAGTGTGACATGGGCCATGTACCGAAAGCGAAACGAGGTGGAGCGGCGTTTCCGCTGACTCTAGGGGTTTCGCCGAGTGTTCCCACGTTTCGATAAAATCTATGTCATTTTTACCGCTTTCATCCATCTCGCGCTCATCATCGAAGCGCTCAAAATGTGTTAGCAGGCCTTAGCAACCAATATAGCTCTGGCGCGGCGCATGGCGCTGAATGTCATCCGCTACAAAGATTGAACCGCCCCGGCTTTTCCGGAGGCTAATTGTTGTGGGTCACGCGGCCATGGCGGACTCGGTAACGCTACGATAATAGGCGGCTTCGGCCTCGACAGGCGGAATATAACCAATTGGCTCCAACAG
>JAQTYA010000054.1 GCA_028688525.1 Methylococcus sp. | reverse complement strand
TGATTCTGGTGGGTATTCCCTTTGCGTTTTGGGGAATCAACAACTATTTCGATTCGGGCAAGGAGTCGCCCGTCGCGGTCGTCGGCGACCGTGATTTCTTCGAGCGCGACGTGGCGCAGGCCTATCAACAGGATATGGCGAACCTGGTCGGTTTAGGGGATGTCGACGAGAAGCAGTTGAAACGGCAGGCGCTCGAGCGCCTGGTACGGGACGAGCTGATCGCGCAGGCGTCGGTGCGCGAGGGGCTGGGTGTGCCCGATACCGCAGTGCGTTCTTTCATCCAAACCCTGCCGTATTTTCAGACCGATGGAAAGTTCGACAAGGACAAGTACAACATCATGCTTTCGGCGCAAGGTATGGATTCGCCGACCTTCGTTGCTCAGGTGCAGCGGGCTCTGCTGATGGAGCAGTTTCAGCGGGGAATCACCGATACGGCGTTTGCCACGAGACAGCAGATATCTGCGTTTTTCCGCCTGAAAAACCAGGAGCGGAAAATCGAGTTCGCGATCGTCCCGCTGATGAAAGCCGAGGGCGAAGTTGCCGGCGCGGCTATCGAGGAGTACTACCGGTCGCACCAGAACGATTTTCAGTCTCCGGAAACCGTAACGGTAAATTTCGTGTCCCTGAGCCTCGACGACGTCGCCAAGGAGGTGAAGCCGAGCGAGGAAGACCTCAAAAATTTCTACGAAGAACAGAAGGCCAGTTTCACGGCCGAGGAGCGGCGTAAAGCGGCTCATATCTTGGTTGCTGCCGATCCGGGTAAGCCCGAGAGCGAGCAGGCGGCGTTGGCCAAGATCGGCCAGATTCGGGCAAGGCTGCTTCAGGGCGAAGATTTCGCTAAAGTCGCCAAGGAGGTTTCGGATGATCGCATGTCCGCCGAAAAGGGCGGCGATCTAGGAATCGTGACCAAGGGAGCGATGGAACCCAATTTGGAAAAGGCTGCGCTGGCCTTGTCCCAAGGTGCGGTGTCCGAGCCGGTCAAGACTTCGTTCGGTTACCACTTGATCAAGATCACCGAACTGGTGCCGGCATCGACCAAGCCGTTCGAGCAAGTCAAGGATGAGGTATCTGCGAGCTACCGCAAGAATGCCGCCGAGAACAAGTTTTATGATCTGGGCCAGAAGCTCACGGAAACGTCCTTCGAACATCCGGATACCCTGGAGCCAGCGGCGCAGGCATTGGGATTGAAAATCGAGGAAAGCAAGCCATTTACTCGGGATGGCGGTGAGGGTCTATCCGCCGAAGAAGCTGTGCGCAAGGCGGCATTCAGCGACGACGTACTGGGCGGGAAGAATAGCGATGTCGTTGAAATCGGCGCGGAGAAAGTCGTAGTGCTCAGGCTGAAAGAGCATCATCCTGCGGAGATTAAGCCTCTCGCCGATGTGCAAGGCGAGATCGTGGCGGCTCTGCGCGATCAAGCGGCGAGAGAGAGGACTCGTATTGCAGCGGAGGCCGCGCTTAAGGAAATTCAGTCGGGTAGGTCGCTTGCCGAGGCCGCGAAGGCCCATGGCTGGAGCGTGACCGGGCCGGTTCTGGTGAAGCGCGATGCGGCTACAGTACCGGCACCGTTAGTGATTGCGGCATTCGGCAGCAGGGTTTTGGACCATCCACGCCTGGTGGCGCTGGAAGACGGCAGTCAGGCCATTCTGCGTCTGTCTGCGATCAAGGAGGGTGGGATGCCCCAGGATACGGCGGACAAGGAACTGGCGGCGGCACGCCAGGCCTTGGCGCGCGGCGCCGGGCAGAAAGAGTTCGGCGCTTTCGTGGCGGAAATGCGCAAGAACGCCGAGGTCTATATCAAACCCGAGACGAATTGACGCCTTCGATGTAAGCCTCGACAAGCGGTGATCGTATGCAGGCAAGCGGTCCGGAATTCGAAGTCCTGTTGGTCGTAGGCATCGACGCCGTCGGCATCGCGCGTTTCCCGCGTTTGCTGCACGAGGCCGGTTGCCGTGTGACGCTATTCGCGCCACCCAGGCTCGCGGTAGTGCGGTCGCGTTATGTCGCCAGCCATGTAGCGGCTTCGGCCGAGCCGGAGGCCCTGGCAGTTCAGCTCAAAGCGTTTCTGGCCGAACCGGGCCGGGCGTTTCATCATATCGTCATCGGCGATGAACCTACTCTCGCAACCATCGCCTCGCATCGCGGTGAAGCCTGGCTGGATGGCTGGTTTCCGGTCGACCACCGCAGCCATGTCGTCGAGAAAATGCTGTCGAAATCGGCTTTTCAGCAGGCTGCAGCCGCAGCCGGGCTCAACATGCCCCGGTGTGAGATATGCCACGGTTTCCACGAAGTTGAGGCAGCGGTGCAGGACATGGGATACCCGGATATGCTCAAAAGCCCACACGGCTGTAGCGGTTCCGGTGTGCGCAAAGTATCCTGCTATCCGGAACTCAGACCCGCATTCGAAGCTCTGGACGAGGGAGATGGCGTCGAGATTGTTCAGCAGTTCCTGGACGGTCCGGTCGGTTCCACTGATGTGCTGTTCGACCACGGCACGCCGGTATGCTGGCAGTCTTGGTACTCTAGGCTGTGTTGGCCGACGCCGCTGGCGTCCTCGTGCGCCCGCGAACTGATGCACCATCGGGATGTCGAGCCTATGGTCGTCGGGGTAGGGAGGCTGACGGGATTTCACGGTTTTGCCGGGGTGGATTGGATCCACGATACTGCCAAGGACCGTCTATTTCTGATCGAATTCAACCCCAGGCCGACGCCGAGCTACCATTTGGATGCCCAGTCCGGGGTGAGTTTCGCACGCGCCTTCGGGGCCATGTTGGCGGGCGGGCGTCAAATTTTCCATCCGGCACCGGTAGAGAGGGCGGCGCCTTTCGTCTACTTGTTCCCGCAAAGCCTTTACCGGGCGATCAGCGAGCGCGAATCAGGCAGTTTTTTCCGTTGCTGGGCGGATGCGCCTTGGAGCGATCCTTGGCTCGTGGCCGCCTATCTCCGCCGGGTCTTGACCCATTATCTGCCGATGCGGTGGAGGAAGGCGGCGAAGCGGCTGTTGGGACGATGAGCCTGAAGTCCGTCAGCGGGCTATCATGAAGGCGAGGATGAGGCCGGCGACTACATTGCCGACGATGCTCACGACCAGTTCGCGAGTGAAGAATTGTCCGGGCCGCATTTTGCCGATGCGCGGATTCTTATGCTTGGCCAGAATCTCGATGTGCCCGCAGCTGAAATTTTCGACTACCGAACGCACCAGTTCCACGACATGCTCCTCGGAGTGGAGGGCCGGGTGATATTTGACGAGCAGCGTACCTGTGACGATGTTGGGCTCGGCGTGGTAAATGCCCTTGGCTGCGGGATCCCGGAGTATGGATTGCTTGAGGATTTCGGCGTAAGTCTGCTTGTACCGGATAAGCGGTATCCGGAACCGGATTCGGTTGGGAACCTTGTCGTGAATGATGGAGATGTACTCTTGCGTCGGATCCGTCATAAGGTCTGGCCGAAAGGTCCGGTTTGTTTTCAGAATCCACGCGGGATCCCGGCAGTGCGGTACGGGCGCTGGTCCGCGAGAGCTACTGCCTCGGACACAATGTTATCATCGTTATCTCCAGTTCATGATGACAGCGTGCGTGCCCGTGCTCTCGGAAATTCGAAAATTCCTTTTGTTCTTGCTGTTGATTCCGGTGGAAGTCTCTGCAGGGCTGATCGGGCCTTCGAATTACTGGGAATGCATCCTGATCGGGATGCAGGAAGTGAAAAACGATCAGGTCGCGCAGGAAGTCATGAAACTATGCTTGAGCGAGTTCTCGGCAGAGCTTTCCGTATCGGAACGCCGGGAAGGAGCGCCTGGAGCCTGCGTGCTCAAATACGGCGAAGATGTTTCCAGCTCTCTAGCCGCCCAGCAGATCCAGACGGCCTGCAACCTGGTCTACGCTCCACAATGAGCTTCAGCTGCCGGAAAACTCCGCGGCCGATCCCAGCCTTTCCAGCAGTTTTAGATAGCGTTCGTAGCGGGATGCCGACAGATTGAGAGATTCGGCGGCTTCGCGTACTGCGCACCCTTTGTCTTTCACATGGCGGCAGTCGTTGAAGCGGCATTTTCCGAGATAAGGCTGGAAGTCGCGGTAGGCTTGCGCGAGTTCGGCTGGCGAAATTTCGGCCAGGCCGAATACGGCGACGCCGGGGCTGTCGATCAGTTCGCCGCCATCGGGCAGGCGATAAAGCGTCGCCGAGGTGGTGGTATGGCGGCCCAGACCGCTATGCGCGGAGAGTTCGCCGACCCGAAGATTCCTGTCGGGCAACAATGCGTTGGTCAGCGAAGATTTGCCCACGCCGGACTGGCCGCTCAGCATGCTGCAGCCGTCGTGCAATAGCGCTTTCATGGTTTCTATTCCTGCCCCGCTCCGGGTACTGATGCGGAAGATCTCGTAGCCGGCAGACGCGTAGTCGTACAAGGCATCGTCCAGCGCGGACGAGCCTGGCAGGTCGGTTTTGTTGAGGATCAGCGCCGCAGCGATTCCGCGGTGTTCGCACACGGCGAGTATTTGATCGGCGAGCAGCCAATCCGGCTCGGGTTCCGGTGCCAGGACCACGTAGACCCGGTCCAGATTGGCCGCGACGATGCGCACGCGGCCGCCGTAAGCCGGTCGTACCAGGCTCGATCGGCGCGGCAGGATTTCCAGCACCCGGCCCTGCTCGCCTTCGCAGGGCTCCCAGCGTACCCGGTCGCCGACGGCGGCGTCGCCCAGCCGGCGCCGAGTGTGGCACAGCACGATATGGCCGTTTTCATCCTCCACCGCCAGCCCCTTGCCGAGATGGCAGACCACCCGGCCCTCACGGACCTCCTCCATGATGGAAGGGGTAGCCACTAGATTTTCGCGGCCAGATGGTCGATGCGTATCGCGGCGGGCGGATGGCTGTAATGGAAGGCGGCGTACAGCGGGTCCGGAGTGAGGGTATTGGCGTTTTCCCGGTAGAGTTTCACAAGGGCATTGACGAGATAGCAGGCCTGGGTCTGTACGGCGGCGAAATCGTCGGCTTCGAATTCATAGCTGCGCTGTATATAGGCCATGAGCGGCTGCAGGAAGACCGTGAACACCGGCGAAACCAGCATGAACAGCAGCAGCGCTATGGCGTCGGATTTTTCGCTGACGCCGAGGCCGGAGTAGAACCAGTCCTCGCCGCTCAGCCAACCCAGCAGGCTGAAGCCGGCGAACGTCACCAGCGAGGTCACCGCCAGCATCTTCAAGACGTGACGGCGCTTGAAGTGGCCGAGTTCATGGGCCAGCACGGCTTCGATCTCGTCATGGTCGAGCGAGTCGACCAAGGTGTCGAAGAACACGATCCGCTTGTTGTTGCCGATACCGGTGAAATAGGCGTTGCCGTGGCCCGAGCGCTTGGAGCCGTCCATGACGAAGATGCCCTGGCTATGGAAGCCGCAGCGCTCGAGCAAGGCTTCGATGCGGGCTTTGAGCGTCAGGTCCGGGAGAGGAGTGAACTTGTTGAACAAGGGTGCAATGAAGGTAGGGAAGGCCCAGCTCATCAGGATCGAGAAGGCCATCAAGATGGCCCAGGCGATGATCCACCACTGTGCCCCTGTGCTGTCCATCACCCAGAGGATCAAGGCCAGCAGCGGGGCGCCGATGACAATGGAGAGCGCCGTTTGTAGCCCTAAGTCGATGGCGAACTGGCGCGGCGTGGTGCGGTTGAAACCGAAGCGTTCTTCGACCCGGAAGGTCTGGTAGAGGCTGAGCGGCAGCTCCAGCAACTGGGAGGCCAGGAGCGTAGTTAGCACGACGCCGACGCCAGTAACGAGCGGCGAAAGCCCAAAATCGTTCCATAACGCGGCGATGGCGCCGATGCCGCCTCCCAGGGTGAATCCCAGCAGAATCGCGATTCCGACGATTCTACCGGTATCGCTCAAGCGGCCCTTCGCCAGGGTGTAGTCTGCCGCTTTCCGGTGTTCCTCCAGCGAGACGCTGTTCCGGAAGGCCTCCGGCACCTGTTCGCGGTGTTGGCTCACGAATCGGGCTTGGCGCCGGGCCAGCCAGTACTCGATGCCGGAGGAAACGGCCAGGGCCGCCAGGAACAGGGAGGTGAAGGTATTCATGCAGTTTTATTGGGTATCGGTTTCGGAATCGGCGTTAGAGGGTAGCCTTTGATAAAATCCCTGACAAGTTTGGACTTGTAAGCACTTTGAAGGACCGGCATGGCTCAGGACGCACAAAACCTTATCTGGATCGATCTGGAGATGACCGGGCTGGACACCCAGAACGACGCCATCATCGAAATCGCCACCATCATCACCGACAGCCAGCTCAGCGTGCTCGCCGAAGGCCCGGTGCTGGCGATACACCAGCCGGAATCGGTGCTGGATCGCATGGACGACTGGAACCGCAAGCAGCACGGCGCGTCCGGGCTGGTCGAGCGGGTGCGGCGTAGCACGGTCGACGAAGCCGAGGCGGAGCGGCTGACGCTCGGTTTCGTCAGCGCATGGGTGCCGCCGAACGAGTCTCCCATCTGCGGCAACAGCATCTGCCAGGACCGCCGCTTCCTCGCGCGCTGCATGCCCAGGCTGGAGGCCTATTTCCACTACCGCAACCTAGACGTCTCTTCCCTGAAGATACTGGCGGAGCGCTGGGCGCCTGCTTTGAAGGACGGTTTGCAAAAGCAGAGCAGCCATCTAGCGCTGGACGACATCCGCGAGTCCATCGCCGAGCTGCGCTATTACCGCGAAACTCTGCTCAAGATCTGAATGCCTTGACGCGAACGGTTCTGATCGTCGGCTGCGGCGACATTGGCAGCCGGGTGGCGCGCCTGGAGCTGGCCGCAGGCCATGGCGTTTCCGGTTTGGCGCGCTCGGCGGCAACGGCGGCGCGGCTGGAGGAGCAAGGCGTTGCCACGGTCGGCGGCGATCTGGATAAGCCCGATTCCTTGGCCGGATTGAAAAGCGCATGGCGCACGCTTTATTACTTCGCCCCGCCGCCGGGTTCGGGTGTAGACGATCCGCGGCTGGCGGCATTGCTCGAAGGCCTGCCGGACGGGAGTTTGCCCGAGCGGGTGATTTACATCAGCACCAGCGGCGTCTACGGCGATTGCGGCGGGGCGTGGGTGCGTGAGGATAGACCGCCCCATCCGCAAAGCGCGCGGTCCCAACGGCGCTGGGCGGCGGAGCAATATCTCGAAACCTGGAGCCGCTGCCACGGCGTGGCGGCGGTGATCCTGCGGGTGCCGGGCATTTATAGCCCGGGACGTTTGCCGTTGGAGCGCATTCGCTCAGGCATTCCCGTCGTCTGCGAAGAAGAAAGCCCCTATTCGAACCGCATCCATGCCGACGATCTGGCCGAGGCCTGCTTTGCCGCGGCCTGGCGGGGAGCGGCGGATGGGGTCTACAACGTCAGCGATGGCCATCCCACCACCATGACCGATTATTTCTATAGGGTCGCCGACCGCTCTGGCTTACCGCGGCCGGCCGCGATTTCCCTGGAGGAGGCAAGGCGCATCCTGAGCCCGGCCATGTTGTCATTTCTCGAAGAGTCCAAGAGGCTCGACAACGGCCGGATGACGAGGGAGTTGCAACCCAAGCTGCTCTATCCCGATCTGGAGAGCGGTCTGGCGGCTTGTTTCAACGCGTAAGGCTCAGCGCTTCCAGGTATTTCTGCGCGCTGATCGCTGCCGTGTATTCGGACACGGCCTGCCGCAGCGTCTGCGGCGGCAAGGGTTGATCCAGCGTGCGCGCCATGGCCGCGGCCAGGGCCTCGACATCGCCGACCGGCACCAGAGGGCCGTATCTGCCGCCGTCCAGCAATTCCGCCGGCCCGCTGGGGCAGTCGGTCGAGACCACCGGCCGGCCCAGAGCCATTGCTTCGGTCAGGGCATTGGGCGAACCTTCCCACAGCGAAGACAGCACGAACAGGTTGCAGCGCGCGATCAGGGCATGCGGGTTCGCCAGAAAGCCGGTGAAGTCTACGTCTCCGGCGACGCCGAGTTCTTCCGCCAGCCGCTGCAGCTTGTCCCGATCCCCGCCCTCGCCGACGATGAGGAGCCGGCAGAGGCGGTCCCGGCGGATACGGGCGAAGGCGGCGATGAGATCGGGAAATCCCTTCTGACGGGTCAGCCGCCCCATGCCGACGATCGCGGGGGCGGCCGGATCGTTCAGCCAGGGGTGTTCGCAAGGGAGGGCGGCCTGCCGTTCCAGTTCCGGGGTGACGACGGGATTGCGGATGACCCGGACCCTCTCCGAGGGCAGTCCGGTGATGGCGAGAATGTCGTCTTTCACGCCCTGAGAGACCGCGACGATCACGTCCATGTGCGGATAAAACAGCCGCATGCCGCCGAACCAGGCCAGTTCCCTCAGCCGACCCTTGCCCTTGAGGGCGGCCGAGACCGTCGTGCCCAGCCGTCCCACCAGCCTGGCGTTCGATCCGCTGAGCCGGCGGGCGAGCAGGGCGACTCGGATGGCGCGGTCCTTGGCGGCGAGGATGGCGTCAGGTTTTTCTTCCCGGAGATAGCGCGCCAGACCGGGCAGCGCCGTCAGTGTGTGGCGGACATTCAGCTTGATGATGCGCACGCCGGCGGGGATCGAATCTAGGTGCTCCCCCTGGGCGCGCGCTAGCACTAGATCCACGGCGATACCGGCGTCGAGAAACCCGGCGGTCAGGTTCGCGATCATCTTCTCCACGCCGCCCTGGCCGGAGAAGGAGGCGAAGATGGCCAGGCGTCGAGGAATGGACGTTTCGGAAACGCTCATGGGTTCAACTCTGCAGAATTTCCAAGGGGTCGGCCAGCGCCGTCGGCCGTTCTCCTGTGCCCGAGATGAACAGCCGGTGCCAGATCGCGAACTGGATCACGGCCCAGAGCATGGTGCTGCCCTGGCGCTCTTCGCGGCAGCCGGCGATCAGCGTGCGGATGCCGTCGGGTTTGAGCCAAGGGGCGAGTGCCGGGTGCTCCGGCAGGATGCGGTTCAGCCGCTTGAGGAAGGGCTCGTCCAGCCATTCGCCTAGGGGGACGTGGAAGCCCCGCTTCCTGGCATAGAGCTGCTCCGCGGGTACCAGCCGCTCGCCCCAGCGCTTGAGGAACAGTTTTCCCTGGCGTCCATCGATCTTGAGTCGATCCGGCAGGCCCAAGCCGAATTCGACGATGCGGTGGTCCAGGAACGGCACCCGTCCCTCCACGCCCCAGGCCATCAGCATGCGGTCGGCCTTCACCAGCAGGTTGTCGGGCAACGCATGGCGGAGATCGACATACTGCATCCGCTGCAGATCGCTCCATTGGTGCGGTGTTTCCCGCCAGGACTCCAACACAGGGCGCCGGGCCTGTTGCGAGGCGGCCAGCAGCGCCGGGCCGAACAGCGTCTTCGGCCAGTGTCCGCGGAAGCTGCCGCGGGTGCGGAAACCGCCGGAGCCGGGCGCCATCAGGCCTTTGAGCAGGCGCTCGATGGGCGAGGTCCGGTAGCGGCCGTAGCCGGCAAACACCTCGTCGCCGCCCTCGCCGGAGAACACCACTTTCAGTTCTTCGCACGCGGCTTGGGCCAGCAGCGAGGTCGGCAGGTTGGCGTTGTCGCGCATCAGATCGTCCGCCGCCCACACGGTCAGCGGCAGGCTGTGGAAGATGTCTTTCGGATTGGGCCGGATCTCGCGGTGGCGGCTGCCGAAACGCTGGGCTATGGCCTGCGCCAGCGGCAGTTCGTCGGTCAGCGAGGTGCCGGGAAAGCCGACGGAAAAGGTGCGGATGGGTTGGTCGGAACAGCGGCTCAGCAGCGCGAGCAGCAGGGAGGAGTCGACGCCGCCGGACAAGAACAGCCCGAACGGCACGTCCGAGCGCATGTGTTCGACCATGACCCGTTCGATCAGCGTATCGAAGCGTATAGCGGCTTCGTCGAAGGAAAGGTTTTCGGTGCGTACGTCGAGCGGCGACCAGTAGCGGAAGCGGCGGGCTACCCTGCCAGCTTCGACGACCACGGCCTCGCCGGGCAGCACCCGCTCCACGCCTTGCAGGACCGTCGTAGCGCCGGTGGAGAACTGGTTTTGGAAATACTGGGCCAGTCCCTCCGGATCGATCTCGGGCGGCCGGTCGAGCAGCGGCAGCAGGGCCTTGATTTCGGAGGCGAAGGCGATGCCGTCTGGAATTTGCGCCAGGAACAGCGGCTTGATCCCCAGACGGTCGCGGGCCAGGATCAGCCGTCCTTTGGCGGCGTCGTACAACGCGAAGGCGAACATGCCTTGGATGCGTTCGAGAAAGCCGTCCCCGAAGGCGAGGTAGGCCTGGAGGATCACTTCAGAATCCGAATGCGTCTGGAAGCGGTGCCCCAAAGCCTCCAGTTCGGCGCGCAATTCGATGAAGTTATAGATCTCGCCGTTGGCGATCAGCGTCAGTTTGCGGTCTTCGGAAAACAGCGGCTGGTGCCCGCCCGCCAGATCGATGATCGAAAGGCGGGTATGCCCCATGCCGAAGCGGCCGTCGAGGACTACGCCTTGGTCGTCGGGCCCGCGGTGGCTCAGCTTGGCAACCGCATTTTCGAGTCGGCTGGCGTCTACGGGGTCGAGGGTGTTAAACAGGCCTGCGATGCCGCACATGGTGGGGAGTTCGGAGTGTAGCGGTGAGGGACGCGCGCCGCAGCGAATAGAGCGACTGCGCTAGTCTGAGCGGGCTAGAGCTTTCCGTTTGCCCTTCAGTCCGAATCGCCGAACGGCAGCCCCAGCCATTCGGGGCCGCTGTCGGATTTCAAACCCATGGCTTTCTCCAGCGCGCCCAGGCGGTTTTTTACCACGTTGGATTCGTGCGATTTGCGCAGCATGTCGAGCACATAGGCCAAGCGGGTGCCGTCGTTGCAGTCGATGCGGCCGGCGCGCATGTCGCGGTAGACCGCGGCCATTTCTTTGCGGATGGCCTCGATCGAGGCATCCACCGCAGGCTCCCGTCCCAGCCGGTTATAAAGCGCTTCGACATCCTCGGGCTCGGCCTGTCCGGATTTTTCCCTTTCGGAGGCGGCGAGTTTTTCTTTCCACCAGTCAGCCATGCTTCTCTTGGACATATCTACTCCGATCGCTTGATTTGCCACGAGTCTCAGGCGTCCAGGCGCCGGGCGTGGTTCATACGAACGCAAGTATATCCTTAACTACCCACAAGAACCCTACCGTGGAAACGATGAAGCTTGCGGCGGTATAGATTCTGGAAAGGCGATGGTTCCAGAAATCCGGGTTGAAGGCGGCGATGGTGAAAATCGTGGGGTTGGTGATTCCGCCGATCACCACCAGCCAGCAGGCCGTAACGGACAGGGGAACCTTAATGCCATACAGTCCCAGGCACAGCAACGCCATCATGAGGTAATCCACATGCGCCCGGATCAGCGTCTTGTAGTCCTTCAGGAAACCGCCGTCGATGCCCTTCACGGGAAACCAGCGGGCGAAGGTCATCAGCCAGGCGGCGGCCAGCGCGGCAACGATCATGATGACGGCGCCTTTCAGCAATATTTCCATGGGGTGCTTCTACTTTTAGTGTTTTAGATTTCGAACTAGAACTATACCGATCGGTATAGTCAGCTTGTGATGCTACTGACCGGTCGGTATAGTGTCAAGCCGCCGATTGCTTGTAAGTGTCCCCGCTCTCATGCCGCGTGACTTGAAAAATCAGATTCTCGAAGCCGCTTCCGCCTTGTTTTACAGCCAAGGCATCAAAGCGACCGGTGTCGATGCGATCGTGAGGGCGGCGGGAACCACTAAGATGAGCCTGTACAAGTATTTTCCGTCCAAGGACGATCTGGTCATCGCCTTTCTGCTAAAGCGCGATGCGGACTTCACGAGCTGGTTCATCGCCCAAATGGACAGCCGAGCTGCGGCTCCGAGGGACAAACTATTGGCGGTCTTCGATCTCGTCGGCGAATGGATGGAGGTCCCGGAATTCCGCGGCTGTGCCTTCATCAATGCCTCGGCGGAATTTCCGATAGAAAATAACCCAGTACACCGGGTTTCCGCGGAGTTCTACGAAAAATTCCGCGGCCACATTGCAGACTTGGCCGCGCAATGCGGTTGCGAGAATCCCGAAGCTCTGGCGATGCAGCTGGGATTATTGGTCGAGGGCGCAATCGTGTCGGAGCAGATGAAGCGCCGGTCCGGGGCGGCCGGAGTGGCTAGAAAAGCGGCGGAAATCCTGGTCAATGCAAGTCTGCACCGAGCGGAGTGATCCAATCTTTCAGGAGGAGCAATGAGCGATTTTTTTCACGAGGGCAGCCGCAAGTACCAGGATCGATTCGAGACCCGGCGGCTGGCGGACCGGACCGTCGAGTTGATCGTACGGGACAGGATCGGCGACGAAGACCGGGTGTTTATCGAAGAGCAGAACATGTTTTTCCTGGCTACGGTCGATCCGGAAGGGCGGCCGAATTGTTCCTATAAAGGCGGCAGCGCCGGTCTGGTGCGGGTGCTAGACGAAAAGACTGTGGTTTTCCCGCTGTATGACGGCAACGGCATGTACCTTTCCGCCGGCAATGTGCTGGCCAATGCCAATGTCAGTCTGCTGTTCATGGATTTCCAGCGCCAGGCTCGTTTGCGCCTGAACGGCGAGGCTTCGATCCGGGACGACGATCCGCTGCGTGACGCCTGGCCGGAGGCGGAACTGGTGGTGAGGGTTAAGCTGCGGGAGATGTTTCCCAATTGCCCGCGCTATATCCATAAGATGGCGTTGGTGGAGGAGTCCGAATTCGTGCCTAGGGCCGGGTGCGAAACCCCGCCGCCCGCCTGGAAAAGTCTGGAGGCCGTGGCCGATGTGCTGCCGCAGCGCGATGCGCATCTGGCCGGGAGCGATCAGGATGCTGCGGCTGCGTTGAACCGCAACTGAGCCCGGACCGGCGGAGCTGTGGCTCCACCGGTGGACTCCGCTTGAAGAGCGCCCTTCGGGCGCCGGAGCCGTCCCGCCTGATAGCGGGACGATCGCTTTATTTCTTCGCTTCTCTTTCCTTGACTTCCTTGATGACTTCGTCCGCCACGTTCTTCGGGCACGGCATGTAGTGCGAGAATTCCATGGAGAACTGGCCGCGGCCGGAAGTCATGGTGCGCAGGTCGCCGATGTAGCCGAACATTTCGGACAGCGGCACTTCCGATTTGATGCGCACGCCAGAGACGCCGGCATCCTGGGATTTGATCATGCCGCGGCGGCGGTTGAGATCGCCGATCACGTCGCCCACATTGGCTTCCGGGCTGAAGGTGTCGACCTTCATGATCGGTTCCATCAGCTGTGGGCCCGCTTTCGGAATGGACTGGCGGAATGCCGCTTTGGCTGCGATTTCGAAGGCGATGGACGAGGAGTCGACCGCGTGGAAACCGCCGTCGGTCAAGTTCACCTTGAAGTCCAAGCAGGGGAATCCTGCCAGCACGCCCTTGTCCAGCATGCTCTTGAAGCCTTTCTCGACCGCCGGCCAATATTCGCGGGGCACGTTGCCGCCGGTGACGGTGGATTCGAATACGAAACCGCTGCCCGGTTCGCCCGGCTCGATGATGTAGTCGATCTTGGCGTACTGACCGGAACCGCCCGACTGCTTCTTGTGGGTGTATCCATCCTCGACCCGTTGGGTGATGGTTTCGCGGTAAGCCACCTGCGGCTTGCCGACGATCACTTCCACGCCGTGGGTACGCTTCAAGATGTCGACCTTGATGTCCAGATGCAGTTCGCCCATGCCCTTGAGGATGGTTTCGCCGCTTTCTTCATCGGTCGATACATGGAAGGACGGGTCTTCCTGCACCATCTTGCCCAGGGCGACGCCCATCTTTTCGTTGGCAGCCTTGTCTTTCGGCGCGACGGCGATGGAGATGACCGGGTCGGGGAATACCATCGGCTCCAGAGTCGCCGGTTGATCCGGGTCGCACAGGGTGTGGCCGGTCTGGACGTTCTTCATGCCGAGTACGGCCACGATGTCGCCGGCCTGGGCGGATTCCAGCTCGTTACGGGAGTTGGCGTGCATTTCGACGATACGGCCGATGCGCTCGGTCTTGCCGGTATAGGTGTTGAGCACGGTCGTGCCTTTTTCCAGGCGGCCGGAGTACAGGCGCAGGAAGGTCAGGGCGCCGAAACGGTCGTCCATGATCTTGAACGCCAGCGCGCGCAGCGGGCGGTCGGCATCGACGATGGCGAAGTTGCCGGTCTCGTTGCCTTCCAGATCCACTTCGGGCTGCGGCTTGACCTCGGTCGGGTTGGGCAGGTAGTCAATGACTGCGTCCAGTACCAGCTGTACGCCCTTGTTCTTGAACGACGAGCCGCAGAATGTCGGGAAGAAATCCAGCTTGATGGTGCCCTTGCGGATGCAGCGCTTGATCGTTTCGACGTCGGGTTCTTCGCCTTCGAGGTACTTCTCCATGACCTCGTCGTCCTGCTCGATGGCCTTTTCGATCAGCTCGGCGCGCCACTGCTCGACTTCGTCGGCCATGTCGGCGGGCACGTCCTTGATTTCGTAGTTCATCGGGTCGCCGGAGTTGTCCCAGACCCAGGCTTTGCGGGTCAGCAGGTCGACCACGCCGACGAATTCGTCTTCGCGCCCGATCGGCAGAGTCATGACCAGCGGATAAGCGCCGAGCACCTCGCGGATCTGTTTGACTACGCGGAAGAAGTCCGCGCCGGTACGGTCCAGCTTGTTGACGTAGATGACACGGGAAACTTCGGAGTCGTTGGCATAGCGCCAGTTGGTTTCCGACTGTGGCTCGACGCCGCCGGAGCCGCAGAACACGCCGATGCCGCCGTCGAGAACCTTGAGCGAGCGGTAGACTTCGATGGTGAAGTCGACGTGCCCGGGGGTGTCGATGATGTTAAAGCGGTGATCTTTCCAGAAGCAGGTGGTCGCTGCGGACTGGATGGTGATGCCGCGTTCCTGCTCCTGCTCCATGAAGTCGGTGGTTGCAGCGCCGTCATGCACCTCACCGATCTTGTGGATTTTGCCGGTGAGTTTCAGAATTCGCTCGGTGGTAGTGGTCTTGCCCGCGTCGACGTGAGCGAAGATGCCTATGTTTCGGTAAAGCGATAAATCAGTCATGTCGATATTTCTGCGGTTGGAAAAAAATTCGCCAATTATATAACGCAGGTGCGGGTGTTGTCTTCTCTGCGGTGCACAGGCCCGCCGGTTTCTAGCGAGCGTGATTGTACAATGTCTTCGGTGACGGCTCGTAGTGCGCGCCGATCCCATCAGGGGACGAACACGAAGAACAGGTAGGCGACAAATAGCATCAAGTGCACCATGCCTTGTAGAAGATTGGCCAGACCGCTGATGAAGGTCATCATCGAGACTAGGAGCGTGGCATAAAGCAAGGTTTCATGGGCGCCGTCCAGGCCTAAAGTCAGTGAGTGCTGCTGGAGGCTGGCGGCAACCAGGATCGTCGGCACGGTCAGGCCGATGGTGGCGAGCGCAGAACCCAGGCAGATGTTGACGGAGCGCTGCATCAGATTAAGCGCGGCTGCGCGGTAGGCGCCTACGCCTTCGGGCAGCAGCACCAAGGTCGCGACCACCAGCCCGCCCAGCGCCGTCGGCGCATGGGCCTGCTCGATCGAGAAGTCGACCACTGGTCCGAGATGCTCGCTGAGCAGGACGACGGGCAGGAGCGAGGCTATCAGACCTAGCGAGGCCTGGGTGACGGCGCGGCGGCGGCTATGCGGACGGGCTTCCGCCGTGCCGTTGCCATTGCCGTTTTCCTCGGGCTCGTCGTCCAGCACGGCGCTCATATTGGCGAAGTAGGAGCGGTGCCGGCCGGTCTGGATCTTCAGGAACACGGCGTACATCAACAGGCACAGCAAACCGAGAAATGCCTCCTGAACCGGCTCCAGGGTGGGGCCTGTGCCTTTACCGGTGTAGTTGGGCAGCACCAGCAGCAGCAGCGAGAGCGGAGCGATGAGGTGTAGGAACGACAGCGCGCCGCGCAGGTTGAAGGACTGTTCGATCCTGACCCAGCCGCCCGTAACCAGCGAAATGCCGACCATGCCGTTGAGCACGACCATCAGGGTAGCGAAGATGGTGTCGCGCAGCATCGCGGGATTTTGATTTCCTTCCACCATTACCATCAGCATCAGGCTGACCTCGATAGCAGTGGCCGAGAGCGTCAGGACCAGGGTGCCGTAAGGTTCGTCGAGCAGCTCCGCCAGCTCGTCGGCGTGCCGGACTACCGTGAAAACGCAGCCCAGCATCACGCCGAAAATCATTGCGGACACGGCGGCCAGCAGACTCAAGCTATCGCCGCGCCCGAATTTGTGGCCGGCGATCTGCAGGGTGAGCCAGATGGCCCAGCCCAGTAGAACGGCGAGGTGTTCGCAGAGCAATTTACGCAGTGGGGAGCGTTTGCGCATGGACGGAAAGGTATGATGCGGTTCGGTGCGAAGGCAAAGAATAACATTCGCCGCCGCACTGCGATCTGGGATGGGGTGTCGGTGCAGGGTTATGCTTGATGCGGCTCATGGATTTCGTGAGTCGGGCCAGTGCGGGCGGGAAGATTCTCAAGTTCGGCGGAGAGAGAATGTGGCGGTTGTCCGGAATTTTCGATTGAGCCTGCTTTGGCCGGCGATTTTGTTGTTGTTGGCCCCGCCCTCCATGGCCGCAGTGTCGCCTGACGCCATGCTGCTGCTGCTCGGGGTTGGTGATGTTCCGGGCTTGTTGCGGGGAGAGATCGTTGCCTTTGATGTGAGGGAGCCGAACGAAAGGGCTCTGGCCGCCGGCGTGGCCATGCGGGTGGAGACCGCGCCCCGGCGCCTGATCGCTGCGGTTGAGCGCGGTGCCCTCGCGGACGGCGATCCCGAAGTGATTGCCGGGGGCGCGATTCCGCCCAGTGCCGGTCCGGGAACTCTGAACGGGCTTACCGCGTCTGAGTCGGATATGGCGGAGGAGTTGGATGAGGTGGAACCGAGTTCGGATTACAACCTATCACTTTCTGAAATCGAAGGGTTCAGGGAGCTGGCCCGGATGCTGAGCAAGGAGGACGAAGGGGCGAGGTTGAGTGCTTTGTCCGGCCGCTTTCGCGAAATGCTGTGGCGGCGGCTGGAAAGCTATAGCGAACGGGGCGTGGGCGGCATTGCACCTTATGCCCGCCCTGGCGGGCATAAGGTGGATGTCGGCGCGGAATTGCACATGTTCACCGAGCAAAGCGCGGTGCTACGGCATGGGTTTCCCGAGCTGCGGACGGCGTTGCTGAAATATCCGGCCGCGCCGCCTCCGGGCGTTGCGAGTGTGTTCCAGTGGGTCGATCGCAAAGTAGAGGGGCGCCCGACCCCCATTCTGGTCCACCAAATGCTTCAAGCCCAGGCGGACGGCGGCGTGGTTGTCATGCGCGACTTCTACGTCGGCCATTCCTTCAATTCCAGTCAATTGGCCTTGGGTATCCTGCCTTATCGTGACGGAAGTCTGGTGGTATACAGCCACTACACGTCGACCGATCAGGTCGCCGGCGTGGGAAAGGCCCTGAAGCACGCGATAGGTCGGGAAAGGCTGAGGGCGATCATGGTTGCTCGCATGGAGCGGCTCAGGGCGGCGGTGCGCTGAGCCGGGTATTTTGCCGCATTGACGGAGCGTCTATGGACTTGAGCCTGCTGCAAGGATGGGCCGATTTGGTTTATTTCTCCTACGGGCTAGCATTTGTCCTGCTCGCGGCCGTGTGCGGCGCGATCCACAACGAGGCGCGGCAACCGTTGCCTTGGCTTTGGCTGGGGCTGTTCGGCATCGCCCATGGCATCAACGAATGGCTGGAGATGTTCGTCTTGGGCCTAGGCGATCATCCTGTCTTTGCTTGGGCGCGGTTGGCCGTCCTGTCGCTTTCTTTCCTGTGCCTGCTAGGTTTCGGACAGAAAGGATTGAACGGGTTAGGCTTGCGGCTGCCTTGGCGGTTCATTTATCCCGTGCTCGGGTTTCTGGGCGCTGCCGGGAGCGTCTCGGGTTTGGCCGGGCTGAATGTCTCCGTGCGTTATGCCTGGGGCCTGAGCGGCGCCCTGGCCGCGGTTTGGGCACTGGGTCTCGCGGCGCGTAAGGTTTCCGGACCGTCCGCCCGACCGCTCCGTTGGGCCGCGCTGGCTATGGCGTGCTACGCCTTGAGCGTTGGCGTCTACTTCGATCCGGTCGAGGCAGTCTGGCAGATGCCGGCATGGCGCGGTGTCTGCGTACTGATAGCGACGGCGGAAGTCTGGTTTTTCTACCTGCGCAGCGGCGCTCTTCGTGAGGAGGCGGGGGAACATAGACCGGCAATCGGGTTCGGCCTGCGGCTTGCGGCGGTGTCGGCGGTCCTGATGGGCGCCGCATTCGTCCTGACCGAGTTTTTCGGTTACGCCGCCGAGAAGCAGGTGCGCCGGGAACTGACCATCCAGGCTGAAACCGTGGCGGCGGCCATCAATCCGGACAGAGTCAATGCAGTGCGCGCGGAAGCGCAGGACGGGCGGGAGCAAGATGCGAGCAGGCTCGCCAGCCAACTCGAACGTATCGATCTCGCGGACCCGCAGCTCAAGCGCCTTGTCCTGTTTTTTCCCGATGCCAGTCCGGCGCTGCGCGCGATACCTTCCGATGCCGGTGACGCAGGTTCACCGGGTGGAGGTCTGCCGTCCTATTTCCGGCAGGGGGCGCAATTGGCTTCTCTGTTTGCTACCGGCCAATCGCTGCTCATCGGCCCCTATGGCGAGGCGGGCAAAGAAGTTCTTACCGTTTTTGCTGCCGTGCGGGACCCCGATACCCGGGCGGTCATCGCTGCGCTAGGGCTGGACATAGACGGCACGGTAAGGCGCGAACGGTTAGCGGCGTTCCGGATGGTCGCCATAGCGATCTCTCTGCTGATCGCTTTCGGCCTGCTCGGGTTCGAGGTCAGCCGGCAACGGCTGTGGCTGTCGTCGCGGCTGGCGAGAACGGAGCGGCTCCGGCTGGCGGAAGCGCAGCGTTTGGTTCATGTCGGCAGCTGGGTCTACGATCCGGAAATGGATTGCATGACCTGGTCGGAGGAAATGTGCCGAATTTTCGGGCAAGAGCCGGATGGCGAGCGTTTGCGCCGGTTCGAGGAGTTCGTAGCAGCCTTTGTGCATGAGGACCATAAGACCATCGAGGCTAGCCTGCGCAAAGGATTCGAGGGAGCGGCCGGGATGGAGCTGGGGCTGCGTGTGCGGCGGCCGGACGGTGGTCTGCGCCACGTGGTCTTCAAGGTGGATGTCGTCGAGCGCGGGTGCGGTATCCGCCCGATTGTGCAGGGAACCTTGCAGGATGTCACTGCGCGTTGGGAGACCGAGCAGGCCTTGCGGCAGTCGGAGGAAAAGCTACGCCTTCATGTCGAACGCCTTTCTCTGGCGGTGATCGAATGGGATCTCGATTTCAGAGTGATTCAATGGAACCCGGCAGCGGAGAAAATCTTCGGTTACCCCGCGGATCAGGTCATTGGCCGGTCAGGCCACATGCTCCTCCCGGAGGATGCCGGGGCGTACTTCGGAGCGGTATGGAAAGAGGTTGCGGAAGGAAGAGGCAACCAATGTATCAACGAAAATCTAACCGCCGGAGGCCGGCGTATCCTGTGCGAATGGTACAACACTCCGCTGACCACGACGGACGGGACAGTGATCGGTGTGGCCTCCTTGGCCGAGGACATCACTCAGCGCCAGGCGGTCGAGGCCGAGCTGCGCTTGGCTGCCACGGCTTTTGAGACCGACGAAGCGATCATGATCACGGGGTCGAACGGAGCCATTCTGCGGGTCAATGAAGCCTTTAGCCGGATCACGGGGTATCGGCAGGAGGAGGTGATCGGGAGGAATCCGCGGATGTTCAAATCCGGTTTGCACACCGCAGACTTCTACTTCGAGATTTGGCGGAGTCTTGAGCAAACCGGGCGTTGGCAGGGCGAGTTATGGAACCGCCGCAAGAACGGAGAGGTCTACCCCGAACGGAAAACCATCACCGCCGTGCGTTCCGAGGATGGCCAGCTTACGCATTATGTGGCGATTTCTTCGGACATCACCGAGCTCAAGCGCTCCGAGGAACGGATCCGCCAGCTTGCCTATTATGACCCGCTAACCGGTTTGCCCAACCGCAGCCTGTTCGTCGAACGCCTTGCGCGGCAGATGGAGTGGGCTCAACGCGGCGAGGTGTATGGCGCGCTGCTGTTTATGGACTTGGATTATTTCAAGACCCTGAACGATTCTCTAGGCCATCCTATGGGCGACCGCCTGCTGGTTCAGGTCGCCGATCGTTTGAAAAACGCTGTCGACGACGAGGAAGCGGCGGCGCGCCTGGGAGGCGACGAGTTTGTCATCTTGCTTGCGCCGGCCAAACCCAGCGCGTCGGTTGCGGCCGGCCAGGCGATCGTGGTGGCGCGGCGGGTGCGCGAGCTGTTGTCGGCGCCGTTCCACCTCGACGAGTACATACACTATGTCTCGGTCAGCGTAGGCATTACGGTGTTCCCCGACGGGGCCGAGACCGCGGACGATGTGCTCAAACAAGCCGACACCGCCATGTACGTGGCTAAAAACGAAGGCCGCGACGGCATCCGTTTCTACGAGAGCAGCATGGAGGCCGTGGTCCGGGGCCGGCTGGAAATGGAAAAGGCGTTGAGAGATGCGCTGACCAACGACGAGTTCGAGGTGTATTACCAGCCGCAGTTGCACAGCGACGGGCGGGTGGTCGGCGCCGAGGCCTTGATCCGCTGGTTCCATCCCGAGCGTGGAGCGATTTCTCCCGACCAGTTCATACCGATTTGCGAGCAGAACGGCATGATCCTGAGGGTCGGGGCGCTGGTATTGCGCCGCGCGTGCTTCTGCCTGGCGGAGCTAAACGCCTTGGGTCTCGCTTTGCCTAAGCTGTCGGTCAACGTCAGCCCGCGCCAGTTCATGCGCAGCGATTTCATGAGCCAGATGGAGGGGTTCTGCGTGGAGGCGGGAGTAGCCCCGGACGGACTCTGCCTCGAATTGACCGAAGGCGTGCTGCTGCACCATACCAATCTCGCCGTGGCCCAGATCGAACGGTTGAAGAATCTCGGCGTCGCTTTTTCGATCGACGACTTCGGTACTGGCTATTCCTCGCTCGCCTATCTGAAACACCTGCCGCTGGACGACCTCAAAATCGCGTCGGCTTTCGTCCACGATTTGGCGGACGGCGGGAGCGATGCGGCAATCATCGAAACCATCGTCAGTATGGCGCGCCATCTCGGCCTTGGGGTCATCGCCGAAGGCGTGGAAACGAAAGTGCAGGCGGACATACTGCAGCGTTATGGCTGCCATCGGTTCCAGGGCAACTATTTCTCCCGGCCCTTGCCCAAGGATGAATTCATCCGTTTCGTCGCCGAGCGCCAGCCGCCCGGTTGAAGCCGCGCGGGATGGGTGGCGTGGCTTCTTGCCAGTCTCCGGGCGACAGACCTTCGAGCGTCCAGGGTCCGACGGCCCAGCGGATCAGGCGCAGCGTCGGGAAGCCTACCGCGGCGGTCATGCGCCGCACCTGCCGGTTGCGGCCTTCGCGCAGGATCAGCTCCAGCCAGGTGGTGGGGATCGCGGCGCGGTAACGGATTGGCGGTTCGCGCGGCCACAGCCATCCCGGTTCGGCGATAATGCGCGCCCCGGCCGGACGGGTAGGGCCGTCGTTCAGCTGCACCCCAAGCCGCAGCCGCTCCAATGCCGCTTCGTCGGGCAGGCCTTCGACTTGAGCCAGGTAAGTCTTCGCCAGCTTGTGGCGCGGATCGGCGATGCGGGCCTGGAGGCCGCCGTCGTCGGTGAGGACGAC
>JAQTYA010000174.1 GCA_028688525.1 Methylococcus sp. | reverse complement strand
CGCCCTGGAAATATTGCAGTGCGTGCCGAAGTGGAAGGCGGGGCGCATCGTTTACGTGTCTTGCAATCCCGCAACGCTGGCGCGCGATGCCGGCATTCTGGTTCATGAACACGGTTATCGCTTGCTCCAGGCCGGCGTGATGGATATGTTTCCGCACACCGCCCACGTCGAATCCATCGCTCTGTTCGAGCGCTGAACCGGGTTTTCACTATGAAAAGACTGCTGCTCGCGCTGGCCGCCGCGCCGGGCCTTGCCCTGGCCATCCCGGCTACGCCGGTGATGACGTTGTACCAGTTCAACGGCGCGCTCGACCTTCCGTATTACGACGCCGATGCCTTTCTGCGCAACGGCCCGGCGTCGCCGACCGGGACGCTGAGCCAGGGCAGCTCAGTCATCCCTTGTCTGGTTCTGAAAAACGGTCAGCCGCTGACCGATGCAACCGGCACGCCGTATGTGGGTTTCAAGGTCGTCGTGGATTCCCGCACCGCCACGGCAGCCTCGGCGGAGAAATTCAAGCAGGCTGTGGCCGAACGCAAGGCCATGACCGTATCCAATCACCACTGCGACGGCTCGGCCAAGTATGTGATCGACGTCCGCAAGCTTTATCCGATGGAAAAAGCGCCGTTCTTCGACCCGCGGGTTGCGGCGGTTCGCGGAGCTGTTCGTCCGGATCAAGGCGAATTGGACCGGATTGTCAAAGCCTTCCATGCTTCCTCCTATTGCGAAAGCGCGAACAGCCGCCTTACCGGCCGCCGCTCGGCGCTGGAAGGCGCCTGGGAACGCTTCGCGCGGGACAATCCCGGCCACTGGCCGGCCGGTGCCGTGGACCAGGCCAAGCATCTCGACTATACCTTGCGCACCGCCCTGTTCGAGGGGCATCTGGAGCGCGGCTGCAACGCTTATGGCGGCTGCGAGCGCAACATCATTGCGCTGTCCATCCGCAATCGAGGCAAGGAAGGCTGCGCCGGCGGCCAGGGTTGCAGCGGACCGGGCGATTTCCAGGGGGTGGCGTCGAAGCCCTCGCAGTACAACATTTGGGACGAATATCTCACCCAGGTCACCGGGCTCACCGCCTGTTTCCTGCGCGAAGATTTGGTCGGCAACGAACGCTACGCCAAGCTACAAAACCTGTACGCACAGAATCTGCCCGACGTGCAGCGCATTCTGTTCGGCGACGACGCCGACCTCAAGGACATCTTTCCCGGCGCATCTCTGTCGGACCTGAAGAGTCTCAAACACTATTATCACGCCCCGGCCATGGGCAAATGCTTTCCCGGTTACGAGCGGGCGGAATACATTTCCGGCGCCATTGCCCGCAAAGGGCGGGACTTCGCGCTCATCGCCAATACCCGGATACAGGTGGAGGATCGCGCCGACGGCGGCTATTACTTCCAGGATTTTGAGCTCGAACAGAAAGCAGAACGGGACGAGGTGGAGATCGTCGACAACTATCCCGGTTTCGTCATCGACGCCCGCAAGGTCGATCTCAAGCCCACGGCCCGCTGCGTGCCTTACGGTATTCCGGCCGGCTGCGAATTCGGCGAGGTTGGACGTTACCGCACCACGCCGGGCTGGCTGAATTCCGGCAAATCGCTGGAACTGCATTGCCATATCAAAGACCGCGGCGAAAATTGCCAAGCGCCTGCGGTGGAAAAAACCGCCGTAGTCGGCGGCCAATGCGATACCCAGATGCGGCCGGTAGCCGGGGTGAAGTGATTTCTGCCCCTCCCGAAATCGACAGGCTTGGTTCTACCCATACGACATTGCCGGTTTTGCGACAAAGTTTCATCGGGTGCGAACATGTAAGCGCTTGGTACACAAGGCGTTTGGCGCAAAATGACCTTCCGGCTCGGTTTTTGCTCCGGTAGCGGGAGAACATTTTCCCATCGGAGGACTGATCATGGCGGTAGCACCTGGCTTTTTCGTAGATTGGAACGGTAATGCGCGCCGCACCGAAGACGCCGGCGGGGATTTCGTCGTCGACGTCGACACCGCCGCGCGCTATGTCGCCTTGTACACCAAAAACGGGACGCTGATGCACGAGGCGACGTTTTACAAAACGCTGGAAGACATGGAGAAAAAAGGCATCAAGGCGTCCTTGGTGGACGGTTCTACGCCTTGGGGTATGCAGAAGGAGTGGTAATTCGGAGCCGCCTTCCGGCGTCGGGCGGGCAGAAAGCTATGCCGAGCGAAAGAGGCCGGGATCGTTCTAACAACGCTCCGGCCCCTCCTCACTAAATCGGCGAGTTCCCAGCTCAGTGCGCAAATTCCGCCGGAGAGGCGCGCACGGCGCGGTTGTAAGCCCAGCTGCGGATGTGGTCGACCTGCTCCTTCATAGTCTTGGACAGCGGCACGATCTTGCCGGCGGCCCGCAGCAGGTCTTCCACCGTCACGTCGCGGTTGTCCAAATGGGCCGTGGTCAGGGCCGATACCACACACTGTTCGACTTCGGCGCCGACCCAGCCCTTGGTGATCTTGACGAGGCGGGTAAGGTCGAACGGACTGGTGTCGATGCCGCGGCGTTCCAGGTGGATGCGGAAGATTTCCACTCGCTCGTCGTCCAACGGCAGATCGACGAAGAAAATTTCGTCGAAACGGCCTTTTCGCGTCATTTCCGCCGGCAGCAAGTCGATGCGGTTTGCGGTTGCGGCCACGAATAGCCCGCTGGTCTTTTCCTGCATCCAGGTCAGGAAGAAGGCGAAGATGCGTCCCTGTTCGCCGGCGGATTCGGTCGAGTTGACCCCCATTTCGATTTCGTCGAACCACACTACGGCCGGCGCGATCTGCTCCAGCATGCGGCAGGCGGCGACGAAAGCGCCTTCGGGACTGCCGTGGCGGCCGGAGAATATCTCGGTCATGTCGATGCGGTAGAGCGGCAGACCGAAGGCCGAGGCAATGGCTTTCACCGAGAGGCTCTTGCCGCAGCCGGAAACGCCCATGATCAGCACGCCCTTGGGCACGATTTCGGCACTGATGCTGTCGCGGAGCTGGAACAGTTCACGCCGTTCCGTTAGCCACTTCTTCATGATTTCCAGCCCGCCGACGCTGTCGATCTTGGTGCCGTCGGCGACGTACTGGATCATGCCGGTGCGGTTTACCAGCAGCCGTTTTTCTTCGTACAGCGCAGGCAGCGAATCCGCCCCCAGGCTGCCGCTTGCGGCCAGGGCGCGGCGGATGGCGTGGCGCGATTCGTCTAGGGTCAAGCCCTGCAGCGCCCGCGCGATCTGGGTCAAGGTCGCATCGTCGGCATCGACGCTGCCGCCCAGCGCTTTGACGGCAGCGATTTCATCCCGGAGGAAATCGACCAATTCGGCCAGATCGGGCAAAGTCAGTTCGACGTACATGAGACTGCGGCCGAGTTCCTCGGGTATGAACCGGACCGGCGAGGAAATGATCACGAACTTTCCGTGATCGAAACAGGCGGTGTAAAGGTCGCGCAAGCGGCGGCGGATGTCGGCCCGGTCACGCAGAGGTTCGTGAAAGTCCTTCAGATGGAATAAAGCCGGTCCTTGATACGCCGCGATGAAATCGAGTGCGGCACGGGGGTCGGTGGCGGAAGCGTCGGTTCTGCCGTCGTTGCAACGGAGGCCTTCAGTCAGGCTCCAGGTCCAGACGGGGACGGCAGGGTTGAAAAAACGCTGCGCAGCGTCTTTCAGCAATCGCTCGACGCGCTGTTCTTCGGACGACCGGATATAGCTCAAAGGCCGCGCGGATTCGACGATCTCGCGCAATGCGGCGATTGAGCGGCTTTCGGATGCGGTGTGGGTCGTATTTGCGGATGTCATCGACGGTGTTCTTGCTCACTTGGGGAAGGATGCGACTCTGGAGTGGCGGCGCATGCCGCCGAGTCCGGGACGAAAAACACATTGCGAGATCCGGCCCGAATACGAAAACGCTGCACCCGGCCGAGACCGCGCATGATGATACACCAGAGCGGCGCGCACCAAGGCATCTCGTCGATTCGGGAGAGAAAAGGTACGGAATGCCTCGGCCCGAAAGCGCCGGGACATTCCGCATTAGGAGGGTGGAAATCAGCTTTGGCCGGGAATTAAACCTACGCTTCCGGGCTTGATCCGCTTGCATTGAACAACGACGTCCTCTTTATGGCAGCGGAAATTGCCTTTGTCCGCGCCGTCGCTGCATTCATCGCAGACCAAATTACCGGTGCTTTTTCGCTGTTCGACGTGCCAGCCGTAGCCCTGGGATTCGCAGAAGGTTCTCTCTTGTTTTTTCAGCCTGTATTCGTCGGATGCGGCCGCTTCGGCCTCAACCCGCGTTGCGCATTTTTGCGGCGGCAGCGTATTGGCCATGAGATCGCGGTAGATGTATTCCGTGGCGATAGCGGTGCCAGAGAGGCCGCAAAGGAGGGTTAAAAGCAGGAGCGAATATAATTTCAGACTCGTATCGATCATGGAGCTCTCCGAGGGTGAGAGGGCGAGTGTGCAGAATGCTTAATTGAGGACGCGTATGTTCATGCGCGTTAATTCTTCGTTTTGTTGCGCGCGGATGGGATCGTATTTGTCGTTTTCGCTCAACTTGGCCAAGACGACGACGCCGACGAGCGCCGCTGTGGCCAAGGCAACATAAATCCAAAAATTGTCTTTCGTAGGGCTGGACTCAACGTTCACCGTTTGTTCTCCGTTATTAGTGAGTGGGGGAGGAGCGGATAAGCCTAGGGAAAACAATGCCCGGTTTGTTCGATTCGCGATTTTTGGCGCGAGCGAACCCCGCTCTTGCTGCCGACATAGTTTCGAGTTGAAACTAAATGACAGGCTACGTATGATAAGGCGCATTGTCAATACATGTTATTGGCGATGTGTCCGGGACTGTGAAGTCTGGCATCGAGCACCCAGGCCCATCCATTCACCATCATCGACCGCGAAAGGGTTATATAAACCGTACGGTTGATAAAAACCTACTAATTTGGTCTACTTAAACCATCCCTGGGTGCCATTGGACGATCAGCCACCGCTGGT
>JAQTYA010000173.1 GCA_028688525.1 Methylococcus sp. | reverse complement strand
TGGGCGACTTCGCCGGTGATTTCGCCCAAAGTGTTTTGGGCGGTGTGGAGCTCTTCGGCGAGGAGTTCCGCGGTTTTGGCGTCCAGGTGATGTTTGGCGCTGATCAACGCCGTGTGGGTTCTGCGGAGGGCGTCCAGGTGGCGGCGCCGGGCGCTGAACACCCCTTCTGCTCCTGTGTCATAGCCGGCTCGGCGGGCGAGTTCCTGGCGCAGCAGTTCTATCCCTTTTCCTGTGCGCGCCGATAGATGTATGGAGACGGTGTTTTCGGCAGTCGACAGAGACGCCGCTTCGCCGGTAAGGTCGATTTTGTTGAAGATACGGATGAGCGGAATATGTGAGGGCAGGCTGGACAGCAAGGCCTCGGGCGGGTGGGGGTGGCGGGAGTCAACCACCAGCAGGATGCAGTCGGCGTTGCCCAGAGCTTCCCGTGCCCGCCGGATGCCTTCGCGTTCGATCGGATCTTGGCTGTCGCGGAGTCCGGCGGTGTCGAAGATATGCAGGGGTAGGCCGTCGATTTGCAGGGATTCGCGCAAAATATCGCGGGTGGTGCCGGGGATTTCGGTAACGATTGCCGCGTCGCGGCCGGCTAAAACGTTGAGCAGGCTGGACTTGCCGGCATTGGGGAGGCCGGCGATCACCGCGGTGAGCCCTTCGCGGAGCAGAGTGCCCTGGTGTGCCATGCGGCCGGTGGTTTCGACTGCGGCGGTCAGTTCGGCGAGTTCTTGGGCGATCGAGGCGTCTTCCAGAAAATCGATATCCTCGTCGCTGAAGTCGATGGCGGCTTCGGCGTAGGTGCGCAGTTGGATCAGGCGTTCCACTAGTCCGTGGATGTGCTCGGAGAACTCGCCCTGCAGCGAGCGTTGCGCGGCTCGGGCGGCTGCGGCCGTGCTGCTGTCGATCAGGTCGGCGACGGCTTCGGCCTGGGCGAGATCCAGCTTGCCGTTCAAATAGGCGCGTTCGGAAAACTCGCCGGGGCGGGCGGGCCGGCATCCTAACTGCAGGGCGCGCCGCAGCAGGGCATCCAGGACGATGGGGCCGCCGTGGCCTTGCAGTTCGAGAACGTCCTCGCCGGTGAATGAGTGCGGAGCGGGGAAATGCAGGGCGATGCCGCTGTCGACGGTGCCGCCGTCGGCGTCCAAGAAGCGGCGAAATTCGGCGTAGCGGGGGCGTAGAGGTTTTCCCACCATTGCGCCGATGAGCGAGCTCAGATCTGCGCCGGAAATCCGGACGATGCCGACGCCACCCCTTCCGGGCGGCGTGGCGATGGCGGCGATGGCATCGCGTTCGGCGGCGGTCATCACCGAAGAGGGATTAGGCCTTCGCCGGGATTGTCTTCTCTATCTGCTTGGTGATGTACCACTGCTGTGCGATGGAAAGGATGTTGTTGACTACCCAGTACAGCACCAGTCCAGACGGGAAGAACAGGAAGAACACCGTGAAGATCAGGGGGAAGAACTGCATCACGCGGGCCTGGATCGGATCGGTCGGCGGAGGGTTCAGGCGCTGCTGAATGAACATGGACACGCCCATGATGACCGGCAGGACGAAGTAGGGATCCTTCGACGAGAGATCGTTCAGCCAGAGCAGGAACGGCGCTTGGCGCAGGTCTACGCTCTCGACCAGTACCCAGTACAGCGAAATGAATACCGGGATCTGGACGAGGATGGGGAGACAGCCGCCCAACGGGTTGACTTTCTCCTTGCGGTACAGCTCCATCATGGCCTGATTGTAGCGCTGGCGATCCTCGCCATAGCGCTCCTTTAGATCCACCAGTTTGGGCTGCAGCTTCCGCATGTTGGCCATGGAGCGGTAGCTGGCCTCGGAAAGCTTGAAGAACAGCGCTTTGATGACCAGGGTGACGAAAATGATCGCCCAGCCCCAGTTATTGAAATAGGCGTGGAACTTCTCGAGCAGCCAGTAAATGGGTTTGGCGATGACGGTGAGTATCCCGAAATCAGCCGTCAGTTCGAGGCCTGGGGCGACGCCTTCCAGAACGTGCTGCAATTTTGGGCCCGCAAACAAGCGGGCCTTGAGGGTTTGGCTCGAGCCGGCAGCTACATCGCTCAAGGGGCTGTAGGCGCCGATCACGAAATGGCGGTCGGCCAGCGCTTTGGTGTAGAACGTCGATTCGTCTTCGGCCGGCGGAATCCACGCGGCGAGGAAATAGTGCTGGATCATCGCGATCCAGCCTTGGCGCGATTTCAGATCGAGATTCCGGTCCGCCATGTCCTTGAAGGCGATTTTTTCATAGCTCTTGTCCGCCGTGTGCAGCACGCCGCCGGTATAGGTGCGGACGAATTGCGAATCGTCTCCGGCGCTGGTCGGCTCCTTGCGCTGAAGCTGGACGTATTGGCGGCCGGTCCAGTCCGTAGCCGAACGATTGTCGATCGTCTGTTCCATCTCGACCAGATAGCTGCCGCGCTTGAGCACATAGGTCTTGGTAATGGTGACGCCCTGGCCGTCAGTCCAGGTTAGCGGGATACGCAGCGCATCTTGCCCGTTCTGGAGCCGATATTCGGCGGCGTCGGCGTGCCAGACGCTATGATGGGTAGGCGCGCGCTGAGCGGGCCCGATGAAGCCGCTTTGCGCGATGAAGGTGTCCCCCTGATCGGTCAGCAGACGTACCGGATGATCGGGCTGATCCTTGCTGACGGGGTAGCTCAGCAGGTCGAGCTGGCGGAGGTCGCCGCCCCGGGTGTCGATTTGGAGATCCAGTACGTCGGTGTGGACGCGGATACGCCGGCTGGCCTCCGTCGGCGCGGATTCGGCGGACGCGAGGGTGCCCGCGGTTTCGTCGCTCGGCGCTTGAGACTGCGGCAGGTCGCCCGCGGCTGCAGGGGCAGCCTTTTCGGCTTGAGCCACGGCTTGGGGTTTTGGGCCATAGTCGATCTCCCACTGCTGCCACAGCAGGAAGCTCAAGAGTACGAAAAAGACGAAGAGCACAAACCGTAGGTTATCCATTATTGTTTTCCAAGTTTTTTTCCGGGACCGGATCGATGCCGCCATGATGCCAAGGGTGGCATCGCAGAAGCCGGCGTATTGTAAGGTATACGCCGTGCATCGCGCCAAAGCGCTCGATGGCCTCGACGGCGTAATTCGAACAGCTTGGAAAGAAACGGCAATGGTGACCCAGCCATGGGCTGAGTAGAAACTGGTAAGTTTTGATCAGGCCGATGAGGAGCCGTTGCATCGCTGCGCCAGTTTGAGCAGGTGTTTTTCCAGTGACAGCCGCAGGCTTGCGGAATCCGCGGTGTTTGCCGGCGCGCGCGCCATGACGACGTAGTCCAGGGTGCCGAATTGGGCATGCCTGAGGCGGAAAGATTCGCGGACCAGCCGCTTGATCCGGTTGCGGTCGACGGCGTTCCGGATCTGTTTGCGGGATAGCGCTAAACCGAGCCGGGCGTGGGGGCGGCTGTTGGGGCGGGCCAGCACGGTAAGCCATGCGTCGGACGAGCGGGCGGCGTCCTCGAAAACGAAGCGGAATTCGGCGGGAGTAGTCAATCGGTAGGATTTGGGGAACCCGTACCCTGGGCCGGGAACGGGTCGTTCCATCAGACCGAAAGCTGCTTGCGGCCTTTTGCCCGGCGGGCGTTGAGAACGGCGCGTCCACCGCGGGTCTTCATGCGAGCGCGGAAACCGTGGGTGCGCACACGCTTGATCTTGCTTGGCTGATAGGTTCTTTTCATGGTTTATTCTGCTCGGTGCTTGGGCGGCAAAAAGAAAAAGAGGGCAATTTTAATAGGGGGATGCATCTGCGTCAAGAAGCTGGGTTGTGCTTCATTTTTCGGTAGAATAGCTTCCCCGCCGGGAAAGCCCGCCCCCACCCGTTTCCTTAGGATATCTCCCGATGAGCATGCTCTGGACCCACTGTATCAGCAAGCTTGAAGGCGAACTTCCCGCGCAACAGTTCAACACTTGGATCAGGCCGCTGCAAGCCGTGGAAGAGGGTTCCGAGTTGCGTTTGTTGGCGCCCAACCGCTTCGTTCTCGACTGGGTAAAGCAGCACTTCATCGGCAAGATCGAAGAGGTGGTGTCGGAGCAAAACCTCGCTCCCAGGCCCAGCGTGGTTCTTGAGATCGGCTCGCGCACCGCCGAGGCTGCCCCGGTTCGGCCGGCTAGTTCGGTAAAAAAAGCCGGCTCGGGGCGCAAGCAGGTGCCTAACAACCTAAATAGCGCTTTTACCTTCGGCAATTTCGTCGAAGGCAAGTCCAACCAACTGGCCAAAGCAGCCTCCCTACAGGTTGCCCAAAATGTCGGCCGCGCTTATAACCCTTTGTTTATTTACGGCGGCGTCGGTTTGGGGAAGACCCATCTCATGCACGCCATCGGCAATGAAATCCTGCGGGGAAATCCGGGCGCCAACATCGTCTATCTGCATTCCGAGCGCTTCGTATCCGATATGGTCAAAGCCTTGCAGCACAATGCGATCAATGCGTTCAAGGATTTTTACCGCACTGTGGATGCTCTGCTGATCGACGACATTCAGTTCTTCGCAGGCAAGGAGCGTTCGCAGGAGGAGTTTTTCCATACCTTCAATACCCTGCTGGAAAACAAACATCAGGTGGTGTTGACCTGCGATCGTTATCCGAAAGAGATCAAAGGGCTGGAGGAGCGGCTCAAATCCCGCTTCGGTTGGGGCCTGCCCGTGGCCATCGAACCGCCCGATCTGGAAACCCGCGTCGCGATCCTCATGAGCAAGGCGCAGCATTCCGATATCGATTTGTCTCCGGAGGTCGCGTTCTTCATCGGCAAACGCATTCGCTCCAATATTCGCGAACTGGAGGGTGCGCTCCGGCGCGTCATCGCCAATGCCCAATTCACTGGTCGGCCGATTACGCTGGAATTCGCGAAGGAGGCGTTGCGCGACTTGATCGCCCTGCAGGATCGGATGATCAACGTCGAGAACATTCAAAAAACCGTGGCGGAGTATTTCAAGATCCGGCAGGCGGACTTGCTGTCGAACAAGCGTACCCGCT
>JAQTYA010000172.1 GCA_028688525.1 Methylococcus sp. | reverse complement strand
GCTTGCTTGAGAATCGAGACAATCTGGGTCTCGGTGAAACGCGACTTCTTCATGGAACCTCCTGGTTGGGCTAAACATGCCAGAAAGTTCTACTTATCGGGTGTCTTCCTAATGGGGAAGCTTACGGACAAGCCGATTGATCGCCGAGAGTTTGAACGGCAGGCACTAGCTTTACTGCACAAGGTATAGCACAACGGGTTAAGTCCCGGAAAAGGGATGTCGCTTACCCAAACGGCCCGATTATCGTATCGAGCGCAAGCCGCTCTATGTACGTTACCGTACCGACGGCCACAGAAGTTACGGCTAGGCTGGCATCCAGTAAATGAAACCGCACGTAGCGACTCGGCGCCTAGCCTGACGCCTATGTCGACGCCCTTCAAAACCACGCCAGAGCGCCCATCAACGCCAATGAAGGATCCCATGAAGACCAAAGACGAATACATTGAAAGTCTAGCCTCAGAATTGAAAGCGTGGAGCGCCCAGATCGACCTCTTAGGAGTTAAAACGGAACACGCCGCAGCACAGGTGAAACTCAAATACGACGAAGAACTCGATGCTTTACGCGCTAAACAGCATGCGGCAGCCGAAAAGCTGAAAGAGCTGCAGGAAGGCAGCGGCGATGCTTGGGAGACCGTCAAGGAGACCGCGGATAAGGTTTGGGATGACCTTAGGACCGGCTTAGCCGGCGCCGCGTCCAAATTCAAGTAAGCCGATCGTCGCCAGCATAGCGGAAAGCTGCGCCCGGCAAACGCAGCGCCAAGGGTGGAAACATCTGCCCTAATTCTATTCCCGCCTATTGGTAGGCGCGGCCTTCCAACGATTGTCTAGCTGTCTGCTAAAAGCGCCGGAGACAGACGGAAATATCGTCGCCCCGGCGGTACGGTTCCGGGGATCGCCGATTGGCAGCTCCTCACTTGGGTTCGGAACAGACGATGTTGAAACGGCGAGAACGAAGACGGCACGCTAGAGTCGAGCATCCGGGCGGGGACGAGACACCCATCCGATTCGAGCTGTTCAGCACTGAGCGGCTCGAACAGCATGCGGTAAGTCTGGCGCAAGCGCAAAAAGTCAGTAGCCGCAAGGAAGGACGGAAACTGATCCCACGGACACGCGAAAATGCACGGGTGTTACTGGCCGCCTATAAGGCCGTCGCCAAGGCAGTACATCAACAACACGCAATCACACCGGCAGCGGAATGGCTGCTGGATAATTTCCATGTCATCGAGGAGCAGGTCAGCGACAACTTCGTGGACTTGCCCGAAAGCTATTACCGGGAACTGCCCAAACTGGCCGAAGGCGTCCTCGCCGGCTATCCCCGCGTCTACGGCATTGCCTGGGCATTGGTGGCTCATACCGACAGCCGCTTCGTTCCGGAGTCGCTGACACTCTTCGTAAAGACTTACCAAACCGTCCAGCCCCTTACGCTTGGTGAACTCTGGGCGATACCGGCCACCTTGCGGGTGTTGTTAGTCGAAAACCTGCGCCGTCTGGCCGTTCGCATCATGCGATCCCAAACCGCCCGCCAGATGGCGGACGAGTTCGTCGACCGGCTCGAACAAGCCGCCGCTCAAATCGATCTGGCGGATCAGCCGCAGCCTTCGGCGGAACTCCCCTCCCCCCTGCTGCGCCAGGCTTACGCGGTCCAGATCCTGCAACGCTTGCACGACCCTCATCCGGGCGCCGCGCTATCCCTGGACTTCCTGAATGACTGGCTTAACGCGCAAGGCGTCAGCCTCGACGAAATCGTACATAGGGAACATGCCGATCAGATCGCCGACAACCTGACGGTCCGCAACATTATCACCAGCATGCGCGCCATCTCGGCGTTCGAATGGCCGCAGTTCGTCGAGGACGTGAGCTTGGTGGACGCCTGCCTGCGGACTCACAGCGGCTACGCCGCGATGGATTTTCTCACCCGCGATCGTTACCGCCATGCGATCGAGGATATCGCCAAGCGAACGCCGCATTCGGAGGTGGACATCGCTTGCAAGGTGATCGACAAAATCCAGACCGCTCGCGACGGGCGGGAGCAGGAGCCGGGCTATTACTTGATCAGCGCCGGCCGCTACGCGTTCGAACGGGAAGTCGGTTATCGGCCTTCAATGAGACAACGGCTGCTGCGCGCCTATGTCGCCCATGCTGGACTCGCTTATGTAGGCAGTCTCGGCTTGCTGACCCTGTGTGGACTTGCGCTGCCTTTCCGCGCGAGCCTCGATGCCGGAATTGACGGATTTGAGTTGTTCCTGCTCATGCTGCTCGGCGCATTTCCAGCCTCGGATATCGCCGTCGGCTTGGTGAACAGGCTCGTCATTGCGAGCCTTCCGCCGCGGCATCTGCCGAGGCTCGAGCTGAAGGAGGGCGTGCCGGAAGCGCTGAGCACGTTCGTCGTCGTGCCGACGCTTTTCGTCAACGAAGCGGGAGTCAGGGAACAGGTCGCACAGATGGAGATTCGCTATCTGTCCAATCGGGACGGCCAGGTACGCTTTGCCTTGTTGTCCGACTGGGCCGATGCTGAGCGGGAAACGATGCCGGACGACGACCGGCTGCTGAACGTAGCCACTGTCGCGGTGGCCGAACTCAACGCCAAGTACGGCGAACAACGATTCTATGTGTTCCACCGCAGGCGCTTGTGGAATCCCGGCGAAGGAAAATGGATGGGGTGGGAGCGCAAACGCGGCAAGATGCACGAGTTCAACCGTCTGTTGCGCGGCGCCACCGATACGTCCTTTCTACCGATCGATGGCCGGCCTGCCGCAGTACCGCCCGGCGTCTGTTATGTTATTACCCTAGATGCCGATACCAAGTTGCCCATCGGCGTCGTGGCCCAGTTGGTCGGCGTGGCCGCCCATCCGCTGAACCGGCCGCTGTTCGATCCGAGCACCCAATGTGTCGTGGAGGGCTATGGCATCCTCCAACCCCGCGTGACCCCGACCTTACCGCAGCGGCTGGACCGCTCGATGTTTCACCAGATATTTGCCGGCGCTTCCGGTACCGACGCCTACGCCAGCGAGGTCTCCGAACTTTATCAGGACCTGTTCGCACTCGGCACCTACAGCGGGAAGGGCTTGTATCACGTAGATAGCTTCGAAGCGGCGCTAGCGGAGCGGGTACCGGACAACACCCAGCTTAGCCATGACCTATTCGAAAGCGTTTTCGCACGTTGTGCCTTGGTGAGCGATATCGAATTTTTCGAGGAATTTCCCTCCCACACGGAGGTTGCGGCATCGCGTGCGCACCGTTGGGCCCGGGGAGACTGGCAGCTGTTGCCCTGGATCTTCGGAATGCGCGGCAAGGGCATGCCTATGATTGGCCGCTGGAAGATGCTCGACAACTTACGCCGATCCCTCTCGGCGCCAACGGCTTTTTCGGCCCTAGTCGCCACCTGGGCGATCCCGAATGCACCGCAGTCGATCCTGGTCGGCCTCGTGCTCACGGCATTGGCTTTGCCTGCGATCCTGGCGGTCTTGAGTGGCTTCGCACCGCCCCTTCGAGGTATCTCGTTGGGTACCCATCTGCGCGCGACGGGAGAGAACGTGCTATGGCCCATCGGCAATAGCCTAGTCGCGTTAACTTTACTCGCACAACAGGCTTGGCTGATGACGGACGCCATTGTCAGTACTCTGGTGCGGGTGTTCGTTACCCGGCGCCAGTTGCTGAAATGGGTCACTGCGCTGCAGGCTAAAACTGCGGCCGGTCACGCGCTGACAAACCTCATTCGGCCCCTGGGCAGCTCGTCTCTGGTCGCCATTGCCGCCGGCACCGTAGTGCTGGTTTTCAATCCGGCCGGAATCGACGTCGCTGCGCCGTTCCTGCTGCTATGGTGGTTGGCACCAGTTGCCGCCCGCGCTTTGAGCCTACCGCCCAAAATCGATCGAGCCGAATCCCTGCTTCCCGAAGATAGTTTGCAACTGCGCTTGATCGGGCGGCGTATCTGGCGTTTTTTCACGACCTTCGTGACGGCAGAGGAACACGCTCTGCCGCCGGATAATTTTCAGGTAGACCCTCAGCCCGTCGTCGCCCATCGCAGTTCGCCGACCAATTTCGGACTCTATCTATTGTCGGTCGTAGCCGCCCGGGATTTCGGCTGGCTTGGGCTGCTGGACACCGTCGACCGGCTCGAAGCGACGCTTGCGACGCTCGCTGCACTGCCGCGGCTGCACGGCCATTTTTATAACTGGTACGACACTCGCGATCTCCAGGCCCTGGAGCCGCGCTATGTCTCGACCGTGGACAGCGGCAATCTGGCCGGGCATCTGCTAACCCTGGCCGAAGCTTGCCGGGAAATACTGGAGCGGCCGCTCGATTTCTCCACGGCCATGACAGGCCTTGCGGATACGCATCGGCTGCTCACGGCCGCACTCGCCAACCTAAGCGATGACCGGCGTACCCTCACGGTGCCCCTGAAAGAGCTGCGTCAAAAAGGAGTCGATCTCGGGGAGCTGTTGGGAAAGGGCCCGTCTGACCCGGCCGGATGGAGCCGTCTATGGCAGCAGCTGACGCGCTGCGCCGACACCTTGCTGGACTTGGCACGCGCCTATGCCGCCGAACGCGGCGATGCGGTCGACAGCGAAGTGCTGGCCTGGGCCAGCTTACTGCGGGATGACATCCGTTCGCATATGCGGGATGTGGATAGCCTGGCGCCCTGGATCGAATTCGCAGGCTGTCTTGAGGCACCGGGCGACCCGGAAACGCCGTGCCTTCATCAAGAGCTGTTCCGGAAACAGCTGACTTTAGAGACCCGCCTGAGCGATCTCTCCGGTTGCTACACGCAGGGTTTGGCTCGGCTCGAAGCCTTACCCTCGCCAGGAGACTTGGCAGCACTGGCGATGAGCTTGCGGCGCGCTCAACAGCAGGCTGATCTTCTCACCGCGCGTATGGAAAAGATGGCTGCACAGCTGGACGCCTTGTTCCGCGACATGGATTTCCGCTTCCTCTATGACACCGAATGCCACATGTTCGCGCTCGGCTACCGCGTGGCGGAAGGCGCTCTCGACCCCAGCT
>JAQTYA010000171.1 GCA_028688525.1 Methylococcus sp. | reverse complement strand
ATGAAGCGATTAGCCCTCGGCGCGTTGCGCCGCATTCAGAAATTACCCGAGCTGGTGAAGTCATTCTTTCGCCAGCCTGAATGCCAATACATCATTAGGTGACTCTACTTTCGAGAAGCTTAGTAAAAAAATGGTTTGGTGGTGGGTGTAACGCCAAAAAACGATATGTCGTCAAAATGAATAAACCAAAGACGGTAAAGGCCAGGTTTGTGCGCGGATGAGAGCAAAATGTAGAGGCGTTCCGTCACTATAATGAAAGATCTTGTATTTATGTTGCAGAGTGCAGTCTATGGATATGATGGTGTTTCAGTGGTTCGGCACCAAATTAGCACCGCACAGCAGCATTCGATAGGGACTGTATTATGAAGATGTTTATCTGTCTACTCTACTTTTTGGCAATCACATTGAGTTGCGCATGGGCGAAAGCCGAAGAATCCCACCCCGGCCCGTCGGAATATTCGATGACGAATATATGGCATCCTCGTGATGAAAACGATGAATTCTCGGCTTGGCAGCAGTGTAGCAGTCAAGAGTGTGTGCTTTCACATCTAAGGAACGCTGGCGCAGATCAGGAAGTGATCGAATTTGTAAAAGCACTGAATGGCGAGGGGTACCTAGATAGTTTCAGTGAGAAGGGTAAGGTCGACGTCGGGGAAGTTACTTTTCCAAAGCGCGCGAACACGAACAGCGCCTATATCCTCCTGAATGGCATGCCTTCTATTGTTTCCACAGAACTCTCCGAACCGTTGGACCTCTCCAAGAACCCTAACTATTCAAAGATCAAGCGCGACTTCCCCAACGTTACACTTTGGGGAGCAAGCGCTTCGCTACAATCTTCGAAGGTCAGACCCAATGGTGGGCAAAGGTTTATTTTCTCCTACAATTTACTTAACGGTTGCCATGCATGTGAAATTGCCGGAAGTGCAGATATTGGGTTTGATTTCGATGCGCAAGGAAGATTCAAGGGCGTCTCGCTACTTAAAATTACTCCCGCCGCCAATGATTCCGCTGCTCTAGTAGGGGCTTCGCCAAGTTTTGATTGTGGGAAGGCACGGACAGGCGTCGAACATATGATCTGCGCCAACCAAGACTTAGCAGAAGCTGATGTAAAAATGGCTGGTGCTTATCAAAGGGCCCTAACACAGGCTGGCGATAGGGTTAAGCTGACAGCGGATCAGAATGCTTGGAGAAAGAATGTCCGTGATCGCTGTAGCGATGTATCATGCTTGCGGGAAGCGTATAAAATCCGCATTGAACGATTGTCGTCGCACTAGGACTGAGGAGACAGGCTGAGCACTTCTTGCTTATGGCAAATATGGTCCGCGCTAGGCTGACCCTACGATTCAGGCAGCAGCCGGCCAGGTTCGCACTTGCTCCGAATGCGCCGAGAGGTGTGGCCTCTCTCGCCCGACGTCATCGATCCGGATCGGTACGCTCGTTCTCAAGAAACCGGAAAATGGCTGGATTTCCGCAACCGGCCGCATTGAAACGGAGCCAGGGGGAGGCCTCCTGCTGCGGCCTGAACAAGGCGCCGGGTGCCAGCATGATGTCCTGTTTGGCTGCCGCTGCCGCCAAACGCGTGGCATTCTCGGTGGCAGTCCGGCGCGCCCAGAGAAACATCCCTTCTTCCGATTCCTGATAGATTTCCAAACCCACGCGTTCCAGATGCCTGATCGCCTCGCCGCGCGCTCTACGCAGGCGTGAGCGCAGTTTGTCCAGATGTTTACGAAAGTAGCCGTCGGTGAGCAACTCATGGATCAAGCGTTCGTCGATTTCCGAGGTGGTCAGACCGGTCAGGAGCTTGAGGTCCGTCAGGCTCTCGGCGATTTCATACTTGCAGGCGAGAAAGCCGACGCGCAGGCTCGCCGAAACGGTCTTTGAAAAGCCGCCGACGAAAAGTACTCGCTCCAGTTGGTCGAGCGTTGCCAAGCGGGTAGCCGGTCCAGCCAGCAGATCCCCGTAGATGTCGTCCTCCACGATCACCAGGTCGTAACGCTCGGCCAACTGCAGCACCCGGTGTGCCACTGCCTGGCTGATACTGACGCCGGTCGGGTTGTGTAGCAGTGTATTGGTGAAAAACACTTTGGGCCGATACTCCTGGATGAGGTTTTCCATTACCGCCGTATCCGGTCCCTGCGGGGTCCACGGAACGCCGACCAGTTGCGCCCCCGACAGCTTTAGATAGCCGAACAGCGTGTAGTAGCCGGGATCGTCCACCAGCACAGCATCGCCTGGCTTGACGAAGAACCGAGCGATTAAGTCCAGGGCGTGTGAGGCGCCCCGTGTGGTAACGATCTGCCGAGCGGAGCAACCGATGCCCTGATCTTCCAGGCGCCGAGCCAACAGCGCTCTGAAGGGCTCATAGCCGGCTGGCAACCCGTAGGCGGTCAAATGCGCGCCGCTCTTTCGCGCTAGCAGCCGCAGACTACGCTGGATGCCGGCACCATCCATCCACTCGCCGGGCAACCAGCCGGCGCCGGGCATCGCGATGTGGGACTGCTCCTGCAAGGCGTTGCGGAGCAGCCACAGCACATCCATGGCGCGATCAAGCTGGCAAGCCTGATTCGCCGTATCGCCGATGTCCGAACGCTGAGTGACGTAAAAGCCCGAGCCATGCCGCGATTTCAAGTAACCCATCGCCACCAGCCGATCGAAAGCCTGGACCACGGTAAATTTGCTGACGCCGTGATCCTCCGCAAAACGCCGTATCGAAGGTAGGCGCGCGCCCGCACGCAGGGCGCGTTCATCGATACGCTGCTTGATGCCCACAACGATCTGTTCGATCAAGGGGCGGGGGTCGCGGGAGTCGAGGTTGAGAGGGGTCATAGCTGTATAGGTCATCCGACAGGTACAGGTTAGCCAAATGGATGGCTGACTGTATATGTATTGTTCGCATTTTCCCATCTATCGTGAGGACGCTTCGAAATCAACGTATTTGGAGGAAAGCGATGGGCAGCCGGACGAACAGGTCGGACATGCGCCGCGGGTGGATCTTGGCGTTCCTTGGAATTGCAGCTTTTAGCTTGACCTTGCCGGCGACGCGGGTTGCCGTGGCCCATCTTGATCCCTGGTTCGTGGCCTTCGGGCGGGGCGTACTCGCTGCAGTGCTGGCTGCGCTGGTCCTGCTGCTCACGCGTCAACCCCGGCCGAAGGCTCGTCAGTTCCTGAGTTTGGCGGTCGTAGCCCTGGGCGTCATCGTGGGCTTCCCTGTGCTTTCGGCCTGGGCCATGCGGGAGTTGCCAGCTTCCCACGGCAGCATTTCGCTCTCGGTCACGCCTTTAGCCACTGCCTTTTTCGGCGCCTGGTTGGCGGGGGAACGGCTGCCGGGTCGATTTTGGTTGGCAGCGTTGGCCGGTGCTGGCGTGGTCTTCATGTTTGCCCTTGAAGCCGGAGGCGGCAGTCTGCGCAGGGGCGATCTGTGGCTGTTTGCGGCCGCGTTGATGGCCGCGTTGGGCTACGCCGAAGGCGCCCGGCTGTCGCGGAGTCTCGGCGGTTGGCAGGTGATCAGCTGGGCCCTCGTTCTGGCGGCACCATGGCTGCTCGGCCCCTTGGTGTGGGTCATGGCGCGCTCCGAACTGTCGGCGCCGCCCGAGGCTTGGGCAGGGTTTGTCTATGTCGCGGTGATCAGTCAGTTCCTGGCCTTCATGCTGTGGTACCGGGGCTTGGCCCTGGGCGGTATCGCGCGAATGAGCCAAGTTCAGCTCTTGCAACCGGTGCTCACTCTGGGGGCCTGCGCGCTGTGGCTGGGCGAGCCCTTGAGCCGATCGCTTGTCGGCGTGGCGGCAACGGTGCTGGCGAGCCTGTGGATCAGCCAGCGTGCTCCGACACGAGCCGCCGAATCTCTCAGATCACGTTGTTGATGCCAAAACACAAGGAGGACCTCATATGCGTATCCCGCTCTATCAAATCGATGCATTCACCGACCGGTTGTTCAGAGGCAATCCTGCTGCGGTGTGTGTGCTCGATCACTGGCTCGAGGACTCGGTGCTGCAGGCCATCGCCGCCGAGAACAACCTCTCGGAGACCGCCTTCCTGATTGGGCGAAATGGGCAATATGCCTTGCGCTGGTTCACCCCCAAGGTGGAAGTGGACCTGTGCGGCCACGCGACCCTGGCGTCGGCCTATGCCGTCTTCCGGCATCTCGAACCGTCCTTGACCGAAGTCGCCTTCGACAGCCGGAGTGGCGAACTCCGGGTGAGCCGCACGGGGGACCTCATGACCCTGGACTTCCCCGCCATTAACGGACAGCGCTGCACCTGCCCGATGCAGCTGTCCGAGGGATTGGGACGAGAGCCGCTGGAGGTTTGGAGCGCTGCCAAATACCTGTGCGTGTTTGCCGAAGAAGACGACATCCGCGCTTTGCAACCGGACTTTTCCCGCTTGGCTGAACTCGAGCTCATGGGCGTCATCGCCACGGCACCGGGCCGTTCGGTCGACTTCGTCTCGCGGATGTTCGCCCCTCGAGTGGGCATCCCCGAAGATCCGGTGACCGGGTCGGCGCATTGCATGTTGGCGACTTATTGGGCCGCCCGCACAGGCAAAACGCTTTTCAACGCCAAGCAGCTTTCCAGTCGGGGCGGTGATCTTGGCTGCGAACTGCGCGGCGACCGCGTACTGATATCGGGGAGGGCGGTGCAGTACCTGCGAGGCGAGATACTACTGATCCCTTAGATTAGGGAAGCACCGAATTCGTGGCAGGACCTGTCGGACAGGATTGTGTTGGCACAGTATCTGATTATCCCACCTTATTCGTTGGTCATCATGACGCATCAGCGAGGTCGGTCATCTAGCAATACCTATTGCCATTCTCACGTTCCATGGATTCAATGAACTTGATTCACTGATTGCTCTCGGCATCCTGCAGTGGCCCCAAAAAATCGGACGGCCTCTTACTAAGATTCATCAAAGTAATGTCACATATTTGATATAATGGAGCCATGAAATGCAAACGGAACTCGGACGGGCGAACCCTGGATCATCATGCCCTGCAGGTGATGCGGCAGCAGGCCATCA
>JAQTYA010000053.1 GCA_028688525.1 Methylococcus sp. | reverse complement strand
GTGGTCGTATTCCGCATCCCCGCCGTCGCGCCCGCTCCATTCGCCGAGCAGGATGCCGTTGTTGAACAAGCCGATGATGACGATCTGGCCTTTGAGCGTGCGGCTCTTGACCCAATCCGTGAAGCTGCGGGTGTTGCGCTGGGTTGGCCAGTAGAACTCGGAAGTCTTGAGCCGCATCCGTCGGGCGGCTGCTCCGGCGTTCACGCCGAGCAGGAGCTGGCTGGCCTGGATGTTCTGCGGGATGCCGGGCGATGCGAGGGCTCGGACGGTGTACTGCGAAGCGTATTGGCCGAAGTGGAGGCCGGCGGAGATTAGGCTCGTCTCGCCGCAATAACCGTAGTTGCCGTCCCACTGAAGCCGGGGAGGGATGCCGTGCGAATAGGCGTATTTCTCGGGGATCGAGACAGGCTGCGCGAGCGCGGCGCCGAAGGCTAGCGCAAGCAGCCCGGCCGCTCGGGCGATCGTCGGGTTGCTGCGCTTCGACGCCTGTCCCTGTGCCGCTAGGCTCATGGCGTCATTGCGGCGGCCATGGCTGCTGGTTGTTGGTCACACCCCATGGGCCTGCGCAGACGCTCCCCATGTTCTGCAAAGGCGGGGCGCAGCAGCCGGGCGTGACCGCATCGGTATAGGGCTGCTTTGCGTTGATCGTTATCAGGCACTCGTTGGTCCCGGTTTTCTGGGCGGTCACCGTCGAAATTTCATAGGTCTCGATGCCTTTGCCGTAGACCGGCGGCGCCTGTGACAAGGTGCACTGATCGGAAACGATGAACTGGGCGCCCGAATTGTCCGGATTCTGGGGCGGCCCCTTCTGGACCGGCAGGTTTTCCGAAGTCCAGTACCAGTTGTTCACCTGTAAGCCGAGGCCGGGATAGGCGGAATAATTGCCCTGAATAGTGACCGAGCCGCCTCCGGGCTGGACGACTTGCTGCCCCCCGCCGGAGGTGAAGAGGCTCACCGTATTGCCATTGGGGCAGGGAGAGCTTTTGCCCAGATTGTTCTGGACTGTGATCTTGTTCTGAGCGGCACCGACCTGACCCAGCGAGGGCAGCTGACTTGCGCCCGGGCAGAGCGTCACGACATAGCCGGTGCCGGCCGGGCAGGCAACCTGCTTGTTGTCTTCCGGATATTGATAGGCGTCGGGGCAGGACACATCCGTGCAGCTCAGGCTTGAGCCGCCTTGCGGGAAGGTGCAGCTGGCGCCGCTGCTCATGGTCACGCCGATCGGAACGTTGAAAAAGATGTTCGCGGTCGCGTTCACGCAATTGTTGGGGTCGGCACCGGAAGCGCTGCACAAGGTGGGCGGCGAGTTCGGGCCCGAGCCGTAATTCGTGCTGAGATCGACGAAATCCTGGTTGTTCGAGGTGCCTCCGTTCGGCGTGATCTCGAAAGTCGTGCCGAAGGTCTTGTCATAATTCATTTGCGAGCCGCAGCACGGGGTCGAGGAAGTGGTGGTGCACTGTCCCGCCGCCGCGTTCGTGGGCTGGCAAAAGGCCGCATAAACCAGGTTGTTGTTGCCCGGAGGGCTATTGGAGGTGTTGTTCATCCACATATAGCCCATCCGTTGCCCCGTAGCCTGTATGTCCGTCCAGTTGCTGCATTGCACCTGGGCGCATTGGGCATCGGTGGTGATCGGCGCGAACATAAAAGTGTTGGGGGTGTTCTGTCCCAAGCCTCCGCCGGCGGCGGTCGGATAAGACGTGCTGTCATAGGGCTGCAGCGTCGTGCCGTTGATCGAGTTGCTGGTCGGCGACATGAACTTTATCGGGGAATTGCAGTTGTTATAGAGCGTGAGTTGTCCGGCTACCGGCTGGGGTGGGTTGCCGGAAACCATCCCGCGCACCTCGCCCACCGTTTGCTGGACTTCTTGTTCTAAAGGGGAGGGGCCGCCCGATCCGGCGCCTTCAAACGCAGGGCACCCCGCGGCCGAGAGCTTCAGGACTGCGTTGTAGCCCTTCCGGTAGGCGGCGTCGCAGGCCTTGCGGGCGAGCTCGTTCTTGCCCGGGTCCTGTCCTTTCGCCAAGGCAGCCTCGGCGTTCAGGCGGCAATGCAAGTAATCCCCTACATGTCGGTAGAGTTTGGCCTGGCACGCCGTTTCTTGCGAGGACGCTCCCTGCATCATAGGAATGAGCAGGAGGAGGCTGTAGGCGACGGGGCGGCACAGATTCAGGATGCGTTTCATGGTCGGTCTCTCCCAGGTGTTCTTATTCGGACTCACGCCTTTCGGGCCTCTGCCGAAACAGCCGGAGGCAAAGCGTGAAGCGGCGTTCGGTCATGTGAAGGGGAACGGCTCCTCATTGTCGCCCTCCTCGCCGGTACGGTCCATATTTTGGTGAACGGGGAGATAGGGAGGTCCGTGGAATCTTGGGCGCCGGGCATCATAACGGATTCCGGAGCACTGAATTATTGCGAGCACGGATCGAGACCCGCCCAAATCTGTTCCGGTCGCGTTGCGGACAAACTGGTATGGGCTGCGGCTGAACGTGTCATTCCGCTCAGGTATGCTTGGGTTTTTGGGCAGGGGATGGCGGATGGCCGGGCGACGTATATTCAAGGAACTCTACGTCCAGGTGATCCTGGCGGTGATCGTCGGCGTGGCGCTGGGCGCCCTCTGGCCGGAGCTGGGAGTGAAGCTCAAGCCTCTGGGCGACGGCTTCGTCAAGCTCATCAAGATGATGATTGCCCCGATCGTGTTCGTGACAGTGACCTTAGGGATTGGCAAGGTCGGCGATCTGCGCAAGGTCGGTAGCGCCGGCCTGAAGGCGTTGATCTACTTCGAGGTGCTGACGACCGTGGCTCTGGTGATCGGCCTGGTCGTCGTCAACCTCCTGCAGCCGGGGGCGGGCATCCACGCCGATCCCAAGACTCTGGACGCTGCGGCGCTGAACCCATACACCAGCGGCGCCAAGGCCCTGAACGGCGTCGATTTCGTGCTGAACATCATCCCCTCCAGCGCGATCGATGCCTTCGCTAAGGGCGACATCCTGCAGGTTCTGCTGGTCTCGGTACTGTTCGGCGTCGCCATGAGCAGGCAGGGCGAGCGCGGCAAGCTGGTGCTGGATTTTCTGGAACGGGTGTCGGAAGCCTTGTTCGCGACCATCGGCCTCATCATGCGGGCGGCGCCGGTAGGCGCTTTCGGGGCGATGGCGTTCACCATCGGCAAGTACGGGCCGGATACCCTGCTGTCGTTGGGCAAGCTGATGGGCGGAGTCTATCTGACCTGCATCTCTTTCGTGGTTCTGGTGCTGGGCGCGGTGGCACGGATTGCCGGCTTCAGCCTGTGGCGGCTGCTGAAGCTCATCAAGGAAGAACTGTGGCTGGTGCTGGGTACGTCTTCGTCGGAAGCCGCCTTGCCGCGGCTTATGGAAAAACTGGAGGCGGCGGGATGCCCGCGTTCGATCGTCGGGCTGGTGGTGCCGACCGGCTATTCCTTCAACCTGGACGGGACGGCGATCTACCTGACGATGGCGGCGGTGTTCGTGGCCCAGGCGACGGACACGCCGTTGACCCTGGGGCACCAGATCACCCTGCTGGCGGTGCTGCTGCTGACCTCCAAAGGCGCGGCGGCCGTGACCGGGGCCGGTTTCATTACCCTGGCGGCTACGCTGTCCTCGCTGGATGTGGTGCCGGTAGCGGGGTTGGCGCTGCTGCTCGGGGTGGACCGGTTCATGTCGGAGGCGCGTGCCCTCACCAATCTGGTTGGCAACGCCGTCGCCACGCTGGCCATCACCCGCTGGGAGCGGGCTACCGAGGAGGACAAAAGCGGCGTATGGACGGAGAGGTCATCAGTGCTTGCCCCGCGTGCCGCGCCAGATCGCAACCAGTAGCCAGGTCGCCATGGCGCTGGCGCCGACATAGCCCAGCAGGCCGAATGCCGGCAGTCCCCACAGGGTGGGGCCGCCTTGCACGGTCATCACGATGGCGGAGGCGATGATGAGGGCGGAGGCAACCAGCCCTAAGCTGAGCCAGCCCAGCGCCCGCTCCACCTGCCAGCCCAGGTGGTCGAGCCGGGCCAAGTCGATGTTGAGCTTGAGTGCGCCTTTCTGCACGGCGCGAGAGACCCGCCGCAGCTCGGTCGGCAGGCCGGCGACCATGTCCAGGGCGTGCAAGGCGTTGCGCCAGCCGTTGCGGGCGAGTTTTTCCGGGTCGTAGCGCTCCTTCATACTTTTCTCGATGAAGGGCGCGGCTTGGGTGAAGATGTCGAAATCCGGATCGTTCTGCTTGCCGATGCCGTCCAGGGCGATGAGCGCCCGGAATAGCAGGGTCAGGTCCGGCGGCAGCGCCAGCCGGTGCTGGCGCATGAGCTGGGTCAGGTCGGTCAGCATTTGGGTCAGGCTAAGCTGTCCCAAGGTGGCGCCGTGATAATCGTCGATCAGGTTGTCCATGTCCGCGATCAGCAGATCGGGATCGACGTTGACCGAGCCGGCCCATTCCAGCAGGACATCCGCAGCGGTCTGGGCATTCTGGCCGACGATGGCGGACAGCAGGTCGACTAGTTGGTGGCGGCGCAGTTCCGGCAGCCGGCCAACCATGCCGAAATCCAGGAAGGCGATGCGGTGGTCCGGCAGGTACAACAGGTTGCCGTGATGCGGATCGGCATGGAAGAAACCGTCCAGCAGGATCATCTTGAGCATCGCATCCGCACCCACTCGCGCCAGGGTGCGCTGGTCTAGCCCTGCTGCGCGGATGGCGTCGATGTCCATGGCGTTGATGCCATGCACGTAGTCGAGCACGCAGACCCGTTCGCGCACATACTGCCAGTACACCTTGGGGATGAGTATCCGCGAATCGCCGCGGAAATTCGCCGCGAGGCGGTCGGTGTTGCGGCACTCGTTGACGAAATCGAGCTCGCGGTGAATGGACAGGCCGAACTGCCGCACGATTTCGCCGGGACGCAGATAGTCGAGTTCGGGCAGCTCGAACTCGATGAGCTTCGCCAGTTTCGCCATCAGTCGCAGGTCGGCGTCGATGGTCTTGGTGATGCCGGGCCGGCGGATTTTGACTACCACGTCTTCGCCCGAATGCAGCCTGGCCCGGTGGACTTGGGCGATCGAGGCGGCGGCGATGGGCTGGGTATCGAATTCGACGAACAGCTCGCTCACGGGGCCGCCCAGATCGGTTTCGAGCTGCTGCCGCAGCGACTCGAAGGGGAGGGGCGGTACCCGCCGCTGAAGGTGGCTTAATTCCTCGATCCACTCCGGCGGCAGCAGGTCGACGCGGGTCGATAGAATTTGCCCGAGCTTGATGAAGCTCGGCCCCATTTCCTCCAGAGCCCGGCGCATGCGGGCTGGCAGCGAAAGCTGAGCCTGCTCCTCGGCGTATTTCCAGGACAGCGACTTGCCGGCCTTTTCCAAAGCATGGTGGATGCCGAGCCGGTGCACGGCCTCGCCGAATCCGAACCGGACCAGGACTGAGGCGATCTCGTGCAGGCGGACGAAGTCGCGGAGCGTGTTGAAGGTTTCGACGAGCATGCGGCGGAGACGCTGTGGTTCGGGAAGCAGCAGTGTAGCTTAAGCCTCACTCTCGCGGTCCGAAACCAGGCTCCCGTTTGGCCGCGAGGCGGTCTGTTTCGAGTCTGCGTGCGCGAGTGTGCCGGCTCTCGATAACGAAGAAAGGGGCCAAGCCCCTTTCTTCATCTCAGCGACGGAAACCTACCAGGAATAAAGCCCCAGCGTGTTGCCGAAACCCGTGTTATCGATCCAGGTATTCAAGGGGCTGAGTACGCTCTCGTAGCCATAGCGGCCATTGTTGTCGGCGGAGTTGGCAACAATCGCATTATCCGCGCTGCGGTAAAGATAGATGCCGCTGCCGGTATTGTCGGAAGCCGTGTTGCCGGCGACTTTGTTGCCTGCGGTATTGGCCAGGCTGATGCCGTTTCCAAAATTGCCGTTGACGCGGTTGGCCGCTTTATTCTTGAGCCCGCCTATGCTGTTCTGCGATGCAGAATCGCCGATCAGCACTCCGCCCAGATCGTTGCCGAGTAAAACATCTCCCAACACGCTCGTGCCGATATAAGAGTTGAACACCTGGTTATGGTGCGCGCCGCCTAAAATAGCTATTCCGTAACCGCGATTGCCCGAGAAAGTGTTTTGTGGAATCACCGACCGTCGATTGCCGCCGATAACGTTATGGTGCGCCTCGCCGTCGATCAGCACGCCATGGCCGCCGTTCGGCAACAATTCGTCGCCTTTGGTATTCAAGCCGATGACATTGGGATCGACGGTGACGCCGGTCGCAGCGCCTCCGATATGAAGGCCGTTGCCGTTGTTGCCGGACAATACATTGGTGCGCAGCAGATTATTCCCGCCCGTGGCGGTGACTAGAATCCCGTCGCCTTGATTCGGTGCCGCACCGCCGAAGGCGAATAAGCCGCCGAAGGTGTTGAAGCTGATGAATCCGCTGACTCGGTCCCGCACCTCGATGCCGTTCAGGCCGTTGCCGGCCGCGACGTTGCCCAGCGGAATGACGCCGCCGACCTGGGTGTTTTTCGAAGCGCCTTGTACCAATATCCCATTTCCGCGGTTGGCCAGCACGGTGCTGTTGTTGGCCCCGATGCCGAAGAAATTGGCCTGGACGGTCACGTTGTCGGAATCTTGGACCCGCAGTCCGTGCTCGCCGTTGCCGCTGATGACGTTATAGAACACGAAAGGCGGCTGTTCGAAGGTCGTGCCTAGCAGTGCGTTATGGCCTGCGCCGATGATGGCCACGCCGCATTGCTTATTGCCGAGCGCTTTGTTGCCGGAGGCGTCGGTGCCGATGAAGTTGCCGGCGAGGGTATTGGACCTGGAGTGCTTATCGATTTGCACGCCATGGGCTGCATTGGCCGAAATCAGGTTGCCCTGGGGCGGTGTGAAGAAAATGTTCGCCGTCGGGTCGTTGCCGCCGGTGGCTTTGCCGCCGATCAGGTTACGCGTGGCGCGTTCCGTTACGAGGATGCCGTTGGCGCCGTTACCGAGTTCGGCCGATCCTGCAGCATCGGTGCCGATATAGTTCGCGTAAACGCGGTTGTCCGTACCGCCGTAAATGCCTATGCCGTTGCCGCGGTTGCCGGAGATGACATTGGAGCGTTGAAAAACCAGTTGCGAGTCGGCCGCATAGGCGGTTTCCGAGCCGCCTCCCACGAAGACGCCGGTGGACACGCCGCCGGCAACGGAAGTCGGCAGAGTGACTCCGGCTGGACCGCCATCGGCAGTTTGATAACTCAACTCGGTCCAGGCGGCGTCGGAAAAACCGCCGTCCTGGTTCCGGTATACCGTCGCCAGCGCGCCTTTGACCGGATTGCCCGAGCTCAGCGCCAATCCGAACGCCGCCAGAGTATAAGTGCTGTCCGGGTTGGCGCTGATGCCATCGAAGTGGGTCACGATATCGGAGGCCGGCTGGTTATTGATGTCGAACGATTTCCAGTGGCTGAACTTTCCGGTTTTCGCGTCGTAGTCGACCATATAGCCGTGGCCGGCGGCCGTGCCTTCGCCGCTTAAGCCATAGCCGCCGGCAATGGTGAACCGAGCGCCGCTACTGTGAACGATGCCGTAAGCCGTCGTGGTGTGGGATCCTGGGTAACGGATCTTTTTGATGAACCGGTTGGCCTGGCTGTCATAGATGAAGGCCTTACCCACACGCTGGCTGTCGGAATCGTAATTGCCGACAACCAGCCCGCGGCTGGTGCTATGCAAATAGGTGAAAGTGGCGCCGGGGTAGGAAACGGCCTGATAACCCGAGGTAGTCGAGCCGTCGATTTTTCCGGTGTAGACAAAGCCCTGTGTGCCGGCGCCGACATCGGTCGCTGAATTGCGCATCGAACCGACCAGCCGTACCCAATCGCCCGCGATGATATCGGGTCCGTAAACGCTGGTGCTGACGCCCCCTAAAATCGAATTGGCGTCGATGGTGTACCAGACGCCGGAGAGCGGGTTATCGACGGGACCTTCGTAGACCAAGCCTATCGATCCGGCGCTGCCGGTCATGACGTAGCTGCCGGCCGTACGGGAGGCACGGATGCCCTGGATGGCGGTGGAGTCCGATCCTTGCTGGGGCCAGGCTATGGCGGTGTAAGTCGTCTCGGTCGGAGGTATCAGAGTGCCGATGATGTTGTGGCTGGAGGCGTTGCCGATGCGAACGCCGTCGCCGCGATTGGCTTGCACCGTGGTTCCGTCGAGGCCGACACCGATATAGTTTCCGCTGACCCTGATGGACCCCGCCTCTAGGCTAAGGCCATCGCCGCCCGCGCCGGCCAGCGACAGTCCGCTGACGCTGGATTGCGCCGATCCCTTCGCAAACCGCAGACCCGTCGCGCCGTTGAAATCGACTTGAATCTGAGGCGCGCCGGCGGCGGTTGGGGTAGCTTCCAGATGCACGCCGTCGGTGATCGGCGGCAGGGCGGAGCTGAGCTTGATGGTGCCGGTGACGGCGAAATCTATCCGGTCCATCCCGGCATGGGCATTGGCCTGCTCGATGGCCCAGCGCAGCGAGCCGTTACCCGTATCGTTTGTGTTGCTCACCGTAAAGGTCGTACCGGCCGATTGGACGGCTTCGTTGGAGGCTTGCGCCAAGGGCGAGCCGATCAATGTTAGAGGCGCGGCAAGCCCTATGGCGGTTAGCGAGAATCTAATGGCGGACGTCACAACTATCTCCCGTGAGTTGGTATTGGATTAAACCATCGGTGAGTGCTTTCCGGAGTCTAACCTAGTCGCGAAAAAATAGGATGACTGCCGCAGTAGACCTCGGAGCGTTCTCTTCCTGGCCCATGATTTCAAGCGCTGAGGCGATCGAAAGAAGCGGGATCTCCCCGTCCCGCACAGGTTTCAGGGTTTGTCCGAAGCGTCCGAGAGCGGTCGCCGGAGCAACGAGCTTCTGCTTCGCGATTGCCTTAACGCACCGCACAAAAGCCGAACTGGACCTTGCCGCCGGCAGGCACTTGTTTATTCCAATCCAGTCCGCTGGCTTTCAGCGTAGCGCCGCTTTGGGTGTACACAGCGTTCCAGATATTGTTGATTTTGCCGTCGATGGTCAGGGTGACGTTCCAAACCACAGGCGCCGAGCCGGCATTTTTGACATCCACCTGAGCGCAATAGCCGCTTTTCCAGTCCGACTGGAGGGTCAGGGTGGCGGTTACGCCGCCGGATGCCGTATTGAACTCGTCGTTATCGCCCACCGAACTGCAGCCGGGATCGGACGGGTAGTCGATCAGGCCATCGCCGTCGTTATCCCGTCCATCGGCGCATGCGGCTTTCGGCACCGTGCGTTCGGCGCAGAAGCCGAAGTTGGCGGAAGCGCCGGTCTGGAGCGTGCTGTTCCAGCTCAGCCCCGAAGCGTCCACTTGCTCGCCGGTTTGGGTATAGGCGGCATTCCATAAGTTGTGGATCGTGCCCTGCACCGTGAAGGCGGTTTTCCACAGGACCGCAATGGAGTTGCTGTTCGTGACGGTTACATCGGCGCAGTAACCCGTGCCCCAGTCGGAATTGACGGTCAGCTTGGCCGGCAGGCTTTGTTCCGCGGGCGACGTGACCGGGTTGGATTCGTCGTTGTCCGCGGACGAGGAACAGCCGGGGTCGTTCGGATAATCGATGCGCTCGTCGCCATCGTTGTCGAGGCCGTCGGCGCAGGCCGCTTTCGGTACAGGCGTGGGACTGGGGGCGGCCGTGGGCGCTGGAGATGGCGCGGGCGTCGCTCCACCCCATAAGCGATTCAGCAGGTCGACCTTGTCCTGCCAGGCGTGGGTCCAGTCGTCTTGGAGTATGCCGCCGGTGTCGCCGCTGTTGGGATTCCAGGCCCAGTAGAACAAATGCTTGATCTGCTTGGCCAGCAAATAGTCGACCAAGGCATTCTGGAACACCTTGTCTTTGGCATCGCCGCCATGGCCGTATTTGCCACCGGTTTCGCCGATGGCGAGGGTGTAGCCGCTGTCCTTGAACTGGCCGAAATGGGCGTTCCAGATGGCGGGCATGTTGTTCGGGAAATCGCCGGCGTTGAAATACGGTTGACTGTAGACATCCGGACCGTAAACATGCGGCGAGAGCACCAGCCGGTTGGTCGGAATCGCCAGCGGATGGCAGGCTAGGGGCTCCAGGTTGCCGCCCCACCAATGATTGATCGTACCGCTGCAGACGGGGTTGTCCTGCACGCCCTCCACGAATACTAAGGTGTCCGGTGCAACGGCAAGCACTTCGGCGGCGGCTTTTTCCGCCGCCTTATTCCAGTCGGTGGCCGCGTTGCCCGTACCCCAGGTGGCGGCGCCGTGCGGTTCGTTCTTCAGATCGACGCCCAGAAAATGAGGCAGAGATTTATAGCGTCCCGCCATGAAACTCAGGTCGCCGATCCATTGCTGTTCGGTGTAGGTTGGACCGTACCAAAGCTCCGCTATACCGTCGTTGCAGTCCAGCCGGTGGTGATCGAGCAGGATGTAAAACCCCTGGCGGTCGAACTCCGCGATCACGGCGTCCAGGATCTGCAGCGAATTCTTGCCGGAGAGATCGGGATTCAGCGACGCGTTGAAGTTGTTGACGCCGACGCCTGCGAGCGTCGCCGGGCACACGGGCAGCCGCACGGCGTTGAAGCCCAGGGATTTCATCTGGGCGATCATGTCCTTCCAGTTGCGCGCCCATAGGCCGTGAGCGACATGGTCCGCGGTCTCGAAGCCGAACCAGTTGAGTCCGCGCAGTTGCACGGCTCGACCGTTGCCGTCGTAGATGTTTCCGTTGGCGACGGAATAGGCATGGGCCCAGACCGGTGTTTGGAGCAGGCTGAGAACCAGAAAACTTTTGGCAAATCGTGTCATGCGGGATAGCCTCTTGAAGTGGTAGGGTCGCCGGCAATGATGTCCTCGGCCGACTTACATCCCTCTTACATGTTGCATGCCGTCATCAGTATGACCAGCCCGTCCCAACTCGCCAAGTTGACGCCGCCGGCCCTCCGCAACGCCTATCCGCGGAGCCGGCTGTTCTCGTATTTGGAGCGTGTTTGCACGGAATGCTCGGCGATTTGGATCGACGCGCCGCCGGGCGCGGGAAAGTCCGTTGCCGCCGCAGGTTTTCTACAAGCGCAGGGTAGGGCTTCCCTTTGGTTTCAGCTCGACGCGGCAGACAGCGACCCCTCGACTTTTTTCCACTATCTGGGGATGGCCGCCGGGCAAATGGCGCCGGAAGCGCCGCGTCCACCTCATTTCACTGCCGAGTACGCGGGCGGTGCTGCCGCGTTCAGCCGTAATTTCTTCCGGGAGCTGTGGTCCCGATTGTCTGCGCCGTTTATTGCGGTTTTCGATAACTACCAGGAGCTGGCGGACGAGAGTCCACTGCACGAACTATTGCGCGTAGGCTTGGAAGAGCTGCCGCCAGGCGGTACGGCGCTGATGCTGAGTCGTGAGGCGCCGCCTTCGTCGATGGCACGGTTGCTGGTGCATCGGAAGATGGTGCGGATGGGTTGGGACGATATTCGTCTGACCGAAGCCGAAACCGGCGCGATCGCGCAAGCGGCGGGCCGGGCATTGGACGCATCGACTTTGGTGGCATTGCATGCCCGAGCCGAAGGCTGGGCGGTCGGCGTCGTTCTGCTGTTGGATCAACCGGAATATTGCGCTGCGCCCGTTAGGCTGGAAGGCGAAGCTCCGGAAATTCTGTTCAATTATTTCGCGGAGGAGGTTTTCGCCCGGACGGAATCCGAGCGGCAGGAGTTTCTGTTGATAAGCTCGGTATTGCCGAAAATGGAGCCGGGGGCGGTCGCCGATCTGACCGGGCATCCCGACCCGGAGCGGGAATTCGGCGTTCTCATCGCCCGCAATTTCTTCGTCTACCGCCATGCAGACGGCCTGTACCAATATCACCCGCTGTTCCGTGCCTTCCTGTCGGCCAAGCTCTGCGCGTCTTTGTCCAAGGAGGCGCTTGGCGCGTTGCAGCGCCGGGCTGCCGGCTTGCTGGGGGAGGCGGGGGCAATCGAGGACGCCGCGGAACTCTTGATAGCGGCGCGCGACGGCGAAGGCTTGCAAGCCTTGATTTTGCGCCATGCCCAGGCGCTGCTAGGCCAGGGCCGGAGCTGTGTTTTGATGCGGTGGATTACGGCATGTCTCGGCATGCTACGGACCGAGGCGCCTGAACTGCGCTATTGGCTGGGTCTGTGTCTGTCGCCCGCGGAACCGTCCGATGCACGCCAAGCCTTGGAACGGGCTTATGCGGGTTTCGCCGGGGCAGGCGATGTGCGGGGCCAGTATCTTGCGTGGTGCGCCATCGTCGACACCTTCGTTTTTGCCCAAGGGCGGTTCGCGCCGCTGGATCGCTGGATCGAGGAAGCGGAGCGCCTGAGGTCCGGCCATCCGGTGGCCGACGCATCCGTTGCGGCGCGGTTCGATTCGAGGATGTTCTTGGCTTTGATGCGGCGCCGGCCCGAGCGGAAGCTGATCGCACCCTGGAAAGACCGGGCATGGGACATCGTGATGTATCACCCGGATGCGGAATTGCGGATGGAGGTCTGCGGCTACCTCCTGATTTACCAGACTTGGTGGCTGGGTGAGTTCTCCCGTGCCGAGCTGATCCTGGATTCGCTCCGGTCCTGGGTCGAATCGGAGCGCGCCAGCCCGCCCATCCGCGCGGTGTGGGGGGCGATGGCTTCGGGTTTCCTCTGGATGCGGGGGGAAAACGAAGCCAGCCTCGCACTGGTGCGGGAGAGCCTGGAGCAGGCGGCAGCCCAGGGTGTGCACGTTTGGGATCAGCTGTTGTGGTGCCAAGCTTTATGCGCGCTGTTGTCTTCGGGCCATGTCGAAGAGGCGGACGTTTTCATCGCGCGGATGGAGGCGCGGTTACCGGCGGCGGAAATCTTGGAACGCGCCATGTACCACTATTTTTCGGGATGGAGACATTTCCACCGGCAAGAGGCGGCGAACGCTGTTCAGCATTTGGAGGCCGCGGTCATGCTGGGCAGGGAGGCCGGTTTTCCATTCGTACAAGCGGGGGTAGCTATCGATTACAGCCGTGTTCTCTATCATGCCGGGCAAGCGGACCGGGCGCGCGCCGAGCTTGCCAAGGCGCGCATGGCGGGGCAGCGGATGGATTCCCGCCTCATCGAATACCGTGCGGATCTGCTGGAGGCGGAATTTGCGCTGCACGAGAGCGATGCGGCGGCTTGCAGCGCTGCGCTGCGCCGCGCGCTCGCAATTGGGCGTGCCCAAGACATCCGCAACCACGCCTGGTGGCATTCGCCGACGATGGCGAAGCTGTATGTGCTCGCTCTAGAGCAAGGGCTGGAACCGGACTATGTTCGTTCGGTGATCCGCCAGCGCCGGCTCGCCTGTCCGGAAGATGCCGGAGCAGTCGCCGACTGGCCCTGGACGCTGAAGATACGCGCTTTGGGCGGGCTGGAAATCTGGATCGACGGCAAGCCGATGGATGTGCCGGCCAAAGCCGGGAAAAAGCCGATCGAGCTGCTGGTGGCACTCATCACCCACAAAGGCCGTCCGGTGCCGGCCGAGCGGCTGGCGGAGGTGCTCTGGCCCGATTCCGACGGCGATCGAGCGCTCAATTCCTACCATGTCACGCTGAAGCGTTTGCGCGAACTGCTGGGCGTCAACGTGCTGATTCAGCAAAGCGGCCAATTGCGGCTGGATGCCAAGCATTGCTGGGTCGACTGCTGGGCCTTGCTGCACGGCTTGAATGCTTTGGTGGCCGGCGACCGGGCCGGTCTGGCCCGCCTTTCTGCCTTGTACCGCGGCGATTTTCTGCCCGAAGAGGAGGCGCCCCATGTCGTCGGCTTCAGGGCGTGGCTGAACGCCCGCTACCGTTCGGCGCTGGAGCGCATCGAAGAATCCTGAGGCGGTGCGGCCGCAGTCCTTATGACAGGTTTTCGAACTGGGCAAACCACTGTCCGGTATCGAGCGGCGCGGTCGGGTCGTAGTACAAGGATCGCATCTTCAAATGGCCGTGGGGGCCGAGTGCGGGGCCCGGTACCAGGGTGCGGAAGCCTTCGCCGCCGAGCAGCTGATGGGTGATGGTTTGGAATAGCCGGCACAGCCGGCCGTTGCGGACCATGGTGTCGAGCATGTGGGGGCCGGCGATCAGGTAGATGGAGCGGTAGCCGAGCGCATCGAGCCGGTCGACCAGGGCGCCGCCGTCCGCCATGGCGCCGTCGCCGGTGAACAGGACTTCATAGCCCTGGCTTTCCCAATAGCTGACTTGGGAAGGATAGGCGTTTTTCCCGGTCGCGATCAGGCAGCGCTGGCCGTGTTCGCGGATCGATGCAGGCATGGGGAAATCCAGGCTGGCGCTGGCGACGACGATGTCCGGCTGGGGCTTGAGGCCTTGGGCTACGCGCCAGGCGGCTAGGTCGCGCGAGCGCTCTTCCAGTCCGATTTGCAGGATGTTGCCCAGCCGCTGTTCCTGTAGGGAGCGCAGATAGCCGCCGTGGGTAATCAGGCAATCGGCCTGGGCTTCCAGTTCGAGGAACAGCCGGAAATCGTCCGGCGTGGTCAGCGACTTAGGTAAGTAGGTCTGGCCGCTGGCGTCTTCCAGGGCGATGCGCCCGTCCAGGCTGGTGAGGAAATTGGCGTAGACGAAAGGCTTGCCCGCGTGGCCTAAACGGTGCAGGTTCAGGTTCAGGTACAGGCCGTGCAGCGCGACATCCTCGAACGGCGGGGGAAACAAACGGTAGACGGATTTGCCGGTCGTCATTCGGATTCCAGGGTCTCGGTGTGGACCGGTTCGGGATAGTGCAGGGCGAGCCAGACCGTTTCCGGCTGGCTCGACGTCCATTCCACTCGGTGCCGGCAATGCGGGGGGATGCGCAGCCAGTCGCCGGGAGCCAGGCGCCGCGGTTCGGGTTCCTGCTCGAAGCGCAGCGAGGCTTCGCCCTGCAACAGCACCACCCATTCGGCCAGCGGCTGGTCGTACCAGTCGTCTTCCGGCGTGACGTGGCCGCGGGACACGATGCGTTCCAGCCGGAAGCCACCGGTCTGTTCTAGGGTTTCGAACAGTTCCTCGGGCAGGTCGGCGGGTATGGCGGAGTACAGGTTGTCGGATTTCGGCATACCGGCGCTCTCGGGGAGATCGGGCCCCATTATCTCCCTTCGATGCTTTATAGTGGAGCCTTTTTGGTTTCCGCCGCCGCCTCCATGCCCGTCGATGCTTCCAGTCCCTTGAAAACGCTGCAGACCGTCTTCGGCTACGAGCGTTTCCGCGGCCTGCAGGCCGAGATCATCGGACAGCTGCTGAGCGGAGGCGACGCCTTGGTGCTGATGCCCACCGGCGGCGGCAAGTCGCTGTGCTACCAGATCCCGGCTCTGCTGCGGCCGGGTACCGGGGTGGTGGTCTCGCCCCTGATAGCGCTGATGGAAGACCAGGTCGGCGCTTTGCGGCAACTCGGTCTGAAAGCCGCGTTCCTCAATTCCAGCCTGGCTTATCCGGCCCAGCGGGAGGTCGAAACCCGCTTTCTGGCCGGCGAACTGGATCTGCTCTACGTGGCCCCGGAACGCCTCTTGACCGAGCGCTTTCTCAGTTCATTGGAGCGGGCTCAGGTCGCGCTATTCGCCATCGATGAAGCCCATTGCGTGTCGCAATGGGGGCACGATTTCCGCGCCGATTATTGGCAGCTGTCGCTGCTGCACCAGCGCTTCCCGGCGGTGCCCCGCATCGCCCTGACCGCGACCGCCGACGAGCGGACCCGGCGGGAGATCATCGAACGGTTGGGGCTGGACGAGGCGCGGGTGTTCCTCGGCGGCTTCGACCGCCCCAACATCCGCTACGCTATCGGCCAGAAGTCCAACGCCCGCCAGCAATTGCTGGAATTCATCCGGCGCGAGCACGAAGGCGATGCCGGCATCGTCTATTGCCTGTCGCGCAAGAAGGTCGAGGAAACTGCAGCCTGGCTGTGCAGCAAGGGCCTCAAGGCCTTGCCCTACCATGCCGGTTTGTCCGCCGAAACCCGTCAGCACAATCAGCGCCGCTTCCTGCTCGAGGAAGGGCTGATCGTGGTGGCGACCATCGCCTTCGGCATGGGCATCGACAAGCCCAATGTACGCTTCGTGGCGCATCTGGACCTGCCGAAGAGCCTGGAGGCGTACTACCAGGAAACCGGCCGCGCCGGGCGCGACGGGCTGCCCGCCAATGCCTGGATGGTGTATGGGTTGCAGGACGTCATCACCCTGCGCAGCATGGTCGAATCCTCCGACGCCGACGAGCTGCACAAGCGGGTGGAGCGCCACAAGCTCGACGCCATGCTGGGCTTCTGCGAGCTGACCTCCTGCCGCCGCCAGACCCTGCTGCAATACTTCGGCGATACCCTCGAACAACCCTGCGGCAATTGCGATAACTGCCTCAGCCCGGCGCAGACCTGGGATGCCACCGAAGCCGCGCGTAAGGCCTTGTCCTGCGTCTACCGCAGCGGCCAGCGCTTCGGCGCCCATTACGTCGTCGACCTGCTGTTGGGCAAGACCAGCGAGCGCGTCCGCGGTTTCGGCCACGACCGGCTCAGCACCTTTGGCATCGGCCGGGAGCTCGGCGACAAGCAATGGCTCTCGGTGTTCCGCCAGCTGGTGACCCAGGGTTTTCTCGTGGTCGACTGGGAGGCGCACGGCGCTTTGCGGTTGAGCCCTGCCAGCCGTCCCTTGCTCAAGGGCGAGCAGACCTTATTTTTGCGCAAGGATCAGGAAACCAAGGCCGCGCCAGCCCGCGACGCCCGGCGCGGAGCGATCCGCTTCTCCGATCCCGACGACGAAAAACTGTTCCAGGCCCTGCGCGGCCTGCGCCGGCAACTGGCCGACGAACAAGAGGTGCCGCCTTACGTCATTCTGCATGACGCCGTACTGATCGAAATGGTCGAGCGCCGTCCGGAGACCCACGTCCAGTTGGCGCGAATTCCGGGGATCGGCGAGCGCAAGCTGGCGCTGTACGGCGACGATTTTCTGGCACTGATCCGCGAATACGAAGAAGCCGAGGGCTGACGATGGAAGAACTGGAAAAAATCGCCGCGAGTCTGCGGCTGGGCGAAATCGAGCGGCACATCTTTCTGTGCAGCGACCAGACCAAGCCGAAGTGCTGCGACAAAGCCGTAGGGCTCGAAGCCTGGAACTACCTCAAACGCCGCCTGGACGAACTGGGCTTGAGCAAGCGCGGCGTGTACCGCACCAAGGCCAACTGCCTGCGCGTCTGCGTGCAGGGCCCGGTCGCCGTGGTCTATCCGGACGGCATCTGGTATCGCAACTGCACGCCGGAGGTGTTGGAACGGATCATCCAGGAGCATTTGATCGGCGGCGTACCGGTGGCGGAATACGTGATCGCCGCTCGAAAGCGCTAATCAAGGCGGCGCATTGCGCCGCGGCCTGCAGTAAAGCGCCCGCAGCTCCTCCTTCGCCGACTCCAGACAGCCCGGTCGCGATTCGGAAAGCTGGCAGCCGGAGGGACAGTGCGATCCGGCGCGGATCGTCCCAGATAAACACGCCCGGTTCCTGGTCCAGGGCATTGCTGGTCTAGGTGACGCGCTGGGACCGGATTTTTGCGGTCGTTCGGCGCTATAGGCCACACCTCGATTCCACGGATTCCTGGTTCAGGAAAAACCAGCCTCATAAAATTGCGACTCCATGGCTCTCAAGAAATCCGAACTTTATTCCTCCCTCTGGTCCAGTTGCGACGAACTGCGCGGCGGCATGGACGCCAGCCAGTACAAGGACTATGTCCTGGTGCTGCTGTTCATCAAATACGTCAGCGACAAATACGCCGGCCAGCCTTTCGCGCCCATTACTATCCCGGAGGGCGCCAGCTTCAAGGACATGGTTGCGCTTAAGGGCAAGCCGGACATCGGCGACCAGATCAACAAGTACATCATTGGCCCGCTGGCCAACGCCAACAGATTGTCCGACATGCCGGATTTTAACGATGCCAGTAAGCTCGGCAGCGGCAAGGAAATGGTGGACCGGCTCACCAACCTCATCGCCATCTTCGAAAACCCGGCGCTGGATTTCTCCAAGAACCGCGCCGAGGGCGACGACATCCTGGGCGATGCCTACGAATACCTGATGCAGCACTTCGCCGTGGACAGCGGCAAGAGTAAAGGCCAGTTTTACACCCCGGCGGAAGTCAGCCGGATCATCGCCCAGATCATCGGCATCCGCCAGGCGGCGACCGGCAGCGCCACCACGGTGTACGATCCGACCTGTGGGTCCGGGTCTTTACTGCTCAAGGTGGCGGACGAAGCGCGCACGCCGGTGACCCTTTACGGCCAGGAGAAGGATGCGGCCACCAGCAGCATCGCCTACATGAACATGATCCTGCACAACAACCCGGCTGCTCTCATCGTGCAGGGCAACACGCTGGCCAATCCCAAGTTCAAGGACGGCGACACGCTCAAGACCTTCGACTACGTCGTCGCCAATCCGCCGTTTTCCGACAAGCGCTGGAGCACCGGCCTCGATCCGCTGCACGATCCCCACCAGCGCTTCCAGTCTTTCGGCACGCCGCCCGCCAAGCAGGGCGACTACGCCTATCTGCTGCACATCGTCCGCTCGCTCAAGAACACCGGCAAAGGCGCCTGTATCCTCCCGCACGGCGTGCTGTTCCGCGGCAATGCCGAGGCCGACATCCGCCGCAATCTCGTCCGCAAAGGCTATATTGCCGGCATCATCGGCCTGCCCGCCAACCTCTTTTACGGCACCGGCATCCCCGCCTGCATCGTCGTCATCGACAAGGAGGACGCCCAGGCCAGCAAGGGCATCTTCATGATCGACGCCAGCGGTGGATTCATGAAGGACGGCCCCAAGAACCGCCTACGCGCCCAGGACATCCACAAGATCGTGGACGTCTTCACCCGGCGGCTCGACATATCCCGCTATGCGCGCATGGTCGGCTTCGAGGAGATCGAGAAAAACGAGTTCAACCTCAACCTGCCGCGCTACATCGACAGCCAGACACCCGAGGACGTGCAGGACATCGCCGGCCATCTGCAAGGCGGCATCCCCGCCGCCGACGTCGAGGCGCTGACGCGCTATTGGGCTGTGTGCCCGCAGCTCCGGCAAACCCTGTTCAAACCCAGCCGCCCCGGCTACCTCGATCTGGCCGTGGAAAAATCGGCCATCAAGTCCGCCATCTACGGGCATCCCGAGTTCGCCGCCTTCATCGCCGGCATGAACGCCCATTTCGCCGACTGGCGGGACCGGAGCGCCGCCCGCCTCAAGGCCTTGCAAGCCGGCTGCCATCCCAAGGATGTGATCGCCGAACTGTCGGAAAGCCTGCTCGCCCACTACCAGGACAAGCCGCTCATCGCCCCCTACGACATTTACCAGCACCTCATGGATTACTGGGCAGGGGTCATGCAGGACGATTGCTACCTCATCGCCGCCGCCGGCTGGGAGGCCGAGACCACCCGCATCATCGAGACCGACAAGAAGGGCAAGGAGAAGGACAAAGGCTGGACCTGCGACCTTTTGCCTAAGCCCCTTATCGTCGCCCGTTATTACGCCCAGGAGCAGGCCGCCATCGACCAGCTCGCCGCCGAACTGGAAAACGTCGCCGCCAAGCTCGCCGAACTGGAGGAGGAACACGGCGGGGAGGAGGGGGCTTTCAACGGCTTCGACAAGATCAACAAAGCCAGTGTCAACGACCGGTTCAGGGAGATCGGCGACGATCCCGACTCGACCGACGAAATCGCCGTGTTGCGGCAGTGGCTCAAGCTCAACGCCGACGAGGCCAATCTCAAGAAACGCCTGAAGGACGCCGAGGCCGGCCTGGACGTCCGGGCTTACGCTCACTATCCCACTCTCCCCGAGGCCGAAATCAAGGCGCTGGTGGTGGACGACAAATGGCTCGCCGCGCTGGATAGAGACATCCACGGCGAGATGGACCGCGTGAGCCAGCAGCTCACCCAGCGCGTGAAGGAGTTGGCCGAGCGCTACGAAACGCCGCTACCGCAGCTCACGAAACGCGCGGAAGCGCTGGAGGACAAGGTGAACGCCCATCTGCGACGCATGGGTTTTGTTTATCTTATTAACGAATGATGCTATTTTCGTTAATAACGTAAACCCTTATTCAAGGATGCTTCAACATGCGGCGTGAGACGGTAGGCACCTATACCCGCAGTCTGGCGGGGGGCGAAACCGTGCGCGCCTTCGTCCCCGCTCCGTTGCCGCCCACACCGCCCATCGACCTTGGCGGCAGCCGCCAAACCTTGCTCGAACGCGCGACCCTGGCCTTGGGCCGTCTGGACAGCGTCAGCTTGCTGCTGCCCGATCCGCAGCTTTTCCTCTACGCCTACGTGCGCCGCGAAGCGGTGCTGTCGTCGCAGATCGAGGGCACCCAGTCCTCCCTCTCAGACCTGTTGCTGTTCGAGCTGGACGAAGTGCCCGGCGTGCCTTTCGACGACGTGCTGGAAGTGTCCAATTACATCGCCGCCCTCGAACACGGCATGGCCCGGCTGCGGGAAGGCTTTCCGCTGTGCAACCGGCTGCTGCGGGAAATGCACGAGAAGCTCATGGCGCGTGGCCGGGGCAGCGACAAAGCTCCCGGCGCGTTTCGCCGCAGCCAGAACTGGATCGGCGGCACCCGCCCCGGCAACGCCCAGTTCGTGCCGCCGCCGCCCCAGGAGGTGGAAACCTGCATGGCGGCCCTGGAGAGTTTCATCCACGGCGAGGCCGATACCAGCCCCGTGCTGCTCAAGGCGGCATTGGCCCACGTGCAGTTCGAAACCATCCACCCTTTCCTCGACGGCAACGGCCGCTTGGGACGGCTGCTGATCGCCCTGCTGCTGTACCAGGGCGGCCTGCTGGCACAACCGCTGCTCTATCTGAGCCTATATTTCAAGCAGCACCGCGCCGTGTATTACCAACTGCTGGACCGAGTGCGCACTGAAGGCGACTGGGAAGCCTGGGTGGATTTTTTTCTGGAAGGGGTGGAGCAGACCGCCAACGGCGCCGTGCAGACCGCCCGGCGTCTGGTGGCTCTGTTCCAGCAAGACGTCCTGCGCACCCAAGCCGCCGGACGCGGCGCTGCCAACGCCCTGCGCGTGCTCGACGCCTTGCGGCGGCGGCCCATCTACAGCCTGCGGCAACTTTGCCGGGACGCATCCATGGCTTTTCCCACCGCCTCCAAGGCCATGCAAACGCTCACGACGCTGGGCATCGCCCGCGAACTCACCGGCCAGCGCCGCAACCGCGTGTTCGTTTACGACGGCTATCTGAACATCCTCAACGAAGGCGGCGCACCGCTATGAAGCACGGGAGCGCCGAGTCCCAGCTCGGCACGGAAGTGCAGGAAGCCAGCGCCGCTTATTCGGTGCAGGCCGGCCAGCGGGTGCCGACGGGATACAAGCAGACCGAGGTCGGGGTGATTCCGGAGGATTGGGAGGTCAAGCCGCTCGCAGAAATTGTTAGTTTCCTCGACGGAAAGCGGAAACCGGTCAAGGATTCAGCGCGTGCAAAGATGCAAGGGGATATCCCTTACTACGGCGCATCTGGAATCGTCGATTACGTGAACGACTACATTTTTGATGAGGATCTCATTCTGTTGGGCGAGGATGGTGAAAACATCCTGAGCAGAAACAGTCGTCTGGCATTTCGCATTTCAGGAAAAACCTGGGTCAATAACCATGCCCATGTTTTGAAGGCGAATCCAGGAGTAGATATTGGATACCTCGTCGACTATCTTGAATCGTTGAGTTACGAGCAGTACAACTCGGGAACGGCTCAGCCAAAGCTGAACAAGCAGACCTGCTCGGCGATTCCTATTGCGATACCTCCTACTTCCGCCGAACAACAAACCATCGCCGAAGCCCTGAGCGATGCGGATGCGCTGATCGAATCGCTGGAACAACTGCTCGCCAAGAAACGCCAACTTAAACAGGGGGCCATGCAGGAACTGCTCACCGGCCAAAGGCGCCTACCGGGCTTCAGCGGGGAGTGGGAGGTGAAGCGGTTAGGGGATGTTGCAGTTTGCCTCGACAACTTGCGCGTCCCGCTGAATGAGTCACAGCGCGACCAGATGAGAGGCGACCACCCATATTGTGGGGCGAACGGTGTCCTTGATTATGTCGATGATTATGTCATTGACGACGACATAATT
>JAQTYA010000052.1 GCA_028688525.1 Methylococcus sp. | reverse complement strand
CTGCTGCTGGTGCCCCAGGCGCCGGCTATGGCCGATCTGGTCGCCTACATCCGCATTGGCGGCGCGCAGGCGCGGATTGAGCGGGTCGAGATCCACCAGCCCGGTGGCGACTATTCGGTCATGACGATCCGCGAGTTCGGGCGGCGATGAGGGCGGCACGGCGCTGGCCGCTGTTCCTATGGCTCGCCGCGGTCTGCTTCTTCGCCGCGGCAGCGGGGCGGATGCGGCTGGCCGCCGATCTTTCCGCTTTCCTGCCGAGCCGGCCCAGTGCCAGCCAGCAGATTCTGATCGACCAATTGCGCGAAGGTCCGGCCTCGAGGCTGATCCTGGTCGCCGTCGAAGGTTCGACTCCTCCGGCGCGCGCCCGTATTTCCGGCCTCATGGCTGATCGGCTGGGTTCGGACTCCGGGTTCTTGGTGTTCAGCAACGGCGCCTCGCCCGAGCGCGGCCGGGAACGGGAGCTGCTGTTCCGCCAGCGCTACCTGTTGAGCCCAGCGGTGACGCCCGAACGGTTTTCGGCGGACGGCCTGCGGACGGCGGTCCGCGCCTCCATCGACCGGATCGCCTCCTCCGCCGGCCTGATGACCAAGGCCTTGCTGCCGAACGATCCCACCGGCGAGCTGCTGGAAATCCTGGACCGCATGCAGACCGACGCCCAGCCGGCCAGCGCCGACGGGGTTTGGGTCTCCAGGGACCGACAGCGGGCGCTTATGCTGGCGCAGATCGCCGCCGCGGGTTCGGACACCGACGCCCAGCAGCGCGCCTTGGAGTCGATCCGCGCGGCCTTCGCCCAGGCTTCCGGACAGGCCGGCGCGCCCGATGCCCGGCTGCTGCTATCCGGTCCGGCGGTGTTCACCGTAGAAGCGCGGGAGCTCATCAAGGGCGAGGCCATGCGCTTGTCGCTGATCGGCACCGCCGTAGTAGTCGTCCTGCTGCTCGCGGTCTACCGCTCGTTCGCCGCGCTGATTCTGGGCCTGGTGCCGGTGGCGACCGGCGCGCTGGCGGGCATTGCCGCCGTGAGCCTAGGCTTCGGCGTGGTCTACGGCATCACCTTGGGGTTCGGCGCGACGCTGATCGGGGAGGCGGTGGACTACGCCATTTATCTGTTCGTCCAGTCCGACAAGGAGAGCGGCGCAAGCCGGACGGGCAACTGGTTCGAGCTGTTCTGGCCGACCATCCGGCTGGGCGTGCTGACCTCGGTGTGCGGCGCCTTGCCGCTGGCGCTGTCCGGCTTCCCCGGCTTCGCCCAGCTCGGGCTGTATTCGATCGCCGGTCTGCTGGCGGCGGCCGCCGTCACCCGCTGGGTGTTGCCGATCCTTTTGCCTCGGGATTTCCGCATCCGCGACCTGAGCGGTGCCGGCGAAATCCTGATCCGCGTGGCGATGCGGCTGCGCCCGCTGCGCTGGGCGGTGCCGGCAGCGGTCGCGCTCGCCTGCGCCACGATCTATCAACACCGCAACGGCTTGTGGAACGACCAGCTCAGCGCCCTGAGCCCAGTATCGGCCGAGGCCCAGGCGCGCGACGCCGAATTGCGGGCCGATCTGGGCGCGCCGGACGTGCGTTACCTGGCGGTAGTGCGGGGTACCGACGCCGAATCCGCGCTGCAGGCTGCCGAGCGCGTTTCGGAGAGACTGGCCCGGCTAGTCGAGGAGGGCGCCATCGGGGGATTCCAGAGTCCTTCCGCCTATCTGCCCAGCCTGCTCACCCAGCAACGGCGCCGCGAGGCTTTGCCGGAGGACGCGGTGCTGCGCGAGCGTTTCGCCGCGGCGGTCCAGGGTTTGCCGGTGCGCCCGGACCGCTTCGAGCGCTTCTTCGAAGATGTGAAAGCTGCCCGCGGCAGCCGATTGCTTACGCCGCAGGATCTGGTAGGCACCCGCTTCTCCCTGGCGGTCGATTCGCTGCTGGTGCATGGCGGCGCGGGTTGGACGGCCTTGCTGCCGTTGCGCGCGCCGCTCGACGGACGGGCGCTGGACGCATTCAAAATCCGCGATGCGCTCTCCGGCGTCGGAGATACGGTATTCCTGGACCTCAAGGAGGAAACCGACCGGCTGTACCAAGGCTATCTGGCCGAGGCGACGCGCCTCTCCGCCGGCGGCGCTGCAGCCATCGTCCTGCTGCTGGCGGTTGCCTTGCGCTCGCCGGCGCGGGTGCTGCGGGTCTGCCTGCCGCTGGCGGCCGGGCTGGCCGTGGTGACGGCGGCGCTGGTGGCGGGCGGCCTCAAGCTCACCATGTTGCATCTCATCGGCATGATGCTGGCCGTGGCGATCGGTTCGAACTATTGTTTATTCTTCGACCGGCTCGATCGGGACGGTACCGAAGGGGACGGGCGGCTGGGCCGGACCATGGTATCCCTGAGCTTGGCCAACCTGGCGACGGTTGCGGTGTTCGGCCTACTGGCCGGGTCCAAGGTGCCGGTGTTGAGCGCCATCGGCGTTATGGTGGCTCCGGGTACTTTCCTGGCTTTGTTGATTTCGGCGATGTATTCGAAACTGGAGCGGCAGTGCCTGGCATGAGCGAAAACCGCCAGGAACAGGGGCGGCCCTGGTCGCCTCCCATCGGCATCCGGGCTTCCGCAGCCCTACATGCGGCGGCGGCCGGAGCGGCGCTTTGGCGGCCGGAACTCTGGCCCTGGGCGCTGGGCGGCATCGCGGGCAACCATGCCTTGCTGACCGCCGCGGGGCTGTGGCCGCGCAGCCGTGTGCTCGGCCCCAACCTGACCCGCTTGCCTGCTGCCGCGGAGGTCAGGCGCGAGGTGGCCATCACCATCGACGACGGCCCCGATCCCGAAGTCACGCCGCGGGTGCTGGAACTCTTGGATAAATGGGGCGCGAAAGCCACGTTCTTCTGCATTGGCCGTAAGGCCTTGCAGCAGCGCGCGCTTTGCGCCGAAATCGCCGCCCGTGGACATGCCGTGGAAAACCACAGTTACCACCACCGACACACGTTCTCGCTATCGGGGCTGCAGGGCTTCGAACGCGAGCTGTGGCTGGCTCAGGACGCGCTCGCCGGAATCACCGGGGTGAGGCCGCAATTTTTCCGGGCGCCCGCCGGCTTGCGCAATCCGATGCTCGATCCCGTCCTGGCCCGATTGGACCTTTCCCTGGCGAGCTGGACCCGGCGCGGCTTCGACACCCGCCGCAACCGGCCCGAGCGCGTGCTGGCCTCGTTGACTAGGGGGTTGAGGGCCGGCGATATCCTGTTGCTGCATGACGGCAATGCCGCGCGCACGGCGGGCGGTGTTCCCGTCATCCTCGAGGTGTTGCCGCGCCTGCTCGATGTCCTCGAAGCGCGGCAACTTCATCCCGTGACTCTACGCGATGCCTGCCCATGACCGAAAATTTCAAGCGTCTCCTGATCGAAACCGCCGCCGCGCCCTATCGCCGGGCGGGGCGCTTCGCCTGGCATTTCGCCCGTAACAAGCTCAAGGCCGATCCGGTCTTCGTCGCTCTGTTCGAGCGCGGCCTGTTGCCAGAACGCGTCCGGCTGCTGGACCTGGGCTGCGGTCAGGGCTTGCTGGCCTCGCTCTTGATCGCCGCTCGCGAGCTCTACGATGCCGGAAACTGGCTGCCAAGCTGGGCGCCGCCGCCCCGGATCGAGGCTCTGCGCGGCATCGAGCTCATGCCTAGCGATGTCGCCCGCGCTAGGAATGCATTGGGAACCGGGGCCGAAATCGTAGCAGGCGACATCCGCGAAGCCGAATTTGGCATCGCCGACGCCGTTGTGGTACTGGACGTTCTGCATTACATGGCTTATCCGGACCAGGAAGCTTTGCTGCGCCGCATCCGCAACGCACTCACCCCGCGCGGCGTATTGCTGCTGAGAGTGGGCGATGCCGGTGCTGGCCTGCCTTTCCTTGTCAGCCTATGGGCCGACCGGCTCGTGACTTTTGTGCGCGGACACCGCCTGCCGACGCTCCACTGCCGCTCGCTGGCGGCCTGGCGCAAACTGCTTGCAGACCTCGGCTTGGCCGTGGAAGCGCTCCCAATGAGCGAGGGTACGCCGTTTGCCAATGTGTTGCTGGTAGTTCGGGCGCGGGAAGCTTGATCCGGCTGTTAGCGCCAGGGCGGCGCAGGCTGCCTGAGCTATAGTCGTCCCTGGTGGTAGGTAAAAACGATCGTGCATGGTCTGAAGCTCGTTTATTCAGTGCTTACTGCACATTTTTCTGTACTTGCACATAGAAGTTAAGGAGTAACCATGCGAACCGCGAATACCTGGAGCGCCATACGCTTTCTGAGGCTGTTTATTACGGTATTTGGCCTGAGTGGAACAAACGCACTTGCAGCCATCATCCATGTGCCTGCCGATTATTCAACCATCCAAGCCGCGGTGAATGCTGCAGTGAGCGGGGATACGGTCCTAGTTGCAGCCGGTACCTACACGGAAAACATCACGATCGGCAAACCGCTGACATTGCTCGGCGCGCAGGCCAATGTGCCGCCGACAGCGGCGGGCCGCGCAGGTGGCGAGAGTATCCTTCAGAATTCCGCTCCTCCGATCGGTAGTGCGACCCGTATTGCTATCACCGCCAGCAACGTCACCGTAAACGGCTTCGAGATTCAGGACGCTTACACTTCCATCGGCGTGAACCAGGCGGCTGGAGCGACTCTTCAAAACACGACGATTGTATATAACTGGATTCATTCCAACGCGATTTGGCGTGGCGTTGCACTTAATGACCTATCGACAGCGACCGGAAGCATCAGCACCGTGCTGATCGATAACAACGTCATCACAGCTTCGGCCAATTATCCCGGCAAGACTGCTACAGGGCTGGTTTCGATGACGGGGCCGATAACCTACTCGGACCTCACGATCTCGAACAATACTTTGAACAACCCTACTACTTCCGGAACTTGGCTATTTGCCGGAGGATCGCCTTCGGCCTATCTCATCAACACGATGTCGATTACCCATAACACGGTCAGCGCCGGCAAGGCTAATCTCGGCAATATCAGCAATGGCAGCGTGATCGGCAACCGATTCACCGGCAATATGCTGGGGACCAACAACCTCGAAATTGGGATCGATACCGGCACGATTTCCGGAAATTCGTTCGCGAACGGCGCTTCCATCGCACTATGGGGGACGGAATACGGCTTTCTCCGCCCTTCGAAGAATGTGACGATGTTTAACAACCTATTCGGCGCGGGCAGCGGAATTTTGCTGTGGCGGCCCGGTGTCGATATCGGATCGTTGCAGATCGCCACCAGCAGCTTCGTTCAGCCGACCGGGCCGAAGAACTGTGTCCGCACAGCCGGACCCCCTGCGGGTTATCTCATTTATGGCCCACCCGGCGGCTTTGCCGGCACGCTCGATGCTGCCGCGAATTGGTGGGGGCAGAGTTCCGGGCCAGGGACCGATGTGTTCTGCAATCTGGGAACTGTGACCTCTGCGCCGTGGATCGAGACGTATACCGATGACCCGGCGAAGGCAGGGCAACCCGGCTTCTGGCCGATCAATACCCTGACTGTGACCGCCCCTAGCGGAGGCACAGTCACCAGCAACCCGGCAGGCATCGACTGTGGCAGCGCCTGTAGTGCGAATTTTTCGTGGGCAAGCAGCGTGGTCCTGACCGCGGTCGCGAGTTCAGGCTACAACTTTTCAAGTTGGACAGGCTGCGACAGCACCAGCGGCAATAGCTGCACCGTGGGCATGACCGCGAATAAAGCGGTCGCCGCAAGCTTTTCGGTGGTGACCTATACGCTGACCCTGGCCAAGAATGATCCCGGCAGCGTAGGGACCGTAACCAGCAGCCCGGCTGGTATCGATTGCGGCAGTGTCTGCAACGCTAGCTTCGATACCGGTACTGGAGTGACGCTAACCGCGGCGCCGTCGAGCGCTTTTGCTGCCTGGGGGGGAGCATGCAGCGGTACCGCGAGCACTTGCGCTTTGAGCATGACTTCCAATAGAACCGTGACGGCCATATTTTCTACGCCTACGCCTACGCCTACGCCTACGCCTACGCCCGTGATTACGACAACGACCCTGACTGTTTCCAACACCAGTCCGGCGTATGGTAGCAGTATCATCGTGGCGGCGACGGTTTCTGGAAGGGATTCGCCCGGCGGTGTCGTCACTTTCTACGACGGTGCGATAGCATTCAGTAGCAGTGCATTAATTGGTGGCCAGGCCGTGTTCAGCACGACTGGTATGGCTGTTGGCGAACACACCTTTACCGCTCGTTATGAAGGTGACGACCAAAACGCCCCCAGTACTAGCAATACGGTTATCGTCAGAGTAACCCCCCTACCTACACCTACTCCTGTCCCGACACCCACTCCACTTCCGACGCCGACGCCCGTCCCGACGCCGACGCCTACCCCGGCTCCTCAGGTTGATTTGAATGTAGAAGTCGTGGGCGCGGGTATCGTCAGCAGTTCGCCTTCGGGAATTGAGTGCGGCAACCCATCTCCCAGCCTATGCAGTGCCGGCTTCGACATTAAAAGTTTGGTGACCTTGACGGCAGTTCCGGCGGAAAACTACAGGTTCAAGAGCTGGGCGGGTGCAGGCTGTGAATTGCTGGGTATAAAGCCTTGCGTAGTCAGAATGAACAAATCCAAGACCGTGAAGGCACGCTTCGTGAGGAAGAAAAAATAGCCCGTTCAGGAAATTCGGGCTCAACCCTTCGTGTCTAGCCTGGGGAGCGCGGCAGACTAAAGGGAGCATCGATTCGGCGCAAGTTACTCGAAGACCTCGGCTCGGCCGTGGAAGCGCTCCCAATGAGCGAGGGCATGCCGTTTGCCAATGTGTTGCTGGTAGTTCGGGCGCGGGAAGCTTGATCCGGCCGGCGGAAATGGGCAGCCGGGTCATCTCCTTGTAATGCCGCCGTAGTTCCACTGCAATGCTTTAACAGTATCGTCCGTATCGGCCTACTCAGCCGATTGAAGACGATAAGCCACCACTTCCGGATGGGATCGTTTTCGACTTTCACTCCCTCGCTCCCATAAGGAGAACGCCATGGCGGTACTGTTTCGCATCGTGTTATTGCGGGTTTGGACGGGTATGGCTTTGTATGCCGGCCTGATCGGATTTAGTCCAGCATTTGCGGCAAGTGCGATGGCCGCTCCAGCGGAATTGCGGTCGGCGGTCAGCACGACGCTGCGCACCATCGAACCTGCTAGCGCCGGCAGCTACGCTGCGCGGAATCCGGAACAGCGGCTAGTACTGGATTTTGAGCGCGGAGGCCTGCAACTGGCGCCAGCGGTCAAGAACCCCGGTTGGCATTGGGGGCTCACGCTGCAAGGCTACGGCTTGCCCGGCAAATTACGGCCGGTGCAAGCCGCCGAAGCGGAGGTTTCCGGACAACGGCTGGAGTATCGCCGCGGCACGGTGACCGAATGGTACGAAAACAAACCAGAAGGGCTGGAGCAGGGATTCACCCTGGCTCAGCCGCCCGAGGCGGGCGCCAGCACCATCGAGTTGCGTTTGGGCGTTAGCGGTAACCTCAAGGCTCAGCTCGATGCGGACGGACGTGGCGCTCAGGCGCGCGATCAAGCCGGCCAGACCGTTCTCGCCTATCGAGACCTCAGCGTTGCCGATGCCCAGGGCAAAACCCTGCCGGCCCGTCTAGTCCTGGCCGGCTCGGATCTCGCGATCCGGGTCGATGTCGCCGCCGCAGCCTGGCCGATCGTAGTCGATCCGCTGATCGTTTCCATCCAGCAGAAACTGACGGCTCAGCTGCCGGGTTCGCCCGCATCGGACGATGCGGAAAACAATGCGTTTTTCGGCCTTTCGTTGGCGTTGTCTGCCGATGGCGATACCGCCTTGGTGGGGGCGACTCAGGCAATCGTGTCCGATTTGCAAGCCGCCGGGGCGGCCTATGTCTACGCGCGGAAGAATGGGATTTGGAGTATTCAGGAAAAACTGACGGCGCAGAAGCCGGGTTCGCCGGCTATCGACGACGCGGGGGAGTTGGCTTTGTTCGGCAGCTCGACCGCATTATCCGCGGATGGCAACACTGCCCTGGTCGGTGCCCCGGGAATCACGGGGTTTGGCATCAGCGGCCTCGGCGGTGCGGCTTATGTATACACCCGGACGGATGGAGTATGGAGTATCCAGAAGAAACTGACCGCGCAGTTGCCGGGTTCGCCTGCCGCTGACGATGCCGAGGCCTCCGCTCTTTTCGGCAGTTCGGCTGCATTATCCGCAGACGGCGGCACGGCATTGGTTGGAGCCATGTGGGCTACGGCCGCCGGTCAACAATACGGCGGTGCGGCTTATGTGTACAAACGCAGCGGCCCGGCCTGGGAAATCGAGCAAAAACTGACTGCACAGAATACCGACGGGTTGAGCGATACGGCGCTGCTCGCTCAGTTCGGTTCTTCGGCCAAGTTGTCCGCGGACGGCAATACTGCGCTGGTGGGCGCTTTCGGCGCGAAGTCGACCCCTCTGAATCAGGCCTCCAGCGTCAATGCGGCCTATATCTATACCCGGACCGGCGGCACTTGGAAGATTCAGCAGAAGTTGACGGCCCAGAATACCGATGGCACCAGCGACGTACAGCAGTATGCCGCTTTCGGTTCGTCGGCGGCGCTGTCCGCCGATGGTAACGTTGCGCTACTCGGGGCTGTCGGGGCTACGGTTCCCGGCAAGGGGCAATCAGGTGCGGCCTATGTTTACAGCAGGGCGGACGGCATATGGAGCATCCAGCAGAAACTGGCGGCACAGCATACGGACGGTACCGGCGACGAGAGGCAATTGGCGCTGTTTGGCAGCTCCGCCGCCTTGTCCGCGGACGGCCGCACCGCGATAGTAGGCGCCGGCGGGTTCACGGACGGTGCGGGGGACATCGTTCCGGGCAAGAAACAAGCCGGCGCGGCCTATGTGTATACCCGCAGCGGAGCGTCTTGGCGCATCCTGCGGAGGCTGACGGCACAGTTACCGGGCTCGCCGGCTGACGGCGATGAAGCAGCCTATGCCTTATTCGGCAATGCCGCCGCCTTGTCCGCGGATGGCAGCAGCGCGTTGCTGGGGGCTTTGGGCGCAAAGGTATCCGGCCACGGTTCCGCCGGTGCGGCTTATAGCTATGACTTGTCGGCAGCTAGCCCTACGCCAGTTCCGACTTCCTCTCCCGATCCGACGGCAAGCCCAACTCCCGTACCGACAGTGAGCCCCGCGCCGACCGCAAAACCTGTGCCTACTCCCGCGCCCACGGCAGCACCCAGCCCCACTCCTGTTCCTTCGCCGAGCCCAGCGGCTCAGGTCGAGCTTAAGGTCGTCAAGATCGGCGAAGGCACCGTGACGGGTTCAATGGGAGGAATCGACTGCGGCGGCGCGTGTACTGCCAGTTTGGATATCGGCAGCCGAGTCACCCTGACGGCGACGCCGGCTGAGGGCTACAAGTTCAAGCACTGGTCCGGCGCCGGTTGTGCCGGCATTAAGCCCTGCGCGGTCAGGCTGAACAAATCCAAGACCGTCAAGGCTAAGTTCGTACGTAAAAAACACTAGCCGAGTTTTGATCGCTGCGGGCTTGGCCGCTGTTATAGCCAAGCCTTGCGGCATGGCGGCGCGACTCTCCATCACCGATTTATTGGGGTTCAATGCATGAACAGGAAATTGGCCGATTTCGACGTAAACTCGACCGGGTGTTACAGCAAGATATTCGGATTACTCCTTCTAGGGGGGGTAGTAGCAGGGCTTACCAGTTGTGGAAAGCCGGCTACGCCCGAGGAAGCGGGTCAGGTGGTAGTGGATGCTGTACCGACTCCGACTCCCGAACCGACAGCAGAGCCGAGCCCGAGTCCATCGGTAAGCCCGTCGCCGAGTCCGAGCCCGTCGGTAAGCCCGAGCCCGTCGCCGAGTCCGAGTCCGAGCCCGTCGGTAAGCCCGAGCCCGTCGCCGAGTCCGAGTCCGAGCCCGTCGGTAAGCCCGAGCCCGTCGCCGAGTCCGAGTCCGAGTCCGTCGGTGAGCCCGAGTCCGTCGGTGAGTCCAAGTCCATCGGTGAACCCGAGTCCGTCGGTGACTCCCACCCCTACGGTGCCTTCGACCGTTCAATTGCAAATTGTTACCGTCGATTCCGACACAGGAGCTTATGTTAGTGGAGCCACCTATAGTATCGGTCCACCAGACGGCCTTAACTGGGGCGTTACCTGCCAGCCCGGGTGCATCGTATCGGTCGACAAAAGCGCGCCGCTTTGGCTCCAGCTCTCCTCGCCGCCGCCGGGATTCAATTTTAGTGGCTGGGTCTCAGGCTGTGATGCCATCCAAGGCCAGGGTTCGATTTGTATCGTGAATCCCACTGATGGTCATGCTCCAATCCAGGCTTCGGTCTCTTCTAATGCTAGCGTTTTGAATCCGCCGCTTCAGAGTCCCCCGCCCGATGCTGCTGCCAAAAAATAGTGGGAAGCCGAATTTCGCCAATAGGCTTGGATGCCACGGTGTATGAAGGCTGAGGGCGTGCGGGTAAGCAACACGGAGATTAGCGGTCAGTGAACGGGCAGGGCGGTAGTGCCGCCTTGTCCGGGTTTAGGCCTCGACGAAACCGCTGCCATTGCCTTTCGCCGAGAGCTTGTTAGGGCGGTTCCTCAGTTCCCGGCTCCGGTGTTGCAGTCGCTTTTCTACAGCCGTGTTTTAGGCCTAATTTCCGTGGGCGTGTCGCCTAGCGGGATAACGCTACCGTTCCGGTAAAGCCAATTCCTACGACCGGCTCGCCGATGTGTTCCAGCATATCGGCGGGCATCCGGCCGAGAGCTGCCGCTATCATCGGAGCCCCTGGCCAGGTTTTCGTGTACCATTGCGCGGAAACCTGCCTGGCTGCAGGGCTTCGTATCTTCTTTCCAAGGTGAGTTTTTCAGCGCACTGCTGCTGAGTTGTCCCGCGTCTCCAGATCGTTTTTCTCCGTGACACCGATACTGATTTCCGATTTCACCCTGACCAGTTGTCTCGGACGAGGGCGTAGTTCAACGTCCGACGCCATGGCCCTAGGCCGGATCGGGCTGGCACCGTGCCGATTCGAAACCGTCTCGCTCGATACTTTCATCGGCGAAGTGGCGGGTGTGGATGATGTCGTTCTTCCCGAGCGCTGGTCCGCCTTCGATTGCCGCAATAACCGGCTGGCGCTGCTGGGCGTGGAGCAGGACGGTTTCTCGGACGCGGTGAGGGCCGCGGTGGGACGGTTCGGGGCTCGCCGCGTCGGGGTTTTCATCGGCACCAGCACTTCCGGCATGCTGGAGACAGAATTGGCTTACCGGCGGCGCGACCCGGATAGCGGCGCGCTGCCGGCGGATTTTAACTACGGCGGCACCCACAATTGTTTTTCCGCCGGCGCTTTCCTGAGAGATTATTTCGGCATCGAGGGGCCGGCTGTGGTGGTGTCCTCGGCCTGTTCGTCCAGCGCCAAGGTATTCGGCAATGCGGCGCGCATGATCGACGCGGGGCTGATCGACGCGGCGCTGGTCGGCGGCGTCGATTCGCTGTGCCTGACTACGCTGTACGGCTTCAATTCGCTGGAGCTGCTGTCGTCCCGGCCGTGCCGGCCTTTCGACGCCGGGCGCGACGGCATTTCCATCGGCGAGGCTGCGGCTTTCGCGCTGCTCGAAAAGCGGCCGGACCGGCCGCGTCCCGACGACTTGTTCCTGCTCGGTGTTGGCGAGACCAGCGATGCCTACCATATGTCGGCGCCGCATCCGGAAGGCACCGGTGCGCGGGCGGCCATCGCATTAGCCTTGGCCGGCTCGGGTCTGGCGCCGGAGCGGATCGGCTATGTCAATCTGCACGGTACCGGCACCCGCGCCAACGATGCCGCCGAGGCTTTGGCGGTGAATGCAGTCTTCGGCGATGCGGCGCCTTGCAGTTCCACCAAGGGTTCGACCGGCCATACGCTGGGTGCTGCGGGAGCTGTCGAAGCTGCCATCAGCCTGCTGGCGATCCGGCACGGCTTCGTCCCCGCCGGACTGAACACGGTGGCGGTGGACTCCGCCATGGGGCTGAACTACGTCCTGGCGCATCGAAGCATGCCGCTGGATACGGTGTTGTCCAATTCGTTCGGATTCGGCGGCTCGAATTGCTCGCTGGTATTCGGGCGCAGCGCTTAGGTGGAGCGAGACATGGGTCTATTGCGAGCCTATATCGAAGGCGCCGGCATCATCGGACCGGGCTTCGCCAATCTGGACGAATTCAGCCGCGTGCTCGAGTCCGGGCGGGCCGATCCTTCCGCTCCTACCCCGGCGCCGGCACCCGCCTGCCTGCCGCCGGCGGAACGGCGCCGGGCCGGAATGTCGATCAAGCTGGCGCTGGCGGCCGGACTGCAGGCGCTGGAAGCTTCGGAGCGGGATCCTTCCTGCTTGGCTACGGTGTTCGCATCCTCCGGAGGGGACGGCGACAACTGCCATCAGCTCTGCGAAGCGCTAGCTTCCGATGACAGGCAGATTTCCCCGACGCGCTTTCACAATTCGGTCCACAATGCGCCGTCCGGCTATTGGGGCATCGCCCTGGGCGCTACCGCTCCGTCGACCAGCCTGTGCGCGTTCGACGCCAGTTTCGGCGCGGGCCTGCTGGAAGCGATGGTCCAGGTTGCCCATTACGGCCAAGCCTGTCTGCTGATTGCCTACGATGTGCCTTACCCTTACCCGCTGGATCGGGTCCGCGAGCTCGGCGGGGCGATGGGCATGGCCTTGGCGCTGGCGCCCGAACCTACGGCTCGCAGCCTGGCGGAGATCGCCCTAGATTTCGCCGAGGGCGCGGCTACGGCACTGGCCGACGCTGGCCTGGAAGCGATGCGGTGCAGCATCCCTGCCGGGCGGGGACTGCCCTTGATCCAGGCCTTGGTCCGGCCGGAGCCGTGCCGCCTCGTGCTCGACTATCTCGACCCGCTGCGGCTGGACCTAGCCGTCACGCCATGCCGCTAGACCGGGACTGGATCGCAGATCACATCCCGCACTCGGGCGGCATGTGCCTGCTCGATAGTGTGGCGGACTGGGATGCCCGCCGGCTGCGCTGCCTCGCCACCAGCCATCTCGATCCGGACAATCCGCTACGCTCGGACGGCCGGCTTTCGGTCGTTTGCGGCATCGAATACGCCGCTCAAGCCACCGCCGTACATGGTGCATTGCGGGCTTCCGGAGGCGAAGGCGGGCCGCGCAGAGGCTTCCTGGCCAGCGTGCGCCAAGTCGAATTCAAGGTGCGCCGGCTGGATACGCTGGACGGCAGTCTCGCCGTCGAGGCGGAACGCCTCACGGGCGACGGCAACGACGCGCTCTATCTATTCCGCTTGCAGGCGGCGGATGGCCGGGAGCTGCTGACCGGGCGTCTCGCTGTGCGGCTGGATGCGGAAAAGGGAGGGTAGGAGCTGTGAAACAAGCGTTGGTCAGCGGCGGCAGCGGGGGCATCGGGGCGGCGATCTGCCGCCGGCTGGCGCTCGACGGTTTGTACGTCTGGGTGCATTACCACGGCAACCGGGAGGCTGCCGAGCAGGTGGCCGATTCGATTCGAACCGCCGGCGGTAGCGCCGCGGCCATCGGCTTCGATGTGTGCGATGCAGCGGCGGCGGCGGCGGCCATCGAGACGCTGTGCGCCGAGCGGCCCATCCAGGTATTGGTGAACAACGCCGGCATTCATGACGACGCGGTGTTCCCCGCCATGCGCGCGGAGCAGTGGAGCCGGGTCATCGACGTTTCGCTGAACGGCTTCTTCAACCTTACCCAGCCGTTGGTGATGCCGATGATCCGCGAGCGCTGGGGCCGCATCGTCAACATTTCCTCGGTGGCGGCGCTGACCGGCAACCGCGGGCAGGTCAACTATTCCGCTGCTAAAGGCGCACTGCACTCGGCGACCAAATCGCTGGCGCTGGAGCTGGCCAGCCGGGGGGTGACCGTCAATGCCGTCGCGCCGGGCATCATCGAAACAGGGATGGCGGAAGGTGCCTTCGACCGCGCGGCGATCGAACGCCTGGTGCCCATGAAGCGGGCCGGGCAGCCGGAGGAAGTGGCCGAGCTGGTTGCGTTCCTCGCCTCCGAGCGGGCGGCTTACATCACCGGCCAAATCATTTCCATCAACGGCGGCATCGTTTAGACAGCCCGCTGCAGGCGGATGGCTCCGGCCATGGCTTGCGGCGGGCGCTGCGCGGCAGATACCCTCTCATTTCCTGCTAAAGTGTAAGGACAACTCGTCATTACGGTGCAGCTATGCCGTTTGGGAATCCGGTCGTCAAGATTCGTTTCTGGGCGCTGTTGCTGAGCACCGTTTCTATTTATTTGCCTATCGCCGTCCTGCTGACTCTCGCGATTGGCGCCATGATTCGTATCGACTGGAACTCCCGGCTGGCGAAAATCGAGGCGCGGGAACATGCCCGGATCGAAATTGCACGTGCGATCCTGGCCAAGGATTTTTCAGAGACGGCTTCAGATCTCAAGCTCCTCGCAGAGTTGCCTGCTTTGCGGGCGTATCTGGACAGCGGTAGAGAGGAGTTCCGCGAAGAAACGGCCAGGATGTTTTTGAACGTAGCGGAAGCTATGCCGCACTACGATCAGTTGCGTCTGCTCGATCTCCTGGGAAAGGAAGCGATTCGGGTCAACTACGGCGAGGGTAAGCCCTACACCGTTCCCTCGGATGAATTGCAGGACAAATCGGCGCGATATTACTTTCGGGAGACACTGGAACTCGAAAGGAATGAAATCTTTGTCTCTCCTCTGGATCTGAATATCGAGCACGAGCAGCTGGATATTCCCTACAAGCCGACGATCCGCTTCGGCACCCCCGTCTTCGACGGCAAGGGAAGCAAGCGGGGGATCGTCGTCATCAACTATTTCGGCGATATCCTGCTGCGGAATTTTCGTGAAACCATGCGAGGCGGCGATCCCCGCCGAGCGATGTTGTTGGATCGCGAAGGGTATTGGCTGAGCAGCCCGCAGCGCGACCAGGAATGGGGGTTTATGCTCGGCCATCCGGAGAATCGGTTCGGCCACGACTTCGGCGAGGAATGGCGAGTCATTGCCGCGAGTGAAGAAGGCGCGTTGCAGACCGAAAAAGGCTTGTTCGTCTATGCGACCGTCCGGCCCATATATGCCGTATTGCGCGCTTTCAATCGGCCGAGAGAGGCACTTTTATCCGACCGCTATCAGGCTTTGGCGACGGAATACGTGTGGAAAATCGTGTCTTTCGTGCCGAAAGAGGCTTTGAGCGCGGGGGTTTTCTACCATCAGGCCTATGGACGAATTCTGATCCTCGCCGTCTACGCGCTGTTGGTCTTGGCTTCGGCCATGGCGTCGTATGCGCTGCAGAGCCGCAAGCAGATACGCCTACGCGCGCGGGAGGATGTGGAAAGGTTGAAGGAGATCGCCGGCACTTTGGCTGAGGGCCTGCTGGTGACGAACCCGGCGGGCCGGATCGCCTTGGCCAATCCCGAAGCCTGCGAGGTGTTGGGCTACGCACTGGAAGAACTTCAGGGCGAGGACATGCACAGCCACCTGCACGCGCATTGCGCGCCCGACGCGTGCGGCATTCTCCGCGTCGGGCGGGTCGGCGGTCGTTACGAGGCCGAGGAAGAGACCTTCAGGAGCAAGGCCGGCACACTGCTGCCCGTGTCGCTCAGCGCCGCCGCCATTGTCAGGGAACAGAAAGTCGCCGGCGTTGTCGTAGCATTCCGCGATATCAGGGAACGTAAGCAGCAGGAGCGGGCACTGCGCCAGTCGGCAGCCGAAATCGAAGATTTGTACGACCACGCGCCTTGCGGATATCACTCGCTGGATAGAACCGGGCTGTATGTCCGGATCAACCGGACGGAATTGGATTGGCTGGGCTATCGCCGCGAGGAGGTGATTGGCAGGATGCGTTTCCCCGATCTGCTGACGCCCGCTACGCTGCCGGTCTTCGAGGAGAACTTCTCCCGCTTTCTGGCGTGCGGCGAAGTGCATAATCTGGAATTCGAGATCGTACGCAGAGACGGTACGTTACTGCCCGTACTGTTGAGTTCGACAGCGGTTCGGGATGCCAACGGCCAGTTTGTGATGAGCCGTTCCACCCTGTTCGACCTGACCGAACGCAAACGGCTCGAATCGGAAATCCAGCGTCAAGCCAGGACCGATACGCTGACCGGTCTTCATAACCGGCGCTATTTTTTCGAGCTGGCAGAGCGGGAACTCGCTCGGGGAAGACGCTACAACCGGCTGCTTGCCGTGCTGATGCTGGACATGGATCACTTCAAGGCGGTCAACGACGCCTACGGACACCATGCCGGCGACAGGGTGTTGCGTAGCTTCGGTGAGATCCTAGCCCGGAGTGTGCGCGACGTGGATATAGCGGGGCGGATCGGCGGCGAAGAATTCGCGGTCGTGTTGCCGGAAGCCCGAGCCGAGCAGGCTGTGGAAGTCGCCGAAAGAGTGAGGCTCGCCGTTGCCAGCACGGAATTGCGGCTGGAGCAGGGCGAAGCCCTGCATATCACGGTTTCGATAGGTGTCGCCGCGGCTGCGGCGGCGGAGTCCACCATCGAAGCCTTGCTCAATAGTGCAGACCAGGCTTTGTACGAGGCTAAGCGCGCGGGGCGCAACCGGATCTGCGTCGCCTGAGGCGCCGCGATACGGGCCGGCCGGGAGTCGAACGGCTCAGCATGACGGTGTCGCCGATATTTTTCCGGTCAAGCCGGTCGAATCTGGTTTAATTCTCGGGTTCCCTTTCCCCGATACGATATGAATACCGCCCCCACAACCACCGTAGCGGTCCATGCGACCGAGACCATGCTGTTCTTCACCCTGCTCCAGCTCGCCGTCATCGTGCTGATCGGACGGCTGGGCGGTGCCTTGGCCTCGCGCTGCGGCCAGTCGCCGGTGGTGGGCGAGATCGTCGGCGGCATCCTTCTGGGGCCATCCCTGTTCGGCGCGCTCTCGCCCGAGGTCTTTCAGTTCGTATTCCGCTCGGCGCCGCCCGAGCCCCTCACCATACTCTCGCAGCTCGGCCTAATTCTGCTGATGTTCCAGATCGGCTTGGAGTTCGATTTCTCGCATCTGAAGGAGAACCGCAACCGCCGCGCCGTCCGCAACGTCGCTGCCGCCGGGTTGTTGCTGCCCTTCCTGATCGGCTTGGGCTTCGGCTACCAGACGGCCCCGCTGCTCTCGCCCGAGGCCGAGCGCATCGCTTCGTCGCTGTTCATCGCCACCGCCTTCTCGATCACTGCCCTGCCGATCCTGGGCCGGATCATGATCGAATTCGGGATGACGGACCACAAGCTCGGCGTCATCGCCATCAGCGTGGCGGCGATCAACGACGTGGTCGGCTGGCTGCTGCTGGCCCTGGTGACTACGCTCGCCGTCGCCGAATACTCCCATGCCGAATTCGCGCTGAAAGTGGGGCTGGTGGCCATGTTCGTCGTGCTGAGCTGGTTCGTCGTGCGACCGGTGATGAAGTGGCTGGTGCGGCGCTTCCAGAAAGCCGAAGCCGGTCTGTCGGGCAACTTGCTCGGCGTACTGTTAGCCGGGATATTTCTCGCCGGCATGTGTACCTACAAGCTGGGGATCTTCGCAATATTCGGCGGCTTCATGATGGGGGTCGTGCTGCACGACGAGCCGAAACTCCGCGAGGCTTGGAAGGAGCGGGTAGGACAGTTCGTCACGGTGTTCTTCCTGCCGATATTCTTCACCCTCACCGGCCTGCGCACCGAAATTGGCGGCTTGGACAGCCTGCAACTCTGGGGCTGGTGCGCACTCATCGTTTTCCTCGCGACCTTGGGCAAGTTCGGCGGGGCTTATCTTGCCGCCCGGTTGTCCGGCCTGAGCCGAGCCGAATCCGGGATACTCGGGATTCTGATGAACACCCGAGCGCTCATGGAGCTGGTCGTGCTCAACGTCGGCTACGACCTGGGCGTGATTTCGCGCAACGTCTTTACCATGCTGGTGCTGATGGCCATCGTCAGCACTGTGCTGACCACACCCGGGTTGCGGGCCTGGTTGCCGAAAACCGGGTTTGCCTTGCCCGGACGTAAATCTCGCCGGGGCTAGAAAACCTCCAGCCCTCCGTCATTGACGATCTTCTCTGCCGGAGGACATGGAGCGATGCGAATGCGAGCGAGTCCGACGAGCCCCTGGGTAGGCCCAGGGCCGGGCGGTCCGCCGCAGGGTAACGCGTTAGCGTTGTCCGGAGGTGGACTGCAAGGTATCCCGAAAGGCCGTAAAGTCATTGTGGAACGAAGTGAGGCGACCTTGTTGTCGCCGAGCGAGTGAACGCAGGACGGCCCAGGCGCCGAAGGCAATCACTGTCTCGCAAGCGCGGTCGTGCGGCGTCTGGAACGCCGTTAGACACAGCGCGCCGTGAGACTCACTTCCAGGCAGCGGTTTTTCGAGGCGCCCTTCGGGTTATTATCCAGCACAAGGCTACAAAATCTGAATCAACGACAGATAGAGGAAAGGCGCTCATGTTTGGCTATTCCAAAGGAACGATCAGGGCGGTGGCGATATGTCTTAGCGCCTTGTTAGCTTCGGGTATGAACGCCGTTTACGCCAAAGAGGCCAAGAGACCGTCGAATATCCTCTTCATCATCATGGATGACGTCGGCATCGACCAGATGAAGGCCTTCGGTTATGGCGGGCTTACGCCTCCCGCCATGCCGAATATCGACAAAATCGCTGCGAGCGGGGTCCGGTTCCGCAACAACTGGTCCATGCCCGCCTGTTCGCCCAGCCGCGCCGTGTTTTTTGAAGGACGCTTCCCGATGCGCAGCAACGTGTTCGGCGCGCTGGGTCCGAGCGATTTAGCGAACTCCATGGTCTCGCCGTTCGACATCACCGCGCCGAAATTGCTGAAACAGCGCAATTACCAGAGCGGATTGTTTGGCAAGTTTCACCTGGGCCTGCAGGGAAACAGCCCCTATGGGCTGGCGATGCCGAGGTCTCTGGGGTGGGACTACTTCTGGGGTTGGCTGGATGAAACGGGCGACCCTTCCTCCATCGACACCACGGCGGGCGGCGTGGCGAAGGCGGGTAGTTACGCATGCGGCTACGTGCCCGGATCGGCTAATGGAGGCGCAGACCAAGGCGCCTGCTATGCCGCAAACGGCACTTGTCAGGCGATGTCAGGCGCAGCCGATGCGATTAACCCGCCGGGCCGCGCCTGCCGGGATCGAGGGGGTATTTTCGACCCAGGCAAGTCGTGCCAGAGCCCAATGCCGGAATATGTCGATTTCTCCATCTTGAACGCCCACTACGTGTCCCCAGTCGTCATCAACCGAGAGGACGGCGTCGTAGAGCAGGTGCCGCCCACCGATATCCGAGCGCGGACTTATCGCGGCAGTTCCCATATCGATGCGGCTATCGACTGGATCAAGGGGCGTCCTAAAAACCAGCCTTGGATGGCTTCGGTGAGTTTCGCCACGGTCCATACGCCTCTTCAACAGCCGCCCATTGCGCTCGTACCGGAGAAATCCTTAAACACCAACGGTATCAATTGCGCGGATACCTCTCCCGATCAGGCGGCGCCTCTCAATAATCAAATGATCGAGGCGCTGGACGCGGAAGTCGGCCGGCTCATGGTTGAGACCGGTCTGGCTAAGCGCAAGCCGGATGGCAGCCTAGACTACAACCCCAAGCAGACCGATACCATGATTGTCTTGGTCGATGACAACGGATCCCTCGGGTATACGGTCAAGCAACCCTTCGATCCGACGCGCTCCAAGGGCACCGCTTACCAGACGGGGGTCTGGACAGGGCTGCTGGTCGCGGGTCCGCTGGTCAAGCAACCGGACAGGGATGTCAAGCACATGACGAATATTGCCGACATCTACCAATTATTCGGCGAAATAGCCGGGATCAATGTGCATAAGAGCGTGCCTTGGCCTATCGATTCTGCGGCGATGCTGCCCTATGTCACCAACCCAAAGCAAAATAGCATCCGCAAGTGGAATTACACCCAGATCGACCTCAATTTGCAGGCCAATGGCGGCCTCAACGGTCCCTGCATGATGGCCGCGAGTTGTTCGCATATCCCGGTGACCAAGGGGGTCTGCGAGGATAATGGCGGTATTTGGTGGGGCGTGGGCGCAGACCCCAATCAGGGTACCGCGGGGCCGCAAGGATTGACGCATTGCTGCGACGTGCAAGTCTGGCTTACCGATAATGGCCGGGCCAGCGAAGTCGTACAAATCCAGCCTCAAGCGGCTATCGGCGCTCGGAATGCGCACTATAAAATCGTGCGCAATTACACCAAAGATTACGACGCCTCCACCAACGCCTGTGTCGATAGGCAAACGGAAGAGTTCTACAAAATCAACGAAGCGGCGCCTATTCCTAAGCTGGATAAAGAAGGCGACGATCTGCTGGCCAATGGCGTAGAGGGTTTAACGGACATCGAGAAAAGCAACTATAACGCCTTAAAAAACAGGCTTGCCGCTATCGGAAAGACCGACGTGAAATGTCCCGGCGATGGCAACCTGGATGGGGTTGTGGATCAAAAAGACCTCGCCGAATGGGAGAAATTCAGCAAGATGAATGGCGGCCTATCGAGCTGGTACGACTTTAATCTCGATGGGCTGACCAACGAATCGGACTACCAAATCATCCAGGCAAATATGGGGCGCCGCTGCAAACCTGAAAAGGCCAGCGCGGATTCGTCGAAATGACGATGAGCCACTGGAGCGTCGCCATTTTTTGCGAAACCCGACGGGACATCCCAGTCACCCTCGGGAGCAAAAAATTGGCGACGTCTTTGCCTTCGGCAGCCCGCGCCGTCCTGCGTCCGCCACAGGCTCCGTACGTCTCTCCGCGACGCACTCCGCCAGGGCTACCACAATGACTCGACGCCGTGTCGGGTCCCTTATGTTTTGTCTCCACCCGCGATAAAGCTGCGGACTCCGACAAAACATCCGGGCCTACGGCTTCGCGGGGGGCGTCGCACTCGCTCGCTTCGCTCGACTTCCTTGTGCTCCTTCTCGGATGGCTACGGTACCAGCGAAAAGACATGGGCGGATACCGGCTCGTTACCCATGTGGAGACGATTGCGAGCGATGCCTTCACGAAGGGCGCCGGACCTCACTGCGACGCCTTCACTGGCAAGATTGCCTACGGCGACTATGATTTCGACGCGATGCAGCCCGAGTTGGTGAAACGCGTGAGCGGAAAGCGCTTGTACGCCACGGGACGCGATCCCCTGGCGTTGCCTTGATTGGCGTACCCAGTAACCGAGGTTACATAACTTGTGCTGCTGCCTGATTTCGTTGAGACCCGCGCCGCCGAGAAAGCCGCCGGAGTCTTGGCAAAAAATGCCATATTCGAATGCAGTGCCTGCGTCTCGCGCAGTGCGGCAGGCGGAAAACCATTCGAGAGCCTGGCGCGCGCTGTAACCGCTAGTACACCACGGCATCCAACGGCCCACCGTTTCAACGGATTCCAGCACCGCGGCGGTGAATGCCTCGGCATCGGAATCAGAAAACGGCCTGAGAACTAGGCCGGAGAAAATAATTGTGGGCATTTCCATCGGAGCGGTAAACCGGATCGAACAGCGAATGGCTGAACAGCCAGGGACTTAGCCCGCAAGCCATGGCGTGGAAACAAAATTCCAGCCACCGAAGAATTCAGCAATCAACCAAGTGCGGGAGACGAGGAGAATAATTGCGCCCGGAACCGCAACGCCGTCATAAAATACCGCAATGTAGCGCACGGATTCGGAAAAGCGTACAAGTTCACGCGACTGACGGGACCGCAAATCAGTCAACCACACGCCGATCAGCTCTCCGCCGATTAAGACAGCGCCAATGATGTGTGCGAGTTTAAGTAAATCGTAAGTCATGGTTTTGAGCTCTAACACCTGAGTTCAGCCGCCGGCCCGCTTCGGGCCGGCGGCTGCAACAACGAGTTGTTAGGCATCCTGTGTTCAGCACTCCGCTTCTCTAAAACTAAACCCTGACGTTAGGTTTCTCGGCCTTACAACAACAGGCCGCTCTGATCGGCGGTACTCTTCCGCTTCGGCAGAATTGTTTATGGCGGCCCACTCGTAAGCTTCCCCGTCAAGCGGACACCGTAAAAGTAGAACTTCCGGCGGCTTGTTGACGATATTCGCTAGGCGTCAGATGGCCTAGCGCGTCATGAGGGCGCTGCTCGTTGTACTCGATTATCCA
>JAQTYA010000170.1 GCA_028688525.1 Methylococcus sp. | reverse complement strand
CTTTGATGGCCTGCTGCCGCATCACCTGCAGGGCATGATGATCCAGGGTTCGCCCGTCCGAGTTCCGTTTGCATTTCATGGCTCCATTATATCAAATATGTGACATTACTTTGTTGAATCTTAGTACACGTGAACAAGTAGAGAAAGAAATAAAGGTACGCTATGGCGATGCAGTATCTTCTCTGTTATATGAGTTCGAAACTCCGAGCGATTATGGTTACTTGGCGTTGCTTTTCCAAGATATAGAAGGAACCATATATTTATCAAAGCGTCCTTTCGAGCTAACGGGCGAAAAGGTTATGCACCATAAGCCAGCCAGTTTATTATGCTCAGTTGCTTAATCGACGCTGGGGGCCTGTGAATGACATTCGTCCGATTACGCTGCGCTAATCGGACCTACGTGATCTTTATCTGGACGTGCTGGGCGTGCCGACGCTGGATTGCTTCCATTCATTCAGGGCGTGCCGACGAGGGCGGTGATCTTGGCGCGCACTTCCGCTAATTCGACGGCTCCGATGCTGTCTCTGCGTTTAGCCTGCAGTGCCCGCCAGTCGAGGCTTTTGACTTGATCGGAGAGCACGGCGCTGTCCGTCGTGCCGGTAATGCGCACCTCGAAAGGGTAGCCCTTGATCTGCGTGGTCATGGGACAGCAGAGCATCAGACCGGTCTTGCCGTTGTAGGCCGCGGGGCTCAACACCACTGCCGGACGATGTCCTGCCTGTTCATGACCGGCCTGCGGGTCGAACTGCAACCAGACGATATCGCCAGTATCCGGCACATAGCTATGCGGCATCACCAAGCCTCGTTGCCAACCGCCGAGCCGGTGTCCACCTCCGAGTGCAGGTTGCCGGGGGTGATTCCGACCAACAAGGCATCGAGTTCATAAGTTTTGTGCGCCAGCGGTTCGATGATGATGCGCCCGTTTTCCTCGCGCACATCTACCGGGTCGTCGAGCTTCAGATGAGCCGCCTCCATGATGGCGGCGGGGATACGGATGGATGCGCTGTTACCCCATTTCTTCACGATAAGTTGCATGGTGCCGGCTCCAAAATATCTACACTGTCGATACGATAGCAGAGCTAGAAATCTGTTTCTACATTGTAGATACTTCCTGGCTGGCGAAACCGCGCAGCCAGGGGACGAGGTGGGCGATGTCGCAGGTGCCGGTCTCGAACATCCTCATCATCTCGGCGTAAATCCGCATCGGAGCGCGCTGCAAGCGCCAGCCGTTGAGGCGCAGAGACACGTCGACGGTGGCGAAGGCGATCCGTTTGTTGCCGTCCAGGAAGGGGTGTTGATGGCAAGGCTTTCGAATAGCGCTGCCGCTTCCATCACGAACTTTTTGTAATAGAGCAAGGCGCCGGTCGGCGGATGGTGGCGAATGATATTCGTCCGATTACGCTGCGCTAATCGGACTTACGTGAAATCGGTCATTTGGCTTCCGCTTCCCCGCTCGTCAGCGCTGCCTTCAATACCCTAGCCAGGTGCACGCCTTCGCGCTTTACGCCGTCGCGGATCTGGTGGCGGCAACTGGTGCCGTTGGCGATCAGCAAGGTGTCTTCGTCCGCTTCGCGTATCCGCGGTAGCAGGGCGAGTTCGGCCATCTGCATCGACACCTCGTAATGCTCGGCCTCCAGCCCGAAGGCGCCGGCCATGCCGCAGCAGCTCGACTCGATGAATTCCACCTGCAGCTCCGGCACCAGCCCCAGCACTTTGCGCATTGATTTCATCGCGCCGAAGGCTTTCTGGTGGCAGTGCCCGTGGACCAGAGCTTGCGCTTGCGGCAGGGGACGGAGCTGGAGTTCGAGGCGCTTGGCGTCGTGTTCGCGGGCCAGGAATTCCTCCAGCAGCAGGGCGGATTTGGCGACGGCGCCCACGGCATCGCCCAGCCCCAGCGAGTAATACTCGTCGCGTAGCATCAGCAAACAGGACGGCTCCAGGCCGATGACGGGCAGGCCGCGCTCGGCATAGGGCCGCAAGGCTTCGACCATGCGTTCGGCCTCCGCCCGCGCCTGCTCGATCAGGCCGTGGGAGAGGAAGGTGCGGCCGCAGCACAGCGGGCGATCCCCGGCGGGCGGTCGGGCGAGATGAACCCGGTAGCCGGCGGCGGTCAGCACTTCTAGGGCAGCTTGGGCGGTTTCCGGCTCGAAATGGTTGGAGAAGGTATCGACCAGCAGCACCACTTCGCGCCCGTCGGGATTGCCGGTGGATTCGGTCGGGACGCCGGCGAGGAACTCAGTCGGCGAGCTCAAGGGCAGCGAGCGTTTGGCGGCGATGCCGAACCCGCTTTCGCCCAGCTTGGCCAGCAGCGGCACCCGCTCGCGCAGCTTCACCAGCCAGTTCAGCCGGGCTAGCTTGCCCGCCCAGTGCGGAATGTGCGCCAACAGGCGTTCCCGCAGCGGCGCGCCGCCGCGCTGTTTCCAGCGCTGCGCCAGGGCTTCGATGCGCAGCAGCGCCATGTCCACGCCGTTGGGGCATTCACGCTTGCAGCCCTTGCAGCCCACGCATAGATCCATGGCCGCTTCCAGCTCCGGCCCGACGAAGGGCTTCGGCCCGTATTCGCCGTTCAGCGCCGCCTTCAGCGTCGCGGCGCGATGATGAGTGGAGTGCGCCGCATCTTGGGTGACCCGGAAGCTCGGGCACATCACCCCCTTTTCGCTGCGCTGGCATTGCCGGTTGCCGATGCACACCGCCGCCGCCTTGCCGTAAGCGCCGCCTTCGGCAGGCACGGCGGCGTAGGCATCGCCCGCGCCATAGCTGTCGTAGGCCGACCAGTCGAGTTGTGTTTCCATGCCTAACGCCTTGCAAATAAAATTAATCCTAGCAGGAGTGGTGCCACGCTGTAGGATTCATGCAAGTCCATGGTTTTATGGGAGCGAACGGTCTGGAGACGCCTCATCGTCTGTACGGAATGCGACAACAGAGCCGCAAGCGAACCCGCCGGTGACTTGGCAAGGGCAATGTCACCGGCAAGCGAAGGCGCTTACCTCAAATACAAAATTACTGCCTCATATACGGTCCATTCAAAACAGCCAACCAGCGTGCGGTCGTATTTTCAGGAAAAATTAACCAAATACATCTCTTGGTGCGCGTGTAATTTGGTGACTGGATTAATAAATGTGAGCCGTGGATGCCAGAGTGAGAAAGGGCCAATGGCGCCGGCAGAATAGCTTACCGCCGAGCGCTTAGAGTGAAAGGGGAGCTTTTTTAGCGAATGTGTTTGGATTATTCAATAAAACGGATTTCGAATTCGTTGCATTCAACTTCATCTGGAGCTTCCCAAAGGAGGTTGGCCAGGTTAAATATAGGGTCCGGCACAACCATCGAAAAGGTAGCCCCTTTTTCAATATTCCGCCGCTGCACACGTTCGCGGCGGATTTCAGTCGGTGCGTCAAGTACGTGAACAATGAAGGCATATCCGTTGCTTTTTATTTTTCGGCAAAACTCGATCCTAGGTTCGCGTTGAATAAGTCCAAGTTCAAGGATAACGTCCTTCCCCGATGCAATAAGCCGCTCGCTATGGTACCAGATAAGATCAATCAACCTTTCTTTCCTCTCGATGTACCAAGACATATGGTCTCCACCGGGCCGGTCAGGGCTGAATAGCCTGACAAACCATTCATCGAGTGCAATATGCACCCCTTGAGTACGTGACCCAAGTGTCGTGGCAAAGGTGGATTTCCCCGCGCCAACAGGGCCTTCAATCAGGTGGACGGTAGGCATGACAGTGAAATGGCATGTTATGGAGAAGCTGCTCTAAAGCTAAAGGGTGAATGCAATAGCAAGCGTCCCGTCTAGCCGGTTCAGTGACTCTACTTTTGAAAGTCTTAGCAACTTATTGATCTACTGCGAGTTCGGAAAGCTCCCGGGGCTTCGCCAAAATGTTGGCGAAATTTTCTGTAAAAATATGAAAGATCGGCAAACCCGCTATCAAGAGCGATTTCCGCAATACCTAGATGGCTATATTTTGAGTCGGAGAGCAGTTCCTCAGCCCGCCTCAGCCGCAAGCGGTTGATTGTTTGAGTAACGCTCTCTCCGGTTGAGTCCAGCAGACTATATAAGTATCTCTTCGAAATCTTTAAAGCCGCCGCGATATCTTCTACCGACAGACCCGGCTCCCGGTAATGTTTTTCCAGATAGCCGACCACCGCCGCCAAGCGCGCTGCGCGCACGCCTCCAGTCGTGGCTTCAGTTCTTTTAGAGTCTCCGAGCATGAAAGCAATGATATCTAGAATATGCCTGCCCATAATCTCGTTCAGATGCCACTCCTGGCGGTGATTTCCCTTATCTATCATCTTGATATAGCCCAACAGCAGTCTGAGTGCTTCCTGATCGTAAAATGTGCTCAGCTGCAACCGCTTGGTTCTTGGCGCTCGGCGTAATAGCTCGGCTCTAGGAAGGCAAAAATTGACCATCTGCTGGTACTCGACAGGAGATGCAGCGGCGATCTTACCCTCCATCACGGCTGCTGCGTCGAATAACGTGGCCTCCCGGTGACTCAGACAGACCCGCCCTCGACCTTGACTAATCTCGCAGGAACCTGCTGTACAGATGGCCAAGGCAATATCGTCACGTCCATCCGAGGCAATGAGGCTCGGACTACGGTGATAGTTTTCACTGGTCGATGTCATCAGCGTCACCCTGACGGCTCCAAGCGAAATAAAGTTCGCTTGTGTGAAAAATGGGCGCGAATCCACATGGGAAATATCGAAGCCGAGCATCTTTTTCGAAAACATCTCGCGCCAGATATCGAATCGTTCTTTTTCAGGTAAGTCGGCGCTGGAAAAAACAACCCCTTTCCCGATCATGGCATAGTCCCCTTTTACAACCAAACTCTTCATGTCCTGTATAAATCCGCCGTTCATGGCAACCCTACGTGAGCTCATATGAGCGGCTGTATCGCGTAATTTTTGACAGTGTCGCCTGCGGTTACTAAGCTTCTCGAAAGTAGAGTCACCTAATGATGTATTGGCATTCAGGCTGGCGAAAGAATGACTTCACCAGCTCGGGTAGTTTCTGAATGCGGCGCAACGCGCCGAGGGCTAATCGCTTCA
>JAQTYA010000051.1 GCA_028688525.1 Methylococcus sp. | reverse complement strand
TGAGCCGACAATTCTACAGCATCCCAGCATCTTGTCAACCCCTCTCTTCCCTCTTTCTTCCCGGCCCGTCCGCGATCCCAACCTCAAATCCGCTTTCGCCCCGAAAGAGCTGCGCATTCTACAGCAATTAGGAAACTCGTCAAGCGAGTTGTGAACGTTTTTTGACAGCTTTGCCCCAGCGGATTCATACGTCCCGCTGGAACATAGCTTTGCTAACATCATCCCTCAGGTCTCCAACCTTCTCTGCCTTTTTAGTACGTATCGCCAGCGAGGTGAGCATGGTTCAACAAGAAAGCGAGCGGCGGGCATTGTCCTGCATTATCGATAGGCATGGCCGCGATACCAATCGGCTCCTGTCTATATTGCGCGACGTCCAAAGCGAATTCGGGCACGTTTCCGGATTCGCTCGACACACAATCGCGGAGCAAATGGGCTTAGATGAAACACGCATCCGCGGCGTCGTGGAGTTTTACAGCTTTTTGTCATCACGCCCTACCGGCAAGTTCGATGTGCGGATTAGCGACTCCATCACGGACCATATGGCCGGCAGCCGGGAGATCGCCGAACTCCTGCGCAGGAAATTAGACGTAGGACTTGGCGAGACCCGCAATGACGGCCGCGTGGGCGTGACCCTTACCTCGTGCACAGGCATGTGCGACCAAGGCCCCGCCGCCTTGGTCAACGGCCACGCTATAACTAGGTTGTCTGCGGCAAGGATCGATCTAATCGCCAAACTGATAGAAGACGATGTCGCCCTGGATGCTTGGCCGGCGGAGCTGTTTGCGGTCGAAGACAATATCCGACTTAAGGATATGCTACTCGGCACGCCGGTCCAGCCAGGGGCCTCGTTAGATCGCGCGCTGGCACTAGATAGAAAGCTCATAAGCACGGAAATCGAATTGTCCCAGCTCCGCGGCAGAGGCGGCGCCGGCTTTAATACCGCGGCGAAATGGCGTTACTGCGCTCAAAGCTCGGAAGAATCCGTCGGATACCCAACAGGCCGACTCGATCCCTACGTGGTCTGCAACGCGGACGAAGGCGAACCCGGTACCTTCAAGGACCGCGTGTTGCTACAAACCTACTCCGATCAGGTTTTCGAGGGCATGACGGTCTGCGCCTACCTGATCGGAGCGAAGCAGGGCTTCGTCTACTTGAGGGGTGAATATCTCTATCTGCATAGCCGGCTCGAAGGCGTGTTGGCGGAGCGGCGGCGTAGAGGTCTGCTCGGGAAGAATATTCTGGGACGGAAAGGCTTCGATTTCGATATCGAGATCAGGCAGGGAGCCGGTGCCTATATCTGCGGAGAGGAGTCCGCGCTCATCGAATCGCTGGAAGGCAAGCGCGGCGTGCCGCGCAACCGGCCACCGTACCCAGTCACCCACGGCTATCTCGGCAAGCCCACCGTCGTGAATAACGTGGAGACCTTCTTCGCCGCTGCGGCCATAGCTCTGCACGGCGGCGAATGGTTCGCGGCCGTCGGTACCGAGAAATCCAAAGGGACTAAGCTCCTGAGCGTCTGTGGCGACTGCGCTCGGCCCGGCATCTATGAATACCCGTTCGGTGTCACAATCGCGCGGATTCTCGAAGACTGCGGCGCAAAGAGCACCCTAGGAATCCAAATTGGCGGCCCTTCCGGAACCTTCATTTCCGACAAAGAATTCGACCGCAAGCTGGCCTACGAGGATCTCGCCACAGGCGGCTCGTTCATTGTGTTCGACCGGACCCGCGACGTAGTCGAGATTGCACGCAATTTTACCCATTTCTTCGCTCACGAAAGCTGCGGTTTCTGCACGCCCTGCCGGGTCGGCACCGCGCTGCTGAAAAACCTGCTGGACAAGATCGGCGACGGCCATGGTGCGGCGGGAGACCTGGCTGAGCTTTCCCGGCTGGGACGATTCGTGCGCAGCGCCAGCCATTGCGGGCTCGGACAGACCGCCGCCAATCCGATTCTGAATACGCTGGAGCGCTACCCTGAAATTTATCAGGCACGACTCAAGACAATCGACTTCGAACCGGGCTTCGATCTGGACGGAGCGCTCGCAGTCGCACGGCGCCTGGCAGACCGGGACGATGCGAATGCCCATCTGTCACAGTCGTAAATCATAGGAGAGCATCATGACGAAACCCTCTATTCTGATAGACGGTAAACCCATTCCGTTCACGGAAGGCCAAACCATCATGGAAGCCGCCACCATGGCTGGAGTCTACATCCCCCACCTATGCCATAACCCGGAATTCGAGCCGCACGGCAGCTGCAAATTGTGTACGGTGAAAGTAAACGGCCGCAACTGCTCGGCCTGCACGTTCCCGGCAGCGGACGGCCAAGAAGTGCTCAACGACACCGCCGAACTGAACGAGCTGCGCCGCACCATCACCCAACTGCTATTCGTGGAAGGCAACCATCTGTGCCCCTCCTGCGAAAAAAGCGGCAATTGCCAACTGCAGGCGGCGGCCTATTTCCTCGGCATGGCCGACGCCCACTACCCCTTCTTCTACCCCAAACGAGAACTGGACGCCTCCCACCCCGACATCCTGCTCGACCGAGATCGCTGCATTTTCTGTGCGCTGTGCGTACGCGCCAGCCAGGACGCGGACGGCAAGAACGTCTTTGCCATCGGCGGACGCGGCATCGACTCCAATCTCATCGTGAATTCGCCCACGGGCAAACTCGCGGACACCCCGATCGCCGCTGCCGACAAAGCCGCCCAAGTCTGTCCGGTTGGCGCCATCTTGGTGAAACGGCGCGGTTTCGAGGTTCCCATTGGGGAGCGCATCTACGATAAACACACCCTAGCCGAAGAAAGCTTGGAACGCGAGGAACCGATCATGGAGAGCCAACATGGCTGAAAAACTCACTGTCGCGACGACTTCCCTGGCCGGCTGCTTCGGCTGTCATATGTCGCTCCTCGACATCGACGAGCGCATCTTGGCGCTAGCGGAGGTCGCCAGTTTCGACCGCTCGCCGCTGACTGACATCAAACACTGCGGCGACAAGGTCGATTTAGGGTTGGTCGAGGGCGGCCTGTGCAACGCGGAGAACGTCCACACCCTGCGTGAATTCCGCCAGCATTGCCGCATCCTGGTCGCCGTCGGCGCCTGCGCCATCAACGGCGGTTTGCCCGCGCTACGCAATCACATTGAACTAGAAGAATGCTTGGCGGAGTCGTATCTAGATGGAGTCGGCGTCGAAAACCCGCAAATTCCCAACGATGTCGAGCTGCCGCTACTCCTTAATAAGGTGCATCCGATCCACGAGGTCGTGAAGGTCGATTATTTCCTGCCGGGCTGCCCGCCTTCGGCAGACACGATCTGGAAATTCCTCAGCGACCTAGCCGCCGGCCGGGAACCGTCTCTCCCGCGCGAGCTGATTCACTATGACTGATCCGGTGGCATAATGACGGGTCAACACTGCGCAGCATGCAGCACCCGACAGACCTGAACACGAGATGCTCACTTACCCCGCTATCGATCCCGTCGCCGTCGCCATCGGTCCACTCAAGGTCCACTGGTATGGACTGATGTACGTCATCGGCATCGCCGCCACCTGGATTCTCGCCCGCCGACGCGTGCAGCGGAGCCAGAATCCGCTGTTCACCCCAGCCCAAGTCGAGGACTTGGTATTCTATGCCGCCATCGGCGTAGTGGTCGGCGGGCGGGTCGGCTACGCACTGTTCTACAATTTTCCCGGCTTCCTGCAAAACCCGCTGATGCTGTTCCGCATCTGGGAGGGCGGCATGGCTTTCCACGGCGGGCTCATCGGCGTGCTGATCGCCATGTATGTCTATGGACGCTCCCAGGGCGTCCGGTTTTTCGAGGTCGCCGATTTTCTCGCGCCTTACGTGCCCATCGGTTTGCTGGCTGGGCGCATCGGCAACTTCATCAACGGCGAACTCTGGGGCAAACCCAGCGACCTGCCGTGGGCCATGGTCTTCCCCAATGCCGGCGACCTGCCGCGCCACCCGTCCCAGCTGTATGAAGCCTTTTTGGAAGGGCTGGTGCTACTCATCATCCTGCAATGGTTCAGCCTACGCTCGCCGCCGCGGATGGCAATCAGCGGCATGTTCCTGCTAGGCTACGGCGCGTTCCGCTTCGTGGTCGAATTCGTCCGATTGCCGGATACGCAGCTCGGCTACCTCGCCTTCGGCTGGCTGACCATGGGGCAGATCCTATGCCTGCCGATGATCCTGTTCGGCATCGTCCTGCTGGCCGCCGCCTACACCCGCCGCCCGGCTTGAACGATCGATGCGCCAATATCTCGACCTGCTGCGCGACATCCTCGATCACGGCAGCACCAAAGAAGACCGGACCGGCACTGGCACCCTGAGCGTGTTCGGCCGCATGATGCGTTTCGATCTCGGCGCGGGACTCCCCCTCTTCACCACCAAGAAGCTGCACCTGCCCTCGATCGTCCACGAACTGCTCTGGTTCGTCTCGGGCAGCACGAATGTCCGCTACCTGCAGGAGAACGGCGTCTCGATCTGGAACGAATGGGCGGACGAGGACGGCGAACTGGGGCCGGTTTACGGGCATCAATGGCGTCATTGGGCTAAGCCGGACGGCAGCGCCGTCGACCAGCTCGCCGGGCTGGTGGAGCAGTTGCGCCGGAATCCCGACTCCCGCCGCCTGCTGGTGAGCGCCTGGAATCCGGCTGATGTGGAAGCGATGGCGCTGCCGCCCTGCCATTACGCCTTCCAGTGCTATGTGACGGACGGAAAACTGTCGCTGATGTTCCAGATGCGCTCGGTGGATGTGTTCCTGGGACTGCCGTTCAATATCGCCGGCTACGCCCTGCTCGCCTGCATGCTTGCCCAGCAGACCGGCCTCGCGCCGGGCGAGCTGATCTGGTGCGGCGGCGACGTGCACCTGTACCGGAACCACCTAGAGCAGGCTCGATTGCAACTCACGCGCGAGCCCTACGCACCGCCGGCGCTGAAATTCGCCCGCAAGCCGGACAATCTGTTCGACTACCGCTTTGAGGACTTCATCGTCGAAGGCTACCAGGCGCATCCGCACATCAAAGCCGAGGTGGCGGTGTGACGGAGCTACCGGATATCTCGATCATCGTCGCTATGGCGCAGAACCGAGTCATCGGTGCCGACAACGCCATGCCCTGGCATCTGTCCGCCGACCTCAAGCGGTTCCGAGCCCTGACCCTGGGCAAGCCGATCCTCATGGGGCGCAAGACCCACGAATCCATCGGCCGCGTGCTGCCGGGACGGCAGAATATCGTCCTGACCCGCGCGACCAATTTTTCCGCGCCCGGCTGCACCGTGGTACACAATCTCGGCGAACTGACGACCGTGTGCTGCGGGGTCCAGGAACTCATGGTCATCGGCGGCAACGCCGTGTACGAGGCTATGCTGCCGCGCGCCAAACGCCTCTACCTGACCCTGATCCACCACGACTACGCCGGCGACACCTTCTTTCCGAAATTCGCCGATGCCGACTGGCTGGAAATCGGCCGCGAAGACATCTACGACGACCCGGATTTCCCCTGGTCCTACAGCTATCAGGTGCTCGAGCGGATAGCCCCGAACTCGCGCCGCCAATGACCGGACTTGCCTCCAACCTTTTCCATAAGACGCACCGACTCGATGCTCATGCCTCGATCGACCGCCTTGCACATGTCGTAGATGGTCAGCAGGGCGACCTGGACGGCGGTAAGCGCCTCCATCTCCACCCCTGTCTGGCCGACGGTCTGGACTGTAGCCTGGCAGCGGATGCGGCTGGCCTCCGGCTCGGGCTCCAGCGCGAGATCGACATGAGTGATCGGAATGGGATGGCACAGCGGGATGAGATCGGCGGTCCGCTTGGCGCCCATGATGCCGGCGATGCGGGCGATGCCCAGCACATCGCCCTTCTTATGCCCGCCGGACAGGATGAGCCGCAAGGTCTCGGGCTGCATGACGATGTACCCTTCCGCCACCGCCGTTCGCGTAGTGCTGGGCTTGTTGCCGACGTCTACCATATGGGCGTCGCCGGCGGCATTGAAATGGGTCAGTTTAGGCATGCTCGGGTCCGTGCCGCGAAAAGAATGGCGTATTTTAGTGCCTGATCCGGCGGCAGGGCGAACGCGATGAACCTCGACATGGCCCGGCTGTTCCAAAGCATCAGCCACGGCGTCTACGTGATCGGCGTCGCCGACGCCGAAGGCCCCAATGCCTTTACCGCGGCCTGGGTGATGCAGACCTCGTTCGATCCGCCCATGCTGGCGCTCAGCATCAATCCCAGCCATCGCTCATACCGAAAACTGACGGCCAGCGGTTTTTTCAGCGTCAACGTGGTACCGACAGACCGCCTGGAGTGGGCGGCGCATTTCGCCCGCCCGGCCGACAGCGGCAAACTGGCCGGCATCGCCTGGACACCTGGCGCAGGCGGCGTTCCCGTGCTGAACGAGGCGCTTGCCTGGTTCCAATGCCGGCTCGCCGGCGAACTGGCCAGCGGCGATCATGTCGTCGTCACCGGCCGAGTGACCGGCGGCCGGCTAAACCCCGCCGAAGCTCTCCCGTTGAACTACCGCGACACCGGCAACCTGGACGGCTCCGCCGCGCTCTATCCCGATGCCTATTGAATTCGATTTTCTGCCGAAGGATTTCATCGAAACGGCGGAAGGACTTTATTTCGCAGTCGTCGATGCCCATCCCGAAGACGGCCGCATACTCTGCACCTTGCGCTACGTCTCTGCGGAAGACGGCAGATTGCGCAAGCAAAGTACGGCGGAAGCCGGCGCCTACCTGCAGAAACATCACCCGGACTACCTGCGGCATTCGCCGCGCCTGGATACCGTACTACCGGCCGTGCCGGTCGCGCGCATCGCCAGGCACATCCGGCCCCGCGACCGGATTAAAAACCTGCACGCCGGCGGTGCCCGCGATCCCATCGAAGACAAAGCGGGCCGGCTGCTCGGCCTATTCGCAGAGGAAGGGCTGGATGTGGTTGAATTCGGCCTCACCGGCTCGCTCCTGATCGGCGCCCAGACCCCGGCTTCCGATATCGACCTGGTCATCTACGACAAGGATACCTTCGATGCGGCGCGCTCGGTCGTAGCGAAAGCGACGGCAGATGGCCGGCTGAGCGCTCCCGATGAAGCGGACTGGAGGGAGGCCTACGAGCGCCGCGGCTGCGCGCTCGGCTTCGAAGACTATCTCTGGCACGAAAAGCGGAAATTCAACGCAGGCTTCATCGAGGGCACCAAGTTCGATCTGGCGCTGGTGCTGCATCGGCCCACGGAGGCGGCCCGGCCCGCCTCCAAACGCGGCACTATGAGCTTACGCGCCACTGTGACCGACGACCACCGAGCCTTCGACTCTCCCGCCCGCTACCGGATCGATCACCCGCGCATCGGCGAAATTCTGAGCTTCACCCATACCTATGTCGGGCAGGCTCGGACAGGGGAGAAAATCGAGGCTTGCGGTCTGATCGAAGCCCTTCCCGACGGCAGCGAACGCCTGGTCGTCGGCAGCAGCCGGGAGGCCCCGGGCGAATACATCAAGGTTCTGCACGATGACACAAACTGACTCCGCCATCGGCGGCCTCAAAGCGGCTATCCTGGACATGGACGGCCTCGCCATCGATACCGAAGCGACTTACGTCGCCGCCTGGCGCGGCGCCGCCGCCGAACTGGGGTTCGAACTCGACGAAAGCTTCTGTCAATCGCTATTCGGCTGCCATGCCGACGCAGTCCGGAACAAGATCGGCGAATACGCAGGCCACCGGCTCGACCTCGACCATTTCGACGCGATTGCCGCCCAAATCTGGCATAGGCACGTCGATACCCACGGCATCGCCTTGATGCCAGGACTGGCAGCCCTGCTCGGTTTTTTCCGGGAAAAAAACATGCCTTACGCCTTGGCGACCAATAGCGAAGCTCGCTTCGCGGGCATTTGCCTGGAACGCTCCGGCACGGCGAGCCTCTTTCCGCTCGTCGTCACCCGCGACCAGGTCGCCCAAGGCAAGCCGGCGCCGGATCTTTACCTCGAAGCCGCTCGCCGACTCGGTTTAGCTCCCTGTCATTGCCTCGCACTGGAAGATTCGGAAGCCGGCATCGAAGCCGCCGCCCGTGCTGGGACCTACGCCGTGTTGGTCAACGGCCGGCAGCCGGGAACTCCGCGGGCGCTGAGTTTCGCCCGAACGCAGGTACGCTCGCTGAACGAAATTCCGGCCTTGCTGCAAGTGGACGGCGAGGCTTACCCGAGCACCGCCACTCTGATATAAAGAACGGCAGAGTGCCCGCCTCAAGAGAGAAATCCCGACATGATCGGCGCCATTGCCGTCCTCTTCGTCGCCTATTGGTTCTACCGCACCGCGCTCCGGCTGAAACTGCCGCCGGTAGCTTGGGCCGCGGGCGGCGTCATCGTCTACTATGCCGGCTTCGCCGTCTGGCTCTATCTGATCTTGAAGCCCGCGCTGGGCGGCGCCTTCCGCGACCACAGCTTCCTGTTGGGCTTGAGCATGGACCTCTCCTCAGTACTGGCCGGGACACTTCTAGCCGCGCTGTTCCGGGCCAAGATCATGTTGAAGCAGGGCAAAGCCCCTTACGAGCAGCACTTCTAACAGCGAAACGACCCTAGCCGTTACCGCACCCCCTTCCGAAAAAACCGATATCCACGGTCCCGGCATCCGCCATAGGGCGCCGCCGCACCTTCCCAACAGGAATCCGAATGCCAGCGACAACTCTCCCCGAACGCTCTCTGTTCCGCGAACTCCGGCCTTTGCGCAGACTGTTTCCGACACTGGCCACGGCGATGGCCTTTCTCGGCGTGCCTGAACTCTGTCTGGCCGACAGCCACGGTCCGGTCGGGTCGCTGAACCTCACCCTGCACTGGGTCGGCTACTTCTGCATTGTGTTTTTCTTCCTCGCCTATTTTCTCGCCATGGCCGAAGAGGTCACGGAGCTGAGGAAATCCAAGCCGATGGTGTTTGCCGCCAGCCTGATCTGGGGACTGATCGCCGCCGTATACGTCAGCGGCGGCTTGCCGGATGAGGCCGGCACCGCGTTCCGGGTCTCCCTGCTGGCTTATGCGGAACTACTGCTGTTCATCCTGGTATCGATGACCTACCTCAACGCCATGGAAGACCTCGACGTATTCGAAGCTTTGCGCTGTTGGCTGTTGAGCAAAGGCTTCACCTATCGCCAACTGTTCTGGCTGACCGGCATTCTCGCCTTCATGATTTCTTCCGTGTGCAACAACCTGACCACGGCGCTGCTGATGGGCGCGGTGGTCATAGCGCTGGGCAAAGACTGCCCGCGCTTCGTCACCCTGTCCTGCATCAATATCGTCGTGGCGGCCAATGCCGGCGGCTCGTTCAGCCCCTTCGGCGACATCACCACACTGCTGGTATGGCAAAAGGAAAAAGTGCCGTTCGTAGACTTCTTCCACCTGCTGGCTCCTTCGATCGTCAACTTCGCCCTGCCCGCAACGATCATGTTCCTGTTCATTCCCAAGCAGCGGCCCAAGGCGGTGGACAGACGCATGCCGATCAAACCCGGCGGGAAGACGATCGTCGTCCTGTTCCTGCTAACCATCGTCACCGCCGTCTGCTTCGAGAATTTCCTGCATCTGCCGCCGGCGGCAGGCATGATGGCCGGCCTGACCTACCTCAAGTTCTTCAGCTTCTTCCTGCAGAAACTCTCCAACCGCGCAGCCGCAGCAGCCGAATCCGATCCGGATGAACGCCTCAGCTCAGACGAATCGCTCGCCTCGCAAGACGAATTCGACATCTTCAAGAAGGTTTCGCGGCTGGAATGGGACACCCTGCTGTTCTTCTACGGTGTGATGCTGAGCATGGGCGGACTGAGCTTCATCGGCTATTTGGAGTACGTCTCGGAATTCCTCTACGCCGACCCGGAGCGAACCACCCTCGCCAATATCCTGGTCGGCATCGCCTCCGCATTCATCGATAACGGCACCATCATGCTGGCGGTCCTGTCCATGAATCCTCATCTCTCCCAAGGCCAATGGCTGCTGGTCACCCTCACCGCCGGCGTCGGCGGCAGCCTCCTCGCCATCGGTTCCGCCGCCGGCGTCGGCCTGCTCGGCCAAGCCAAGGGTTATTACTCCTTCGCCAGCCATCTCAAATGGGGACCGGTGATATTGCTGGGCTATTTCGCCAGCATCGGCGTGCATTTTCTGATTAACCGGTCGTATTTCTGATGCTGTGAGCGTCGATTAAACCGCCAATGCTGCGATCAGGTCGCTCACGCTCGAGAGGCGGCTCCTACATCCCAGCCTTCCACCCCAACCACTCGCTCACAACGATCAAGGTCCATAGCGCCCGAGCATGGTCGGCGCTGCGTTTTTCGTGCTCGCCCAGCAGTTCCAGCGCTGCGGTGCGGTTTATGCCGATCTCGTCGAACAGCGGATTGGAAATCCGGGCTTCGGCCCAATCGCGCAAGGGGCCGCGCAACCAGGCGCTGAGCGGCACGGAGAGGCCCCGCTTCTTGCGGTAGACGATGTCCTTCGGCAGATAGCGCAAGGCCATGCGTTTGAGGAACGCCTTGGTTTCCAGGCCTTGCACGCGATCGCGTTCCGGCAGGGTAGCGGCGAATTCGATCACGTCCTTGTCCAGAAACGGCGCCCGCAGCTCCAAGGCGGAGCGCATGCTGGCGCGGTCGGCCTTGGTCAATAGGCCTTCGGCCAGGGAGGTTTCCAGGTCGTGCTGCTGCAAACGGTCGAGCATGGTTTCGCGGGAGCCCGCGATACGCGCCACTTCGGGCGGGGTGACGCCCAGCCGCAGCAGCAGCGCGGGCGAAATGCTGGACGTCCAGAGGACATGGCGGGCCAGGAAGTCCAGTTCGTCGCCCTGGACGAAGCGCTTGAGCAGGAACGACACAGTCACCTTCTTGTCGCTCACCGGCCAGGCTTCGACGGCCTTGCGGATCAAGGCCCGCATCCCGCCGGGCAGCCGGCTGTAGCGCTCGGCAATGCGGGCGCCGAAATAGGTGGGATAGCCGCCGAACAGCTCATCCGCGCCCTCGCCCACCAGGGCCACCCGCACCTCGTCGGAGGCGCGCCGGGCCAGCAGGGCGGTGGGCACCCAGGCGGGATCGGCCAACGGCTCGCCGGATTGGCGGACCAGATCGGCAATGGTTTCGGGAAAGTCTTCGGGCCGTACCCAAATCGGGGTGTAGTCTACGCCTAAGGATTCGGCCACGCGCTCGGCGAAAATGCCTTCGTCGTAGGAGCTTTCGCTGAAGCGGAGGCCAAAGGCCTTGAGTTTGCGGTCCGGGTGGACGCTGCGCATCACCGCCGTGACCAGGGAGGAGTCGACCCCGCCGCTTAAGAAGGCGCCGAAATCGACCTCGACCTCGCTCTGGCGGCGCACCGCCTCGCGGAACACCGCGTCGAATTCGTCCAGCGGATTCTTGCGCGCCGCCCCCTTGACGAACTGCAAGCGCCAGTAGCGGGTGCTCTCGATGCCCTTGACGTCGATGGATATCCGCTCGCCCGGCAGCACTTTCCGCATGCCTTCGAAGGGGCTGCTCGGGGCCTCGAAATAGCCGGCCTTGAGGAAGGCATGCACCGAAGCCTGGTCGGCGGCATACGGTTCGGGGCTGCCAGCCACCAGCGCCGCCGCCTGGGAGGCGAAACTGATCCGGCCGTCGCGGCAAGCATAGAACAGCGGACGCTCGCCGGCCCGGTCGCGGGCCAGCAGCAGGCGCCCGTGGCGCGGATCCCAGACGGCGAGGGCGAAGGCACCGACCAGCCGCTCGACGAAGGCATCGCCCAGTTCCAGATAGAGTCCTGGGATCACTGCTACGTCGGTGGCATGTTCGACCGTCCGTCCGCGCTCCGCCAGCCAGGCGCGCAACTCGGCGTGGTTGTCGATCTCACCGTTGCAGACCATCATCACGCAGGTCTCGGCGTCCACCATCGGCTGCCTGCCGTCGTGGCAGCCGCGGATCGCCAGCCGGGCCATGCCAAACACCGCCGCGCCGTCGCCGGCCACGCCGGAGTCGTCGGGGCCGCGGTGGGCGAGCGCCTTGACAATGGTTTCCACGCTTCGCCGCATCGCGCTCGTGTCAGCCGCGCCTTCCAGTTGCACCACCCCGCTGATCCCGCACATGTCACTGACCTTCTTTGTTCGGAGGCGCCAGCAGCGCCCCCCAATAGCCGAAACCCAGCTCGATTTGGCTGGCGCCGTAGCGTTCCGCAATCGCGTCGAGCTGCTCCACGTCGTCGCCCCGCGCCATCAAAAATACCGGATGATCCCGGCCGGCGAGCCAGGTATCGCGCTGATCCAACGGCACGACCCGCTCCGGCCAGGGCTTGCCGTTCTTGAGGGTGAACAGCACGTAGTTGCTGGTGAACTCCTGGCCTTCGTCGCTGACGACGGTGATCAGGCGCCTGAGGTAGAACGGCAACCCATTGGGCAAACAATCCAGGCAGGCGATTTCGACCTCGGCAGGCAACTCGGGGATATGAGCCGCCAATCGGCGCCCCGAGCGGCTGCTGGCATAGTCCGCGAACAGATCAAAATTCAGCGTGATCAGCAACGCCGGCAAGCTGAGGAAGGCGGCAAAAGCCACCCGAAAATCGCGCCGCCGCCAAGCGAACGCGGACAGCGCTGTCACTACGCCCAGGGACACGACCATGCTCAACAGCCCGGGCTGGAGGAACGCCACGGTCTTGCGCTTCAGCCCCAGCACCCGCTCCAGCCAGAAGGGATCGGATGCCGCGATGGCGAAAACCACCGCTGCGGGCGCCGCCAAGGCGAACAACACAACAGTGCCGCGATGCACGATGGCCGCGGCCCGCCCCGCATCGTTCGTCAGCGCGAGGGCGAAGACGCGGGCCGCAAGCACCCCAAGGGCCACGATGCCGGTCAGGATGTAACCGGGCAGCTTGGACTGCGACACCGAAAAAAAAGCAATGACCGCAATCGCCCAGACGATAAACAAACGGTCCGCCCGCCTCCAGCGCCGCCGCGCCCGCCAAGCCGCCGCGATCGACTCCGGCAGCAGCAGGCTCCAGGCGAAGAAACAGCTCGCAATGATGACGGCGTAGAAATAGAAAGGCTGGGTGCGGCGGAATTCTGTGGTAGTGAAGCGCGACACCGATTCCTTCATGATCCCGTAGTAAGGGAAATCCGGGCATTGCAGGGACACGCCGATGAACCAGGGCAGCACCACCGCCAAGAAGATCAGCCAGTTCGGCCAGGCAAAGCAGCGCCGCAACGCACCCTGACGCCCATCGAGCTTATTGAATGCCGCAATCACCAGACTCGGCACGATGAAGCCGACCGGCCCTTTCACCAATGTAGCGAATCCTGCAGCCAGGGCACCCAGCCGGTACCAACGCTCCCGCCGCCTGCCCTCGTGTTCTTCGGCCAGATAGCAGGCAAAGATGGTAGAGCACACGAAGAATGCCAGTGTCATATCGAAGATGACGATACGGGCGAAAGCCCAGTACAAAGGCGTCGCCGCCACCACTAGCACGGCCAGGCTGGCGGTGCGCGTATCGTAGACCCGCCGGCAGAACAGGAATACCGCGGCCAGCAGCGACAGCGCGAACAGCGTGGAAGACAAGCGCGCCACCGCCTCGGATTCGCCGAACAGCGAAAACGACAGGGCCACCGTCTTGAAATAGAAGGCTGGCTTGTCGAGATAAGTCAGACCGTCATAGGTCGGTACCAGCCAGGCGCCGCTCTCGCGCATCTCCCTGGCAACTTCGGCATTGCGCCCTTCATCCGGGCTCAACAGGGCCGCATCGCCCAGATGGACAAACAGCAGAAAGGCCGCGAACAGAAAAGCTAACGCGGGCAGCCAGTGCTCGAAAGTCCGCACCGGAGCGGGGGCAGTCGTGAGAGGGGTCGGCATACTCAGGAATGGTTACTCAAACGAAATACGAAACGGCGCGCCTGGCCACCGGAAACATGCAGTTCCGCCGCGCGAACGGATTGTGGGGTACCAACCCCAAAGAAGATGAATAGAACAGGCTCAGGATTTGGAGTCGGAACGCTTCTGCTCCTGCTTTTTCGGGCAGGGCCATTTTTCCGCACCGAACTGGAACAGCGCTTCAACGGCCTCGTCTTTGTTCCGCTCCGGATGCCCATCGATCCAGGCGGAAAATAGCCGCGCGACCTCGTCGCGGGAAGGCTCCGGCTTGGGCAAGCAGACGAAAAAGTCTGCATCCGGCCCTCGGCGCTCGGCCAGATAATAGTCGTAAGCGCCCTGCATATAGCCGTAGCAGAACTGAAGGGCGGCGACATGGGCCGGATCGGACGCCGGTATCGCACACAGCACCGCCAGATCCTTGGCATCGTCGATCACGAAATCGTCCACAGTCACCGCTCCGGCCGGCTGGACGCCGAAACTAGCCGCCAGCATGAGCCCCGCCACAGTCGTCTTGGTATTCATGGTTTTCCGTCCCCCTACAGCCGGAAGGATAAGACCTCGCCCGGCACTGCCGGGGCATGCTTCATGAGCGGTGACATTCTAGCCGGTATGGCCGGAGAAGGCAGCCATCGGGCCGCCTGAGAAATCCGCGCTATGCTTCGAAAACCCGTGTGATAGCCTGAGATAATACTCAAGTCTCCGGACCGGCTCATTCTAATTAGGAGAATCCATGAACATCCGCCGAGTTCTACTTTGCGCTGCTGCGGCAATGGCCGCCGCCTGCAGCGATCTGAACGTCAGGGTCAACACCGACTACGATCCGGGCGTCGATTTTTCCAAGTACAAAACCTATTCCTGGATCCAAACGCCGGAAAGCGGCAATCCCCTGATGGACGACCGGATCGTCCACACTCTGGACGCTCAGCTCTCCGCCAAGGGCTGGCGCAAAATCGCCGCAGGACCGAGCGATGTCGCCGTCGGCGTCAAGCTCACTTCCAAGGAGCAGGAGCGGGTGGATACTTTCTATAACGGCTGGGGCGGTTGGGGACGCTTCGGTATGGCCCAGGGCATGGCCCAGTCCGAGGTTATCAAATACACCGTAGGCACCCTGATCGTGGACATGTTCGACGCCCGGACTCGGCAGCCGATCTGGCGCGGCACGGTCACCGACACCGTCTCCGATGATCCGCAGAAAAACACCGCGTTGATGCAGACCGGAATGGACAAATTGTTCAAAGGTTTTCCGCCGGGGCAAGCCGCCGGCCAGCCAGCCGGCACCCGATAAACGCTGGTGCGGCACTTGCCGCTACCCGAACCGTCATCCATGCTAGCTGATGGCAGCCACTTCTTCCGGAATCGACGCAACATGGACCCCGTTTTTTCTCGCCTGCTGGAAACCGCGAATTCCGTCATCCTCGGCAAGGAGCATCCTATCCGGCTGTGCATATGCTGCCTGTTGGCGCGCGGCCATCTGCTGATCGAAGACGTGCCTGGCGTCGGCAAAACCACGCTGGCACGCACCCTGGCGGCGCTGCTGGGATTGAAATACCAGCGCATCCAGTTCACCAGCGATTTGCTGCCGGCCGACGTGCTGGGCTCTTCGATCTACGATGCCGCCACCCACAGCTTCCGCTTCCATCCCGGGCCGGTGTTCAACCCCATGGTGCTGGCGGACGAGATCAACCGCTCCACGCCCAGGGCACAGAGTGCGCTGCTGGAGGCCATGGAGGAGAGGCAGGTGACGGTGGAGGGCGAAACCCGGCCGCTGCCCGAGCCGTTCTTCGTGATCGCTACCCAGAACCCGAATACCCAGATCGGTACCTTCCCTTTGCCGGAATCTCAGCTCGACCGCTTCCTGATGCGGATCGAGCTGGGCTACCCGGACTCTAGAGCCGAACGCGAACTGCTGATGGGCGAGGAGCGTTATGCCCTGCTGCCGCAGCTGCCAGTCTGCCTGCCGGCGGAGGAGCTGCTCGTCCTGCAGACACGGGTCCGCAACGTCCACGCTTCCCCTGCCCTACTGGACTATGTACAGGCGCTGCTCCATTTCAGCCGGGAGTCTCCGCTTTACCAGGGCGGACTGTCGCCGCGGGCAGGACTGGCCCTGCTGCACGCCGCCAAGGCCTGGGCTCTGATGGACGGGCGTGCAGCGGTGCTGCCCGAGGACATCCAGGCCGTCCTGCCCTCGGTCGCGGGACACCGGCTGAAGCTCGCCTCGAACGGAGGCAGCATGGCCGCAACCGTCGCGCCGCTGCTGCGGGACGTCGCCATTCCCTGAAGATGAGCGCCATGGCTTCCCTATCGGCGGGATGGAAAGAGCGCTTCGACCTTCGCCGCTTCTTCCGCGGCGAAAAGGCAGTGGACGGGCCGATCCTCCTCACCCACCGCCGGGTGTTCATCGTCCCCAACCGGCGCGGCTTGGGACTCGCCCTGCTGCTGGCCATCCAGTTTCTGGCCGCCATCAACTACAGCAACAACCTGGCCTTCATCCTGACTTTCCTGCTGGCCGGCATCGCCATGCAATCCACTCTGTACGCGTTCCGCAACCTGGCGGGGCTGAGCCTGCGCCGCGGCAAATCACCGCCGGTGTTCGCCGGAGAGCCCGCTCGTTTCGAGATACACTTGGACAATCCTTCCCGTATCCACAGGCTTGGGCTCAGCGCCAGACTTGCCGGCACTGCGGCGGCGATACGCTTCGAGGTCGCACCGGAATCCACGGCTACTTTGACGTTGTACGCCGAAACCGAGAAACGCGGCTGGCTACCGCTCCCCACGGTGACCTTGGACACCGGCTTTCCTCTCGGGCTGTTCCGCGCCTGGTCGCCGCTGAATCTGAACCAGCGGGCGCTGGTATACCCGCGCCCTGCCCCGGCCGGCATCGCACCACCCGCAATCCCAAGCCTCGGAAACGGCGTCCGGCTAAGCCATGCCGAGGACGACGACTTTTACGGCTTTTCCGGCTACCGGCCCGGCGATCCGCTGAAGCGCATCCATTGGAAAGGCGTGGCGAAAGGCCAGGGCGTACACGTCAAGCAATACGGGGGCGGAGATACGGCGGAGCTGGAACTGGATTGGCAATACACGCCCGGCGCCGACATCGAAGCGCGGCTATCCCGCCTGTGCCGGTGGGTGCTGGATGCCGAGTCCGCGGGCACGCCTTGCAGCCTGCGGTTGCCCGGCGCCGCCATCCCGAAGGGGTTAGGCGAAGCCCACCGAGCGCGCTGCCTGGAAGCGCTGGCTCTGTTCGGCCAATGAGCCCTTCCGCCCTCTCTCCCGAACTCCTCCGGCGCAATTTGCCACTGCTTTGCGCAGCCCTGGCGCTGGTGGTGACGCCACATACGGCCGACTTGCCGCTCGACATCCCCGGCTTCGTCTGGCTTGCTTGCGGCTGGCGGCTGGCGATGCTATACGACAAGGCACCCGCGCTGGCGCGGGTCAGCCTGTTCCTGCTGACCCTGGCCGGGGCGGGGCTGGTCTATCTGCATTTCCACAAGTTCTACGGCCGCGAGGGCGGTACCGCCCTGTTCTTGGTCGGGCTGGGCCTCAAGCTGCTGGAGATGCGCAGCCTGCGCGATCTCTACCTCGTGGTCTACCTGGCGCTGTTCGTCGCCGTCACCGAATACCTGTTCTCCCAGAGCATCCCCATCGCCGCGTACACCTTGGGCGTAGTCACCCTGCTGATGAGCTGCCTGATCGGTTTGAACGGCGGGGAAAGCCTCAGCCTCGTCCACCGGCTGCGATTGGGAGCGAAGATGGTGGCCCAGGCGATCCCGGTGATGGTCGTGCTGTTCCTATTCCTGCCCCGCATCGCCGGGCCCTTGTGGAAGCTGCCGGAGGACGAGCCCAGCGGCAAGACCGGACTGAGCGACTCCATGGAGCCCGGCGAGATTAGCCGGCTCGGGCTGTCCCGCGAAACGGCCTTCCACGTCGATTTCGAGGCCACCCTGCCGCCGCCGCAGGAGCGCTACTGGCGCGGCCCGGTGTTCTGGCAATTCGACGGCCGCCGCTGGACCGCCGGCTATGACACGCCGCTCCCGGCACGGCAACCGCCGCAATTGTCCGGCACAACCTACCGCTACGCCCTCACCCTGGAACCGCACCGGCGGCGCTGGGTATTTCCGTTGGAGACCGCGGAAAGCTTCCCGGCTGAACTGACGCGCGTCGAGGATGGTTTTCTCCTTGCCGTCGAGCCTATACGCGAACGCCGGCGCTACGTCCTGTCTTCGCGTCCGGCTGCAAGATTCAACGCATTGAGCGAAAGCGAACGGCGGCGGGCCCTGCAGATTCCCGGGATACCCGACGAGCGGGTACGGGAACTGGTCAACGGCTGGCTGCTTGAGAATCCGTCGGCCGAAGCCTTAGCGCAGCGGGCCTTGCGCCATTTCCGCGAGGAGCCGTTCGTCTATTCCCTGCGTCCTCCGGCCATCGCGGGCGATCCGGTCGCCGGCTTTCTATTCGACACCCGGCGCGGCTTCTGCGAGCACTATTCCGGCGCCTTCGTCTACCTGATGCGGGTAGCCGGCGTCCCGGCCCGAGTAGTCACCGGCTACCAAGGCGGACACTGGAACCCGGTGGGACACTTCCTGGAAGTCGCCCAGGCCGACGCCCATGCCTGGGCGGAGATCTGGCTCGACGGCGACGGCTGGACCCGCATCGATCCCACCGCCGCCGTGGCACCGGAGCGTATCGAACGGGAGATGGAATTCGCGGCCGGCGCCGACGGCGCCGTCGTGTTCGCCAGCCCGGTAGCGGAAGCGCTGGGAGAGCGGTTATCTAGCCTGCACGGCCTGATGCGCGAAGCCGGCTTGATGTGGGACGCGGTCGACCACGCCTGGGTCCAGTGGGTACTGGCCTACGGCCCGGAGAACCAGGGCCGCTTCCTCGACCGCTTAGGCATCGTCGACTGGAACCGTCTAGTCTATTCGCTGACCGGCCTGCTCAGCGCTCTCGCCCTGGTTTCCTTCGCCCTGCTGTGGCCGCGCAACCGCGGCGCTGCCGATCCGGCACTGCGCATCTACCGGCGGATTACCGCGAAACTCGAACACATGGGCCTGACCCGCGGCCCGGCCGAAGGCATGGCCGACTTCGCGGCCCGCGTCGCCCGCACCCGACCCGAACTCGCCGAATCCTTCGGCCGCTTCACCGAGCTGTTCCTGGCGATCCGCTACGGCGGATCGGAACCGGCGGCGGCACTCGAACGTTTGAAAGCCCTGGGCCGGGAAATCCCGTCAGGCCAACGCGGAAGCCACCAGCACCGCGGCCTCGGCGATCTCGATGCTCGCACCCAGGGTATCTCCGGTGCAGCCGCCGAGGCGCCGCATCATCAATGCCCTCAAACTTCCGGCAATCACAGCCACCGCCAGTAACGGCCACGGCCCTAGCGCCGGCAGGATCGCCAACGGTGCCAAGATTGAAGCCAGCAAGGCCGGCCGCCGCGGCAGATTCTCCGCGAGCGGACTGCCCAGCCCGGCGCTGCGCAGATACGGCGTAGTGAGCAACAATGCCGGAATGAGGGCGCGGGCCGCCATCGGCGCGCCCAGCAGCGGCAGCCATGCAGATTGGCCGGACAACTCGACCAGCGCGCCAAACTTCACCAGCAACAGCAGAACGACGGCAGCCACCGCGATCGGGCCGGAACGGGGATCCTTCATGATCTCCAGGCTGCGCTGCGCGTCGCCATGGCCGCCCGCCCAGGCATCGGCGCTGTCGGCGAGGCCATCGATATGCAGCCCCCCGGTGATCGACACCCAGCCCAACAGCAGCAAAGCGGCGGCCAGCGCCGGCCCGGCATGCTGCAGCAGCATGGCCAGGAGCATCAGCATCGCCCCGATCAGCAAGCCCACCACCGGGTACAGCACCACAGACCAGCCCAGGGCACGGGTAGAAAACGCCACGCCGCGCGGCACCGGCAGCCGCGTCAGGAACTGCACCGCCAGCCAGAAAGCCGAGAAACTCAAAGCCGCCCCCCATGGAAAGCCAGCCGTGGCGCATCGTCGCCGTCGCAGACAATGCGGCTCAAACAGGCATGGGGAACTTCGAGGCTGAACAACCGGCTCAAGGGGAGTTCCAGCACCCGGCGCAGAATCGCCCGCAGCGTGCCGGCATGCGTCACTACCAGCCAATGCCCCCCGCCCGGTGCCGCCAGCAATTCATCCCAGGCCGCACCGACACGGCGCTCGAAATCGGCGTAGGCCTCGCCCCCCGGCGCGGGACTCTCCTCCGGGCAGCGCTGGAAGGCCAGCAGCCGCCCGCCGTCGGTTGCATATAAATCGGACCAGCTCCGGCCTTCCCATGCGCCGAACCCGAGCTCGCTCAAGCGCTCGTCCAGGCGGAATTCCAAACCGTGAAGCTCGGCCAGCTCTTCGGCGAATGCGGCGCAGCGCAGGAGCGGCGAGCTGATGACGCCCGTCCACGGCGGAGACTCTGGCAACATCGCCCGCATATGCGACCATCCCCGCTCATTGAGCGGGACATCCCAACGCCGGCCCAGACACAAGCTGCCGTCGACCTCGCCGTGGCGCAGGAGATCGACCGTGACCCGGTTCACGCGCTCGATACTCCGGCCTCGGCGAAAGTGGCCATCTCGTTGTGCAAAGCACAGGCCGCCCGCAACAACGGCACGGCCACCGCCGCCCCGCTGCCCTCGCCTAGGCGCATCGCCAGATCGACCACGGGCTCAGCCCGCACGGCCTCCAGGATCAGGCGATGGCCGGGTTCGGCGGAGCGGTGAGCGTAGATCAGCCAATCGGCACAGCCTGGTTGCAGGCGGACCGCCAGCAGGGCGGCAACGCTGGCGATGAAGCCGTCCACCAGCACTGGGATCGATGCTGCGGCCGCACTCAGGTAGGCTCCTGTGAGGGCCGCAATCTCGAATCCGCCCAGGCGGCACAGGATTTCCAACGGCCCGCAGCCTGCCGGAGAGTGCAGCCACAAAGCCGTTTCGATCACCTCGCGTTTGTGCCGGACCCCGGCGTCATCCAGCCCCGTCCCCGGACCCGCCAGCCGCTCGGGCTCGATGCCGAGCAGGGCGCAGGCCAGAGCCGTAGCCGACGTCGTATTGGCGATTCCCATTTCGCCGCCGATGAAGAGCTGCGCCCCGAATCCGGCGGCGCGCGCCGCCGCTTCGGCCCCGGCCGCCAACGCTCGGTCGAGCTGAGTCCCGGACATAGCCGGCCCCTGGGTGAAATTGAAGGTACCGCTGCCGACACGCGCATCGACGATCCCCGCGCCGGGCTCCAGCGGCTCGATCACACCTACGTCGACCACTTCCAGCGCCGCACCGATCTGCCGCGCCAGCACGCTGATGGCTGCGCCGCCACGCACGAAGTTGCGGCACATCTCCCGTGTCACGGCTTGAGGAAAAGCCGACACACCCGCCTCGGCGACGCCGTGATCGGCGGCGAATACGCTGATCCAGACCCGCTCCAGCACCGGACGCTCGCTCGCTTGCATGGCCACCAGACGCAGCGCCAACCCTTCCAGCTGCCCCAGCGATCCCGGCGGTTTGGTGAGCTGAGCCTGGCGCGCCTGAGCCCGGCGGAAGGTTTCGGCACAGGGCGGCAAGATTTCGGGCAGGGTCCAGTTCATTGCGCCCCCTTCAGCATCTGGGGCAGGCCGGCCGCGATCCAAACCACCTGATCGCAAAGCGTTGCGAGTTCCTGATGCAGCCGGCCCGCCTCGTCGACGAAGCGGCGCGCCAAGGGATTGACCGGCACTACGCCCTGTCCGACTTCGTTACCGACCAGGCAGATCCGACCCGGCAGATCCGGCAGGGCGCGAAGCAAAGCGCTGCGTTCGCGCCGGAAAACGGCATCGTCCGCGCCCAGGAGATTGCTGAGCCAGAGCGTAAGACAGTCCACGATCAAGAAGCGGCCGGCGGAGGCGCTCGCCGCGAGAATCGCCGCCAACTCTAGCGGCTCCTCCACGGTCAGCCAGGATTCGGGACGCCGGGCCCGATGATGGCAGATGCGCTCCGCCATCTCCTCGTCCCCCGCTACGGCGGTCGCGACATATACGACCGCCAGCCCCGATTGCGCCGCGCGCTGCTCGGCATAGCGGCTTTTTCCCGAGCGTGCACCGCCCAGTATGAGCTCCTTCATAGGTCTACCGTCTTCTCCGTTCCGGCGGGCGTTCCGCCGCGCGCCTATTTTACGCCTCGAAGCGGCGAACGCTCCGGGCCCTGCTCAGACGTATCCGGAACACTTGAACCAGCGAGCGAATTCCTCCCCCGACAGCGGCTCCGACAGCCGGTAGCCCTGGTATGAACTGCAGCCGCAACGGCGGACGCACTCCAGCTCTTCGGGGGTTTCCACGCCTTCCGCGATGACGTCCAGCCCCAGACTATCGCCCAGGGCCACGAT
>JAQTYA010000169.1 GCA_028688525.1 Methylococcus sp. | reverse complement strand
CTTTGATGGCCTGCTGCCGCATCACCTGCAGGGCATGATGATCCAGGGTTCGCCCGTCCGAGTTCCGTTTGCATTTCATGGCTCCATTATATCAAATATGTGACATTACTTTGTTTAGGCTTAGTAATTCCAGCTCCCGGTAAATCCGATAGACCCGCTTGTGATTCCAGGCAAAGCCCTTCACGTTGCGCAGGTACAAAAAGCACAGTCCGAATCCCCAATTGCAGTGATTGTCGGTAAGCTGCATCAGCCAATCGGCAATCACCTCGTTCTCGGTGCTGCCCTGGGGTACATACCGATAGCAGGTCTCGCTCACCTGGAAGATGTCGCATACCAAGCGGATCGGGATGCCTCGACGGGACACCACTTCCTTGGCCATCTCACGCCGATGAGATGGCCGTATCACTTTTTTCCCAGAACCTCCTTCAGAATGTCGGCTTTGAGGCGCTCCTCGGCGTACATCTTCTTCAGCCGGGCATTCTCGGCTTCCAGCTCCTTCATCCGGGCCATCATGGACACGTCCAGCCCACCATATTTCGCCCGCCACTTGTAGAACGTCGCCGAGCTGATGCCCAGCTCCCGGCACAACTCCGGAACCGACAGTCCGCCTTCAGCCCGCTTCAACGCCTCGATGATCTGGCTATCTGAAAATTTCGACTTCTTCATGTAGAACTCTCCCTTATCGAGAAAATTCTACTTCTGCCCGCCTTTATTGGTCGGGGGGATTACCTATTCACCATCAGCGCCGTAACGAAATGTGACTTTCAAGGGGGACGTTGACGTCATGGAGTCAGATCCGATTCGTCATGCGCTGTTAAGCCTTCAATCGCCAGCGGTGGTACTGGATCACTTCGCCGAAATCACGGGCCTGAGCAAAGACACCGTGAGCGGCATGCTCAACCTGGGCACGATGCCCTCATACCGGAACGATCCATTCGTGTGGCTCCGCTGCCTGCGGCGGTGATAAGATTTACCTCTTGTGAATTGAAAAGCTAGGCAAAACATGAGCAAAATCACAATTGAACACAACCCGAGCGAAGATCGTCTGAAGGAACTCGGTGTTTCCGGGTGGCCGATCTGGGAAAAGGAAATCTCCAAGTTCCCTATCGATTTCGACGAGACCGAAACGGCCTATGTCCTGGAAGGCGAGATTGTCGTGACACCTGCCGACGGAGAACCTGTACGGATCGTCCCGGGCGACCTGGTCTCGTTCCATGCCGGATTGGATAGCGAATGGGAAGTGGTCAAGCCTTTGCGCAAGCACTATAGCTACGACTACCCGAACGGCGTCTGATCAGCCGCGTGGACTCCGCAAAGAAAGGTATCTTCGGATGCCTTTTTTGATGGCGCTCGGTCCCGAATACTGCGATGCGATCATACGGCGCTGGCAGGATTGGGCCGGGAAGACTGCGATTCGCTAATCCGATAGCGCGCCCTTTCTGCGTTGGATCGCTTGTCATTGCTGCGATTCCTCGCCACTATCGCCGCATGGAAAGCGGCGATTGGAAATTCATCTGGCAGGTACCCGACTGGCCAGTCTGGCAATACGACTCGCGCCTGGCCAGTCCCCTAGCCGAGGTCTGCCGGGCTCAGGGGCTGTTACTGGGCCGCTTGGCCGACACGCCTTTGAATCCGCGTCAGATCAAACTGCTCAACCGTCTGCTCGACGGCTTCGAGGGCAAGCTGACCAACCGTAAGTGGGCGGCCATCGCCAAGTGCTCACCCGATACTGCGCCACGCGACATCAATGAGCCGATTGCGCTCGGGGTGCTGCGCAAAACCGACGCCGGCGTCAGCGCGCTTTTTCGTCACTTCCGCAGTTCCATTTCTTGTCGTTACAGGAGTTTGTATGTCAGTCATGCTTAAAGGTAGCTGCCTTTGCGGCGCGGTGAAATATGAAGTCAGTGGTGATCCTCAACGCTTCTACCATTGCCATTGTTCCCGATGCCGAAAGTCATCAGGAACCGGGCATGCGACCAATCTATTCGTATCGAATGCGGATTTGGTGTTTACGGATGGTAAATCCTTGCTGAAGCAATTCAAAATTCCCGAAGCCAAGCGATTCGCCCGGCAGTTTTGTAGTCACTGCGGAAGTCAGGTAGCCCGCTTCGTTCCGGAAATCGATGGCGTTGTAATCCCAGCCGGCTCGCTGGACGACGAAGTCCCGATCAAACCGCAGGCACGGATATTCTGGGACTCAAGAACCGATTGGTCTTGCGACGGGGATACGTTACCGCGTTATGCTGAATATCCGGACTAATTAAGTTTTTTCGTGGCATTGGTGCGGCGAGTCGCAATATATACTTCAGCGGCAAGAGACGGCCCAGCGCCGGAAAAATTCGCATAATCCAAGCCTTTCAGATGAAGCAACTAATATTATCAGTTTTATTGGCTCTACCCTGCCTTCCTCTCTCGATTCACGCCGCAGATATACCAGACGGCGCGGAAAGCCGATTTACGCAGGTGAACGGCATTCGAATCCATTACGTAAGAATGGGAGCGGGGCCTCTTGTTGTTTTACTCCATGGCTGGCCTGAAACCTGGTATGAGTGGATTGGCGTCATGCCCAGGCTGGCGCGAACCCATACTGTTGTGGCACCGGATTTGCGGGGGTTAGGGCTTTCAGAAAAAACTCGGGGCGGCTACGACAAACAGACTATTGCGGACGACATCGATGCCCTGATCAAACAGATGGGAGCGAAAACCGCCGTTGTCGTGGGCCATGACATGGGTGGCAAGGTCGCCTATATTTTAGGCTTATCGCATCCTAAGTCCGTATCGAAGCTGGTGCTCGTAGACTGCATGCTCCCGGGCACCGAAAACATGGATCCTGCCAAAGGTGGCATGTGGCACTATGGCTTTCATATGGCTGCAGATTTCCCGGAGTTTCTGACTCAGGGGAGAGAGCGCGAATACATCGCCGCTCAAATGAGCCAATGGCTGCATCGCAAAGATGCTATCTCTGAGGAGACGATCAACGAATACGCCAGCCATTATGCTACGCCAGGAGGTATGACCGCAGGTTTCAATTATTACCGAGCCTTGCGCGAGGATGCCAAACGCGCAGCTACGCTGGCAGATCAGAAGTTGCCTATGCCGGTACTGACGATTAGTGGTCGTTACGGCGTATCCGATAAGCTCTTTCAAGCGTTGCGCCCGCAAGCTAATGACATCACCGGTGTAATCGCTGAACACAGCGGTCATTTCGTGCCAGAGGAAGAGGCTGATTTTTTCGTCAAAGTGCTGGACCAATTTCTCAGCCGATGACTAGCTGGCAATCCCAGCGGGCCGCATGATCGTCCGTCCCGAAAAGCAGACCGGGCATTGCTCTATACTCCCCTGCCTTTGTCGACGTGTAGCCCACCACCCAGCGTAGCGGCTTGGCTCAACCTCCCTTTACACCACCCTGAATCCAGGGAAACTTATCGAGGATCGCAGGCTCTAATTTTTATATGCCATAGGGCGTTGAGTCCTTGTGGCGCGAACGGTTGATCCATCGGCCGAAGATGGGTTAACCACTCGATTACAGCAACCCTAAGGAGTCCTTCATGCCCAGCGTTTTTAGACTCGGACCCAGTGCATTGGCGCTGCTAATATTGTCATGGAACCTGACGGCATCAGGCGAGGATATCGGAGCGGAAGCCTTGAGAACCAAGGCGACGCCACGCCCCACGGCTACGCCCAAACCGACCCGAAAACCGACTCCGGTGCCTACCGCGACGCCGAGCCCGACTCCGGTGCCCACCGCGACGCCGACTCCGGTCCCGACGCCGAGCCCGACCCCGGTAGCCACTGCAACGCCGACGCCCGTGCCGACCCCCACCCCGGCGCCGAGCACCGGCTCGAAGGCCATCGGCATCAACATCGCCGGCCTGAACTACTACGGCACCGAAGTCCCGTTCCTCAACCTGTTCAAGCTGTCCGAGCCCTGGCTGACCCAATGCAGCGGCTATGAGGACCCCAACTGCAGCAGCTTCGTCGTGTCCGGCGGCAGCGCCTGGAACACCCTCGAACAGAGCAAGCTGGTTCTGGATGCCAACGGCTACCCGACCTCGCTGCCCGTCCCCGGCGCCAACAGCGCAGTCAACTACACCCGCGTCTCCACCCTGGTGCCGACCGGCCTCAACGCGCGTACCCCCGCCGGCCGCTTCATCGTCCTCTACGACGGCGAAGGCACGCTGAGCTACGGCCTCGGCGCCGTCAAGAACGACGCCCAATCCAGCACCGGACGCGACGTCCTCGACATCGCCACCAACGGCGTGCAGACCTGGTTCCAGCTCTCCATCACCGCCACCGATCCCGGCCAGACCGGCAACTACCTCAAGAACATCCGGGTCCTGCCGGAAGGCGGCGTATGCAGCAACAATGCGGCCCAATATTGCGACCCTAACGCCGCCTCCAGCTGCAGCAACGGCGCCTCCTGCCAATCATTCGAACAGGTCCACGCGGCCCAACCGTTCGATCCGCGCTTCCTGCACAACCTGAGCGGCTTCAAGGCTGTCCGCTTCATGGAATACCAGAACACCAACAACGCCAGGATCGTGCACTGGACCGGCCGCACCACCCCCGACAAGGCCACCTGGGGCGCCGAAGACCGCGACGGCGGACCGCTGGAAATGGCTGTCGCCCTCGGCAACCAGCTCAACGCCGACATTTGGCTCAACATCCCCACCTACGCCGACGACGACTACGTCCGCAACTTCGCCACCCTGGTGCGGGACCAGTTGGCCCCCCATCTCAAAGTGTACGTCGAATACAGCAACGAAGCCTGGAACGGCGGCTTCTCCGCCGGCGGCTGGATGGAAGCCCAAGCCCTGGCCCGCTGGCCCAATGCCAACGACACCGTATTCGGCAAGCGGATGCAGTGGTACGGCATGCGGACCGCGCAGATCTGCGACATCTGGAAAGACGTCTGGGGCACCTCCTTCAACCAGGTCGAATGTGTCATGGGCGGGCAAGCGGCCAACAGCTGGACCGTACAACAAGCCCTGGACTGCCCGTTATGGGCAGCGGAGAACGGCGGCAGCGCCTGCGTGCAGCACAACATCCGCGCCATCGCCATCGCCCCTTACTTCGGCTACTACCTCGGGCTGCCGGAGAAT
>JAQTYA010000050.1 GCA_028688525.1 Methylococcus sp. | reverse complement strand
CGACCTTGTTGTCGCCGAGCGAGTGAACGCAGGACGGCCCAGGCGCCGAAGGCAATCACTGTCTCGCCAGCGCGGTCGTGCGGCGTCGGGAACGCCGTTAGACACAGCGCGCCGTGAGACTCACTTCCTTCAGGCAGCGGTGCATTCTCTAGGGCCCTAACCTATGATAGCGGTGAACCAAAATCTTAGCTGGGGCGGACTTTCCATGAACAAAGCATTGTTATCGGCAGTATTCGCGTTTTCGGTTGTGTTTTTCGCCGCCGGCGCGGACGCCGCGGCCCCCAAAGCGGCTCCGGCTGCAGAGCCGGATGAAATGGCGCTCTTCAAGGCCAGTATCCGGATGGAAAAGCGCGAATTCGTCGCCGATGCCATGGACCTTGACGATGCGCAAAGCAAGAAATTCTGGTCGATCTATCATCAGTATGAAGCCGATTTGATGAAGCTGAACGACGCTCGATATGCGCTGATCAAGGATTACGCCGCCAATTTCGATACTTTGAGCGATGCGAAGGCGGATGAATTGGTCAGGGCGGCTCTGGAATTCCGCAAATCGCGCACGGCTTTGCTGGAAAAGTATTACAACAAAGTCGCGAAGGCCCTCTCGAAAAAGGTCGGTGCCCGCTTCGCACAAGTTGAAGGCGTTTTACACGGCGCAGAGGACGTGGAAATCGGCGCATCCTTGCCTTTGATGCCTAAATCCCCGTAGGGTTTGCCGCAACGGTTTGTAGCTTGTGGCCAACGGGTTAAAATACCAAGGAAAACACATCTCGGCTGGCAGGCTCGGGCCGGAGGCGCCAGCGCAGCGCAGAACTTGGGCCGATTCGACGGGGGTACACGCCATGGTTAACCGATGCACTCGAGGTTTTGCTTGTATCATTCCGCTGCTGCTTGCGGCTTGCTCGTCGCAGCCGGTAGCGCCTCGGAAAGACGCGTCCACGCAGACTTTGCCGCAAACGGACTCTACGGCGGAGCAGGATTTCGGCTTCGGTCCCCGGAGAAATAATAGGGCCGAGTATCTGCCAGGCACACAGGGCCAGACGTTTCCCCGTTTGCCCGAGTTGGAACCGCAGGTGGCTTTCTGGCGCAACGTCTATGCGCACTGGGGTCGCTCCCAGGTTGCGCTGCACGACGACCGCCATATGGGCGTGGTGTACGAGGTATTGAATCTGCCCGGCGAAGTCAGCGGAGGCTTCACTCCGAGCCAGAAGGCGTTGGTTCAGGAGCGGTTCGACTATTGGAAATTCCGGCTGCGCAACCTGGAAAGCAAGCTTGCATCGAAGGCTCCGTTGGATGCGTCCGATATGCAGCTGGCGCGGCGGATCGGCGAGCATGCGGATGTGCGCTCCGCCGTTCAGGGGGCCGCCGAGCGTTTGCGTTACCAGCGGGGTTTGCGGGAGCGTTTCAAGCGCGGTTTGGAAATCAGTGGGCGCTACGATCGGCATTTCCGGCAAATTTTCCGCAACGCCGGTTTGCCCGAGGAGCTTGCTTTCCTGCCCCACGTAGAATCTTCATTCCAGGCCAATGCTCGCTCTTCGGCGGGCGCTGTCGGCATCTGGCAATTCACTGCGGGTGCCGCTAGAACTTTCATGAATGGCCAGGACAGCGTTTCGGCGCGACTGGATCCGATCGCTTCGGCCCACGGCGCGGCAAGATATCTGAGTCATGCCTATTCGAAGCTCGGGAGCTGGCCGTTGGCTGTGACCTCCTACAATCACGGTATCGGCGGAATGCAGAAGGCCAAGAACAGCTACGGCCATAATTTCGAGCGCATCGTCAAAGACTATGACCATCCTCTGTTCGGTTTCGCTTCGCGCAACTATTACGCGGAGTTCCTGGCCGCGGCGGAAATTGCCAAGGACCCGGAGCGTTTCTTTCCGGAAGGCGTGAGTTATGAAAATCCGCAGGACCGCGTACCCAGTCCGTTTACGGAAGTTCGGTCGGCCTCTGCATCCGGGTATCCCCCGACTACGCACCATGCCGCAATAAAGCCGGCTAGCCCATCTCACGGCCATCGGGGGGCGGCTTTCAAGCCACACACCGTGGCGATCGCCAAACATTCGCATTCTCCGGCGCCCGCCAGCCATCACGCTGTCCACACCGCCAAGGCAAAATCATCTACCGTGCGTTCTTCTTCAGGTAAGAGCGTAGATAGGCTCCGGTTGGCGCGTTTACGCTGACCCGCGATTGTATCCACTGGGATGGCAAGTTCGTTCCCGATACTTTACGATGCCCGCGATAACGCAAGGCGGGGAGCGCGATGACGAGTTTGGGAGGCTGGCAGGCATTGGTCGGCGAAGGGTTTTTGGTCCCGTCCGTGCACGGTTCGGGCGATACGGGCGGAGCCGGCTGGGTGGGTCTGTTGGATACGATGTTGGATTCGGCGACGCAACTTTTCGGAAGCGGCGTCTCGTTCGACTTGCTGCCGGGTATTTCGGCGCTGGCCCCGAACATTCACCCGTTACTCGTGCATTTTCCGATCGCTTTCCTGAATGCATTTGTCGCATTCGATCTGGTCGCTACGGTCTGCCGGAGGCACGAGCTGGTGCGGGTTGCCAGTTGGATGCTTTACCTGGGCGCCTTGGGTGCCGTTGCCGCCGCGGCGGCAGGCTTGTTCGCGGCGGGTTTCGTGCCTCACGGCGAAGATGTGCACGAAATACTGGCATGGCACGAACGATTGGGCCTGACTGTCGCTAGCCTCGCCGTGGCGCTTAGCTTTTGGCGGTTAGCTGCCCGAGATCGCTTTACCGGCATGGCTAGCGCTTTTCGATTCGTGCTGGCGTGGATCATGGCCATCGCTATGTTTTTCGGCGCAGATCTGGGCGGATTCATGGTCTACCAGTACGGTGTAGGCGTGAAGAATATCCAATCTCCGGAAGCGGAGCACCACCATCACGATGGGGCCGTACCGTAGCCGCTTCAGACTTCGCGGTTGTTCAGGAAGGGCAGCAGCACGCCGCATAGCAAGACCAGGGCGCATCCCGCCAGTGCGGCGGAATCGGGAGTTTTGGCGAACCAGACCCAGGCAAACGCCAAGTTGAATACCGGCGTCGCATATCCTACGGCACCGACCATTGCGGCCGGGGCTTTCTGATAGGCGCGGGTCATTAGAATCTGGGCTCCGCTCGCCGCCAGGCCGCATAGCAGGAGCAGGCTCCATGTGTCCTGGCCTTGCGGCAGCGTAAAACCGGATATGCCGAACCATGCCAAATGCATCGGAACGGCGACCAGACAGAAATAGAAAACTACTGTATCCGGCGGGTTGCTGCGCCCCGCACGTGCGACCATCAAATAAGCTATAGCGCTGAGAAACCCCGATCCCAGCGCCATCAACCGGCCCAGCTCGTCGGTGGTTCCCTCACGCGGCATCAGCAGCAAATAGAGTCCGGCGAGCGAGCCCCCCAAGGCAAGCCATATCCATCCGCTGTTACGTTGCGCAAGCACTGCCGGCCCGAGCAGGGCGACGAATATCCCGCTGCTAGCGCCTAGAAAAGCTGCTTCGCCGGGGCCGATACGTTGAATCGAAGCGAATGACAAAATCAACGCCATGGATCCGAATACGCCGCGCAGCCAGAGCGATGAGCGCATATCGCCGAATAGCGCACGGGCGCGGCGTCGAGCCAGTGCCGGCAGGACAAGCACCGCTAGATTCAGCAGTATCCTGACGAAACTCACGGTCATCACCGGAAGTTCGGGATGGCGGATGCCTAAGGCGTAAACTGCAATCCCCATGGCTGAAAACAGCGAGGATGCCGCCAGCATGGCGATTAAACCGCTTCTCGCGCTACGGCGAAATGCGCGATCTGGCTTGATGGGACTCATTGAATCCGTCCGAAATTGCCACTATATTTCACCGGTTTTTTCAGCTCGGGACAGCTGCCAGCTGCCCCGGCGCAGCTACGGATTCGATAAGAACAACAACCATGACCATCGACAAAAGAAAATTCATCCGTTACGGACTTCCCGTCATCTTTCTGATTTCCGCCGTGGTGGCCGGCGAGCTGATGATCGAGGGGCTGATCGAATTCGCCGATTTATTGCTCGAGCTTTCCCAGCATGTTCTAACCAGCTTCTATTCGAAGGTGTTCGGGCTGGATCATCTGGAAGCCCAGCACAAGGCGGCCTGGACCAGCATGATCACCTTTATCATCGTGCTGATCCTGACCATCCGGGCACTGGCGCCGAAGGTGGCCCGCAAAATCGAGGAAGGCAAGGTTCGCTACCGCGAGCGGCGCGAAGCGCTCCGAACCTGGTGGCGTAGCCTGGGCTGGTTCAAGAAGACGGCGTACGTGACCGGCGGCGTGGCGGTGCTGGCCGGTCTCGCGATGATCCTTTGAGTTTCGCCTATTTGACCAGATCGAGCTGGGCAGGCCAGTCGCGGTAATTGAAGACTTGGCCGGTTTCGCGGATGCGGGCGATGGAGTCTAGGTCGATTTCGGCGTAAACCCATTGCGGCCGGTTCAGCTCGCCGATCGCCAGGATACCGTTGTCCGGATAGCCGTAATCCACCGGGGTGTAGACCGCGGCAGCGCCCACATTGACGTCCACGGCCTCCGACCAGGGCGCCGATCCCACGGTCGGCGACTGGACCACGTAGCACTGGTTTTCCAGTGCCCGCGCCTGACAGCCGATACGCACTCGGTGATAGCCGGCCACGGTGTCGGTGCAGCTCGGCACCAGGATCAGGTTCGCCCCCATTTCCACTTGTTTGCGGGCGATCATGGGAAATTCGCTGTCGTAGCAGACGTTGATGCCGAGCCGGCCGAATTCGGTATCGAAGGTGCGGATTTCTTGACCCGGCGAGATCAACCATTGTTCGTTCTCGAACCGGGTCATCTGCAGTTTGTCCTGGAATTCGGGCGTACCGTCCGGCCGGAATAAATAAGCGCGGTTGCGGTAACTGCCGTCCGGTTGCCGCACCGGAAAAGAACCGGCCAGGATGTAGATGCCGTGCTGTTCCGCCAGATCGGCGTAGAGCATCATGAAATCCGGCAGGACCGACTGCATCTCTTCGAGCTGGCCGGATAGGCTGCGATAGACCGCCTCCGGAAACAGCGAAGCCAGCTCCATGCTGAAATATTCCGGGAACACTAGCATTTGCGCCCCGTTGCCGGCAGCTTCTCCCACCCAGCGTCCGGCCTTCTCTTGGTAGGCGGACCAGTCGCCAAGGAAGCCGATATCGTACTGGGCGGCGGCGAGAAACAACGGCTTCATCGGACGGTGTCCTGCAAGGGTTTCAGCCAAAACACCATAGGCTTGTCGGTCTCCTCGGTCCGGTCTACATCCTTCCAGGCATAAGTCGTGACGAGCTCGGGGTGTTTGACGTAGCCGAACCTGCTCCAGATGGCATCGAGAGGCACATAATCGGCGGGGCGCAGCGGATGATCGTCCGGCCTTTGCACGCAGCAGAAGCTGCAGTAATCGAAGCGTCCCAGGCGGCGGGCGTGGCTCTCGCGGCCGTCGAAAAATTGTTTGTAGATGCCGCGGCCGCGGTACTCCTTTAGCAGCACCGATTCGGCGCAGTAGAAGATTTTGGCGGGGTCGTAGCCGTGATCGAAGAAGGGGCGCTTGAATTCGTCCGTCTCATGTTCCATCGGCAGGCCCGTGGAGGCGCCGATGGCGCGTTCGCCGTCCAAGGCTAATACCACAACGCTTTCCGGCGATTCCACATAGGTTTGCAGGTAGCGTTCCTCGTACTCGGTAGTGCCGTCGTAGAGGTAGGGGAAGTCGCGGAATACTTCGATGCGCAGCCGGGCCAGATCGGCGATGTATCGTTCGATTTCAGGCCCCGACAGCACCTTGACGGTGATCACTTCGCTCATGGCGCCTTAAGCCTTTTCGACCTGATCGATCCAGTCCTGCAGGTTGTAGTAATTGGTGATGCGTGCGACCTTGCCTTCGCGGATGTCGAAAAAGGCTCCGGCTGGCAGCCGGTATTTCTGGCCCTTGGCGGGCGGCAGGCCTTCGTCGGTCACCAGGTATTCGCCGAGCACTACGAACTCGGCGGCTGCGCGGCTGCCGTCTTCGTTGGTCATGATGGCCATGTCGACCAACTGTTCCTTGTAGTTGCGATTCATCCGGTCCATGAAGGCGCGGAAAGCATCCTTGCCGGTTTCTCGTCCGCCCTGGTTGATGTCGTGAATCACATCGTCGGTGAGCAGGCCGAGAAAGGTCTCCATGTCGCCCGCGTTGAAGGCGGCATAGTAATTTTCGATCAGAGCTTTGGCGTTTTGATGCATGGCGCTGAAGATTCCGAAAAGGTCGGTTTAACGGGTTCCGGGGCTCGTTGCCGATGAGGCGACCCGGAATTCAAAACCGGTAATTCTAATGAGGCAGCCCAAGCCTGTCGAGACGGGCCAGAGCTGCCGGTTGCAGGCTTAGCGCTGGTAGATCGGTACCAAATCGATGTCGATGCGGCGGTTTTCCGCCTTGCCTTCCGCGGTGGCGTTCGACGCTACCGGCTCATATTCGCCGTGGCCGGCGGCGGTCATGCGGGATGGGTCCACCCCCTTGGACTGCAGGTACTTGACCACTTCGGCGGCCCGGCCGGCGGAGAGCTCCCAATTGCTGGAGAAGCGGTGTGCTAAGTGTTTGCCGATCGGCACGTTGTCCGTATGGCCTTCGACCTCGATCCGGTATTTGGTGGCGCTCTGCAGCGTGGACACGATCTTGTCGATGGCGGCCTTGCCTTCCTTGCTGATTTGCCATCCTCCCTCGGGGAACAACAGTTCGTCTTCCATAGTGACGCGGAGCCTGTCCTCGAGCTGCTGGATTTTCACTTCGTCTGCGGCGACCTCCTGGCGCAGCTGTTCGTTCAACTGCCTTTCGTAGCCGACGTCGCGGTCATAAGTGCTTTGCATCACGCATCCGTTCAGCATGCCGGCAGTCAAGGCCGTCATCGCGATTTTTCTAAGCATCGTTTGGTCCTTCCATTTCAGCGGTTGATTGATTAGAGCCCTTTTTGAGGTCTCTTCCGGATTTTCCCGGAAATGAGCAGGGGACGCCAGGTTCGGCCTTTTCCACGCGGCTGACTAGCATTCCGTTGGCAAGCCGGGTGTGCAGAAGTTCTCCGGGCCGGACATCGCTCCAGCCGGTGACGATGGTGTTGTCTGCGGCCTGTAGGGTGATCGAATAGCCGCGGGCCAGTGTGGCGAGAGGGCTTACGGTATCCAAGCGCCGGCCCAGGCCGCAGAACTGCTGAGTGCGGCGTTCGACGGCATGGAGAGCCGTACGCCGCAAGCGTCCGTCCAACATGGCCAGCTTATCGCTGAAGTGTTGCAGCTTCAGGGCCGGGGTGTGGCGCTGGAGTTTCGCTTCCAAATGTTGCAGCCGCTGGCGGTGGGCGCCTAGGCGTGCGAGCGCACTGCGTGCGAGCCGGCCTTGGAGTTCGGCGAGACGCAGCGCCTGGCGTTCCAGTTTTTGTCGGGGATGGCACTGCTGCAGCCGGCGGTCGATGAAATCCAGGCGCTGCTGCTGCCGTTCCAGCCGCGCCAAAAATCCTCGCTTCAGCTGCGCGTCGAGGTGCTGCAAACGGATACCGAGGTCGACCCGGTCCGGCGTGACCGCTTCTGCGGCGGCGGAGGGCGTGGGAGCGCGCAGGTCGGCGGCGAAATCGGCGATGGTGAAATCGATCTCGTGGCCGATTCCGGCGACTACCGGTGTCCGGCAGGCCGCGATGGCGCGCGCCAGTTTTTCGTCGTTGAAGGCCCAGAGGTCTTCCAGCGAACCGCCGCCGCGGGCCAGCAGTAGGACGTCGCACCAGCCGCTCGCCTCGGCTCGCTCCAAGGCCCGGACGATTTCGGACGGCGCCTCGCTGCCCTGGACCTTGGTGGGGAAAACGATGACCGAGGCCGCCGGGTAGCGCCGGCCCAGCACGGTGAGGATATCGCGGATCGCCGCGCCGGTGGGCGAGGTGACGACGCCGATGCAGGCGGGGAAACGGGGGATGGGTTTCTTGCGGGACGGGTCGAACAGCCCTTCGGTATCCAGACGTTTCTTCAGGGCCTCGAACGCGCGCTGCAAGGCCCCGTCGCCCGCTTCTTCCAGCAGGTCCACGACCAGCTGGTAATCGCCGCGCGGTTCGTATAGGCCGACCTGGGCGCGGGCCAGGACGTGATTGCCGTTGGCCGGCTTGAACCCGAGCAATCGCCCGGCGCCTCGGAACATGGCGCAGCGGACCTGGGCTTCGGCGTCCTTCAGGGTGAAATACCAATGGCCGGAAGCCGGCATCGCGAGATTGGAGATTTCGCCTTCCACCCAGATCGTGCCGAAATGGCCGCTAAGCGCGATGCGCGCTTCGCGGTTCAAGCGCGCGATGGTGTAGACGAACTCGGGGCGGGCAGCGAGGGGAGCGCGGGAACTCATGCCAGCCTCAGTCCAGAGATTCCTTGAAGCGGTGGATCAAGCGGCGCTCTTTCTTCGAGGGCCGCCTCTCGGGTTCGTCCTGGAACTGGCGTTGTTCGCGCCGCCGGGCGGATTCCGCCTCGCGTTTGGCTTCGCTTTCCGGCGTTTCCCGGTACAGCAGTACGGCTTCATTGGCAGGCCGGCGCTGGGCGCTCAGGGCTTGGACGACCACCTCGTAAGCATCCTGTTCGCGGGTGATTTCCAGTTTCGCACCGACGCCGATTTCCTTGCCTGGCTTGGCGCGCTGGCCGTTCAGGTGGATCTTGCCGCCGTTGATGGCCTCAGTGGCGAGCTGGCGGGTCTTGAAGAAGCGGGCGGCCCACAGCCATTTGTCGAGCCGGACTCGCTGTTCGCTGGTCTCAGCCGGCCGTGAGCCCGGACCCGCCATGTCTCAGTCCGAAACCGGTAGGCCGCCTTCGCTCCAAGCCTTGAAGCCGCCCGCCATGCTGACGGTTTTGCTCCAGCCGAGCTGTTGCAGAACATCGGTCGCTAGCGCCGAGCGGCCGCCAGTCTGGCAGTAGACGACGATGTCGGCGTCCTTTTTGCCTTGGAATGCTGGGTGCGTCTCGATACGGAATTCGACCACGCCGCGAGGGATGTTGATCGCGCCCGGCAGATGGCCGGCCGCATACTCTTCCGGTTCCCGAACGTCCAGGATCAGGGTTCGATCGAGTATCGCTTGAACTTCGTGGGTGCCGACTTCGCGGATCCGCTGCTTGGCGGCTCCGACCAAATCCATGGGAGTGAGGGCCATGGTCATTCCTCCTGTGTGGCTTGGAAACACACGGCTCAAGCGCTGAGCCGGCGCAGTTCTTTGGGCAGGGAAAACACGACTTTCTCCTCGATACCCTGATTTTCGGTCGCAGTATGTCCGCCCCATTCCTGGAGCTGGGCGATGACCTGCTTCACCAGGATCTCCGGCGCGGACGCGCCCGCAGTCACGCCAATGCGCTGGGCTCCGGCGACCATGTCTTGGGTCAGCTGGCCTGCGTTGTCGATCAGGAAAGCCTTGCGTCCAAGCTTGTCGGCAATCTCGCGCAACCGGTTTGAATTGGAGCTGTTGGGCGATCCGACCACTAGGATCGCATCGCATTCGCTGGCCAGCTTCTTCACGGCATCCTGGCGGTTTTGGGTCGCGTAGCAGATGTCGTCCTTGCGCGGCCCCAGAATTTTGGGGAAGCGAGCTTTCAGCGCTTCCACTACTGCACCGGTGTCGTCGATCGACAGCGTGGTCTGGGTTACGTAGGCCAGGTTATCTGGATTCTTCACCCGGAGTTTTTCGACGTCTTCCGGCGATTCCACCAGATAGATACCGCCGGCCGGGTTGTCGTACTGCCCCATGGTGCCTTCCACTTCCGGATGCCCGGCATGGCCGATGAAGACGATCTCGCGGTTTTCGTTGGCGTGCTGGTGCACTTCGATATGGACCTTGGTGACTAGCGGACAGGTGGCGTCGAACACCTGCAGGCCACGCTGCCGCGCCTCTTCCTGAATCTGCTTGGACACCCCGTGCGCGCTGAAAATTACGGTCGAATTTTCCGGCACTTCGGACAGTTCCTCGACGAACACTGCGCCGCGATCCCGCAGTCCGTCGACTACGTAGCGGTTGTGGACGACTTCGTGGCGCACATAGATCGGCGCGCCGAAAACCTCGATGGCGCGGTCGACGATTTCGATGGCGCGGTCGACGCCGGCGCAGAATCCGCGGGGGTTGGCTAGGATGATTTCCATGTGTCTATGACTGGATAATTTCTTACTCTAGAGGTGGGGCATTGTGTCACGGCGATTCTGCAGAATCAACGCGAGGCCAGGGCGGCTCGCGGTCCCGGCACCAGATCGGCTCGTGGTGGCCGCCCATGCGGGCCAGCGCTCGGGCTACGACGAACAAGAAGTCGGACAGCCGGTTCAGATAGGCGAGAGCCTCCGGATTGACCGGTTCGGTGCGTGCCAGCGCGACCAGCTTGCGTTCGCCGCGCCGACAGATCGAGCGGGCGACATGGCAATACGATGCGGCTAGGCTACCTCCGGGGAGGACGAAATCCTTGAGCGGCGGCAGGTGTTCGTTGAAACAATCCAGCCAGGATTCCAGCCATTCGGTGTGCCGAGCGCAGACTAAGGCTTGGCCGGGCAGGCTGAGCTCGCCGCCCAGATCGAACAGAGTTTGCTGGATTTCGGCCAGGCAGGCACGGACTGCTTCCGAAGTGGCTTGAGTCAGCACTACGGCGAGCGTGCTGTTGAGTTCGTCGATGGTGCCGCAAACCTCGATACGCAGGCTGTCCTTGCCGACGCGGCGGCCGTCGCCGAGCCCGGTGCTGCCGTCGTCGCCGGTGCGCGTGTAGATTTTGGTCAGGCGGTGTCCCATCAGATCAGCTTCTCCTCGGACACGACGATACCGTCTTCGTCCGCGTAAAGATAATGGTCGCTGCGGAAATTCACGCTGGCGAAAGTGATCAGGCAGTCCCGGTCGCCGCCGCCGCGCTTGTGACTCTTGAGCGGGTGAGTGTGGAGCGCGCGTATGCCTATGGGCACCGCGCTTAGCTCTACCGAGTCCCGTATGCAACCGTAGACGACGATCCCTTGCCAGCCGTTGTCGGCGGCGAGCCGCGCCAAGTTTCCGCCCAGCAGCGCGCAGCGGTGGGATGCGCCGCCGTCGACGACCAGCACCCGCCCTTCCACCTTTTGTTCCAGCGTTTCCCGGAGCAGGACATTGTCTTCGAATACTTTGAGCGTGGTGATCCGGCCATGGAAGCGCGGGATAGCGCCGAAGGCACGAAACGCCGGTTCCGCGATTTGCAGCGCTTGAGCGGGGAAAAACCGGTCGCAGAGATCGGCAGTGGTGAAATCCATGGCAGGCATACCTTATATTGAGGGTTACAGGTAGCGGGATAGCAGAGCGGTATCGCCGCAGGGTTCCGGCAACGGAATCCGTACTTCCCATCCGCCGCCCGGCGCTTCCTGCATGGCGTTGCCCTGCAGGTTTTCCATGCCGGAGAGCACGAAATCGAGGTTGCCTTCCGGGCGGATCAATTCGAGCCGGTCGCCGACGCCGAACTTGTTCTTGACCAGCACTTCGGCCACACCGTTGCCAAAGCCGGTGACTTCGGCCACGAACTGCTGCCGGTGGCTTTCCGAATAGCCGCGCACATAATTCTGGTAATCCTGGGTGTGGTGGCGCTGATAGAAGCCGTCCGTATAGCCGCGCTGCGCCAGGTTTTCCAGCACACCGAGCAGGTTCCAGTCGAATTCGCGGCCGGCCAGCGCATCGTCGATGGCGCGCCGGTAGACTTGCGCAGTGCGCGCCACATAGTAATGCGACTTGGTGCGCCCCTCGATCTTCAGGCTGTCGACGCCGATGTCCACTAGCCGCCGGATATGCTCGACCGCCCGCAAATCCTTGGAATTCATGATGTAGGTGCCGTGCTCGTCTTCCAGCACCGGCATCAGCTCGCCCGGACGGTTTTCTTCCTCGAGGAAATACACCTCGTCGGCCAGCGGATGGCGCTCCGCGCCGCCGCAATCGGCCACGCCGCCGTTGAGTTCGGCGAGGTTTAAGCGCAAGGCACCCGGCACATAATCCCCTTCAGCGTTTTCCTGGGCCGGCGCCATATCGTATTTCCAGCGGCAGGCGTTGGTGCAGGTGCCCTGGTTGGGGTCGCGGTGGTTGAAATAGCCGGACAGCAGGCAACGGCCGGAATAGGCGATGCACAGCGCGCCGTGGACGAAGACCTCGAGCTCAGTGTCCGGGCATTGCTGGCGGATTTCGGCAATCTCGTCCAGCGACAGCTCGCGCGACAGGATGATCCGCGAAATACCTGCCGCGGCCCAGAACTTCACAGCAGCGAAATTCACGGTGTTGGCCTGCACCGACAGGTGCACGGGCATCTCGGGCCAAGCCTCCCGCACCATCATGATCAGGCCGGGATCGGCCATGATCAGCGCATCCGGCCCCATCGCGATGATCGGCGCCATGTCCTTGATGAAGGTCTTGATCTTGGCATTGTGTGGCAGCACGTTGGCGGCGAGGTAGAACTTCTTGCCCAGCCGGTGGGCTTCGGCGATCCCCAGCCCTAGATTTTTCTCCAGGAAATCGTTGTTGCGGACCCGCAGCGAGTAGCGCGGCTGTCCGGCGTACACGGCATCGGCGCCGTAAGCGAAGGCGTAACGCAGATTTTTCAGGGTACCGGCGGGGGACAGCAGTTCGACTTGGGGCATCGGATGGAGGAGCGATTGGGACGGTGATAGCGATGGAGAAGGCCTCAAGCACTATACCAGAACTGCCTGTCGGCAGCCGGGCCTTAGCGGCGCAAAGCGAAGATCGATGTTGTTGCGAGAGAGCTACAACATGTGGCAGCTATGCTGGCGCAGTCGGCTTGGTACGCGTAGTATATAACTGAGAAATTACAAGGGTACTTTGGTTTTATTTTTTGAATTTTTTGGAGGAATGTAATGACGGTCTCGAGTTCCGCATGCTCGGGTAAGGCGACGATTGCCTACCGGCTGCGTATATTTGCAGCGTTCATTGCGATGGTTTTCGCGCATTGCGCTGCCGCTACTCCCCTGTTCAACGACTCGTTCGCTAATTCCACCCTTAGCGATCCGCTTTCCTGGGTTCTCAGCTATGGCTCCGGCAGCGGATCGCCGTGCCTGACCGCGGCGGATAGCGCCGATCCGGCCCAATCTCTGTTCATCGGATCGATAGGCGGTTGCGACAGCCCGGCGGCCGATGCATCGGGCAGCGGGGCGCTCCGGCTTACGTCGAGCCTCGTGAATCAAAGCGGCATGATGCTCTACGACACGCCATTGCCTCCCCGCGGCGGGCTCGACATTACCTTTACCTTGGCCGAGTACGGCGGCACCGGCGCCGACGGTATCAGCTTCTTCGTAAAAGACGGCAGCAATACGAACACTGCGCCGGGGACTCCGGGTGGCGCACTCGGCTACGGCATTTATTCCGCCTATGCCGGTTCCACCGGCATTCCAGGGGGACTGTTCGGTGTCGGTTTCGACGCCTATGGCAACTTCTCCAACACAAACGCGGACGGCGCTTCCTGCTCTACGTCCGCCCCAGGCCAGAGAGCGAATTCCGTGGCGGTGCGCGGCCCGGATACGAGCGCCGGTCAAGCCGGAACCGACGGCTATTGCTACCTGGGCGGAACCGTGGCGGGCTCGGTCGTCTATACGGCGCCGGATCGCGCCAGCGCCGCTAAGCTGGTGAAGATCCTGGTAGAGCCGGAGTCGGTAACTCCTCCGCGTAAGATCAAGGTCTATATCGGAAATCCTCTGCCGTCTACTCCTGTGCTCGAGGTGGATCTGCCCGCCGCGTTCATTTCCGCCCAGTCGTTCAAGTTTGGATTCGCCGCCTCGACGGGGGACGAGACGAACAATCATGCGGTCTGGGTATTGGATGTGTCTTCCGTTGACCCGCTGCCGCAGGTCACTGTGACGGCCGATACTATCGTCGCCACGCACGGGAGCGTTCCGGCGATCGGATATACCGACGCCGGCTTCATCGGCGCGGATACTTTCACTATTGCGCCGACTTGCGTGGCGTACACCGACAACACGTATCTCACCCCGGTCGACAACACTACGCCGCCTGGAACCTACGTCACCCATTGTTCCAGCGCGGCCGCGTTCGGCTACGGCATGGCCTACGTAGACGGTGTTTTGACCCTGCGCGCCTATTCCCAGACCATTGCTTTCGGCCCTGCCCCTAGCCCGACGTATTCGGCCGGCGGCACTTTCACCGTTAGCGCCACGGCCAGCTCCGGCTTGCCGGTCACCTATACCAGCTTGACGCCTGCTGTCTGTATGGCCAGCGGCTCAACCAGCAATGTCGTTACCATGGTTGCCGCCGGCACCTGCATCATTGCTGCCAACCAAGCGGGCGATAGCAGCTACAGCCCGGCGCCGCAGGTGACCCAAACGATTACGATCAGTTCACCGGCTCCTAGCCCTAGCCCGACGGCCGCACCGACGCCAGGCCCGACCGCGAGCCCAACACCGGCTCCGACGCAAACCGCCACGACGACGGTGCTCAGCGCATCGAAAATCAGCATGGTCTACGGTGAGAGCGTCACGTTCCTGGCTACAGTTCAAGACGGCGCTTCGCCTACGGGTACCGTGACCTTCTATGACGGCGTCATCGTGATCGGCAGCAGCCCATTGATAGGGGGGCAGGCTAGCTTGAGCTTGACGGGCTTGGGCGTGGGCAAGCACACCATTACTGCCAGGTACAACGGCGACAGCAACAACTCGCCTAGCACGAGTAACTCAGTGGTGGTGACGGTGACCATCCAGCCCTCACCCACGCCGGTCCCGACGGCGAGTCCGACTCCGGCGCCTACACCGGTCCCGACGGCGAGCCCGACCCCGGCACCCACGGCGCAACCGACCCCGACCCCGATTCCCATGGTCGAGCTGAACGTATTGAGGGTAGGGGATGGGGTCGTGACGAGCGATCCGGCGGGCATCCTTTGCCGCAAACAGTTGCCCAGCGTTTGTACGGCCTATTTCGAGGCCGGTACCGAGGTGACGCTGGCGGAATCGCCCCTCGAAGACTACAAATTCAAGCGCTGGTATCGAATCGACCCGGTCACCAAAAAGCGCAAGAAAATTTGTAATGACCTCGCTACCTGCAAGTTCAAGTTGTACGGTTCCAGGACTATCGAGTCCAAGTTCGTCACCAAGAAAAAATAAGCTTCGCGGCTTCCGCGGGACATGAAATCGCGCACCGTTAACGCGGTGCGCGATTTTTTTTGCCGAAAATTTGGGATTGGAGTCCCTCGCCGTTTGTCTGGCGCGGCCGGAAATCAGATGGCTTGACGCGGCCTGGGAGAACACTTATTCATTGGCGTCCAATTCACGACTACGGGCACGTTGCATGCGCATACTGCTGGTTGAAGACGATGCCATGATCGGCAAGAGCGTCCAGCTCGGCTTGAAACGCGAGGGTTATGCCGTAGATTGGGTCCAGGACGGAGTGGCTGCGGAGCTGGCCCTGGCGAGCCAGGTGCATGAATTTCTCCTGCTGGACCTGGGAATTCCGCGCAAGTCCGGCTTGGATATCCTCAAAGGCCTGCGCGGTTGCAAAAATCCCATGCCGGTGCTGATCATCACCGCCCGAGATTCGGTCGCGGATCGGGTTGCGGGGCTGGATTCCGGGGCCGACGACTATCTGGTCAAACCTTTCGATCTGGACGAACTCTGCGCACGTATCCGCGCCTTGGCGCGCCGCCGCGGCGGACGTCCGGCGCCGGTGATCGAACATGGAGGGCTGCAGGTGAACCCGGTGACCCGCGAGGTGCGCCTGGACGATGTGCCGATAAATCTATCGGTGCGAGAGTACGCTTTGCTTATCGCTTTGCTCGAGCACCCGGGCGTGCCTTTGTCGCGTACCCAGCTTGAAGAACGCATCTACGGCTGGGGGGAGGAGGTCGAGAGCAATACAATCGAAGTGTACATCCACGGTCTCAGGCGCAAACTCGGCGCGCACTGGATCGTCAATCTGCGCGGTGTCGGTTACCTAGTGCCGGAGCGTATCTGAATTTCGTCAAAACTACGGCCAAGACCGCTAGCAATGAAGCTGAAGGAAAGTCTCAAAGTCGCTGAAATGACCCACGAACGGATAGTACCGTGGATCGTCCGGATGATCATCGGCGCCGGTATTCTGGTCCTATTTCTATTCTGTTTGTACTTCTATCATTTCTATATGCGTTCCAGCGTTGCCGACAGTCCGGAAACCTGGGGTCAGTTCGGCGATTTCGTCGATGGTACGGCCAATCCGATCTTGCAATTCCTGACGTTGACCGCGCTGGCGTTGACTATCATCCTGCAAAGCCGCCAATTGTCGATTTCTTCGCGCGAACTCGAGCTGTCGCGTAAAGCCCTGAAGATGACACGTAACGAATTGACCCGCTCCATCAAAGCTCAGGAAGCTTCTGAAAAGGCGCTCACTGCGCAAGCGGCGGTGGCGGAAAAATCGGTGCGCCTCAGTGCAATCAAGCTGCTGCTGTCGCATTATCAGGATCAGATCAAGGATCTGCAGGGAAAGGTTTATCTCGGCGATGAAATCGAACTGGAGCTCAAGCGGCAATTGGAGGAAAGGGAGGCGGTACTGAAGCAATTGCTGGAAAACGCTTTCGACGAAGTCGTGCAGCCGGGGAGTTGAAATTAGGGGCTTTGAGCCGGAGAAATCGTGAAATCCATCCGCCGAGACCTGATCGTCGCGCTATTGGGCGCTATCGCGGTGGCTACTTCCATAGGCGCCTACGCTACTTTTGTGGCGGCGCGCCGAGAAGTCGACGGGTTGCTGGATTACCAGCTACGCCAACTCGCGCTTTCTCTGGGGGACCAAGCCTATCCTCCCCAGGTCCGGGAGGATCGCAACGACTTGGATTTCGTGGTCCAGGTTTGGAGCCCCGAGGGTGTGCAGCTTTATTACTCTCATCCGCACCGCTCGCTGCCGGGGCTGGCCGGGCCCGGCTACGCTACGACGAAGACCGCGGAAGGTGCATGGCGAGTGTTCGCCCTGCCGCTGCACCGGCAAGTGATCCAGGTGGCGCAACCGATGAGCGTGCGCAACCGGATGGCGCTGGAAGGCGCTTTCCGCGTCCTCACACCGTTCCTGGTGCTGCTGCCGGTGTCGTCCCTGGCGATCTGGTTTGCGGTAGGGCGAGGGCTGGCGCCGCTGCGGCGACTGGCGCAGGCGGTGGCGGTCCGCACCCCGCAGTCGCTGGAACCGCTGCCTGAAAACCGGATTCCGGAGGAGGCGGTACCACTAGTTCAGTCCTTGAACGACTTGCTCGCTCGCTTGGCGGAGGCGCTGTCGGTGCAGCGGGCGTTCATCGCCGATGCGGCCCACGAACTGCGCACGCCCATCGCCGCCATGCAATTGCAGGCGGATTTGGCGGAACATGCGCAAACCGCCGACGAGCGGGCCTTGGCGATGCAAGATCTCAAAGCCGGCGTCCAGCGTGCTGGACGGGCGGTGCAGCAGCTCCTGACCCTGGCCCGGCAGGAGCCGGACGCCGCTATGGTACCCTTGACCCGCGTAGTGCTGGCAGACGTCGCCCGCCAGGTCGTCGCCGAGCACGCGGGGCTGGCGGCGCGTAAGTCGATCGATTTCGGGTTCGCCGAGGTGGATAGCGGCCTGCACGTGACCGGCGACCCCGGCGCGCTGCATACGCTGTTGGCCAATCTGGTCGATAACGCCATCCACTACACCCCGACGGGCGGCGTGGTCGACGTTTCGGTGCGGCTGAGCGGCGACGGCCGGCCGGCGCTGGAAGTCGCGGATACAGGGCCCGGAATTCCGGCCGCTGAGCGCTGCCGAGTGTTCGACCGCTTTTACCGCATAGAGGAAATCTCCGCGCCCGGAACCGGTCTGGGGCTCGCGATTGTCCGTGCCATCGCCGACCGGCATGGCGCGGAAGTCAGTCTGGCCGACGGGGCGGGAAAAGGGCTGCGGGTGTGCGTCGCCTTCCCCAAACCTACAGGACCGCAGCTGCGTGCTTGAAGGCGCGTAGGGCGGGCCCTGATCGGCGCAGCCGGCGAGCTCCCCGCTCAGCGCCTGACTCGCTCAAATAGCTATCCACGACGATGATTCCAGGCGCGACGAGCGTGACCGAACCCGTATTCGCCGAACTTCATACCTTGAGCAACTTCAGCTTCCTGCGCGGGGCCTCGCATCCCAAGGAGCTGGTGGCCGAAGCCGTCCGTCTGGGTTACGCGGCCCTTGCGGTCACCGACGAATGCTCGCTGGCAGGCGTAGTGCGTGCCCATGCCGAGGCCAAGAAGCTCGGCTTTAAGCTCATCATCGGCAGTGAATTCCGTCTGGAGAACGGCCCCAAGCTGGTGCTGCTGGCGATGGACCGGCACGGCTACGGCCAGCTCGCAGCGTTCATCACCTTGGGCCGCCGGGCGGCGGAGAAGGGCGGGTATCGCTTGCTCCGCCATCAGCTCGAAACCCAAGCGTTCGATAGGTGTCTGGCGATCTGGCTGCCGGAAGCTGAACCCGACGCCGAAACCGGCGCCTGGCTGGCGCGGCAGTTTCCTGCCCGGTGCTGGATCGGCGTCGAGCTGTTCTTTAGCGGCGAGGACGGCCGGCGCTTGGCCGATCTGCAAGCACTGGGCGAGCGTCTGGGGCTGCCCCTGGTCGCCTGCAACGATATCCACATGCACGCCCGCGAGCGCCAGCCGCTACAGGACACCCTGACCGCCATCCGCCTCGGCAAGCCGCTGGCCGAACTCGGCTACGCGCTATTTCCGAACGGCGAGCGCCATCTGCGCCCCGTCGAATCCCTAGAGCGGATTTATCCACGGGCGCTGCTCGAAGAAACGCTGCGCATCGCCGAACGCTGCCGATTTTCGCTGGACGAACTGCGCTACGAATACCCGGCCGAGCTGGTGCCGGACGGCTGCACGGCCATCGGCTGGCTGCGCGAGCTAACCCTACAAGGCATGGCGCGGCGCTGGCCGGAAGGCGCGCCGGACAAAGTCCGGCGGCAGATCGAGCACGAGTTGGAATTGATCGGTGCCATGGCCTACGAGCCGTTCTTCCTGACCGTGCACGACGTGGTCCAATTTGCCCGCAGCCGAGGCATCTTGTGCCAGGGCAGGGGGTCGGCAGCCAATTCGGCGGTGTGCTATTGCCTTGGCATCACAGAGGTCGACCCGGCCCGGCTCGACCTGTTGTTCGAACGCTTCATCTCCAAGGAGCGCAACGAACCACCCGACATCGACCTGGATTTCGAACACGAGCGGCGCGAGGAGGTCATCCAGTACATCTACCGCAAGTACGGCCGCCACCGGGCAGCGTTGGCCGCCAGCCTCACCACTTACCGTGTTAGGAGCGCGGTGCGCAACGTAGCACGGGCCCTGGGTTTGTCGCCGTCGCGAATCGACGCTTTGGCGCGGGTGCTAGACCGCCACGGTGTCGCGGAGACGCTGCCCGAGCGCCTGGCCGAAGCCGGGCTTGCGCCCGAAAACCCGGCGGTGCGGCGTCTGCTGGCCCTGGTACAGACGCTGGTAGGTTTTCCCCGACATCTGTCCCAGCACGTGGGCGGCTTCGTCATCGCCGCCGAGGATTTGTCGAACTGGGTGCCGGTGGAAAACGCCGCCATGCCCGAGCGCACTGTAATCCAGTGGGACAAGGACGACCTTGAGTCCTTAGGGCTGCTAAAGGTCGACGTCCTGTCTTTAGGTATGCTGACCGCGATCCGCAAGGCGCTGGCCTATGTAGGAGAAGGGCGGGGCCGCCCGTTCTCGCTAGCCGATATTCCGCCGGAAGACCCGGCGGTGTACGCGATGCTGCAGCGGGCCGATAGCATTGGGGTGTTCCAGGTGGAGTCGCGGGCTCAGATGAGCATGCTGCCGCGGCTGCGGCCCAAGAACTACTACGACCTGGTGATCCAGATCGCCATCGTCCGGCCCGGACCGATCCAAGGCGACATGGTGCATCCCTATCTGACCCGCAGGGCCGGGCTGGAGCCGGTAGCCTACCCCAGCCCCGAGGTGGAGAAGGTGCTGAAGCGGACCCTGGGCGTGCCAATCTTTCAGGAGCAGGTGATGCAGTTGGCCATGGTCGCCGCAGGATTCTCGCCGGGCGAGGCCGACCAGCTGCGCCGCGCCATGGCCGCCTGGCATCGTAAAGGCGGGCTGGAGCCGTTCGAACGGAAGCTGATGGACGGGATGCGCGAACGCGGCTACGAAGAGCGTTTCGCTCGCCAGATCTACCGCCAGATCCAGGGCTTCGGCGAATACGGCTTCCCCGAGTCGCATTCCGCCAGTTTTGCCCTGCTGGCCTACGTCTCCGCCTGGCTTAAATGTCACCATCCCGCCGCATTCGTCTGCGCCCTCCTCAACAGCCAGCCGATGGGTTTCTACGGCCCCTCCCAGCTTATCCAGGATGCCCGCATCCACGGCGTCGAAGTGCGCCCGATCGATGTCAACCACAGTGACTGGGATTGCACGCTGGAGCCGGTTGACTCGCCTGTTCCGGCCCTTCGGCTGGGGCTGCGCCTGGTCAACGGAGTCTCGTCCGCTGCGGCGCAACGTTTGAGCGAAACCCGTCGGCAGGCACAATTCCAAAGCGTCCAGGACCTTGCCACCCGAGCCCGGCTCGAGCGCCGCGAGCTGGAAGCGCTGGCCGCCGCCGACGCCCTGCGCGGACTCGGCGGCCACCGCCATCGCGCCTTCTGGGAAGCCGCTGGGGTGGAAGCGCCGACCCCGCTCTATGCCGAACCGCAATTCGCCGAAGCCGTGCCGCTGCTGAGGAAACCGGGCGAAGCCGAGGACGTCATCGCCGACTATGCAGCTACCGGCGCCAGCTTGCGCCGCCATCCCTTGAGTCTGCTGCGGGAGCGGCTGAACCAGCGGGGTTTTCGCACCGCCGAAGCGCTGTGGCAGGTGAGAAACGGCGCCATCGCCCGCGTCGCCGGCCTCGTGGTCTGCCGCCAGCGCCCCATGACCGCCAACGGCACCACCTTCGTTACGATCGAGGACGAAACCGGCCAGATCAACCTCATCGTCTGGCCCGCCACCGCCCAGGCTCAGCGCCGAGCGCTGCTGCACGCTCAGCTCCTCGCGGTTTCCGGGACGGTACAGCAGGAAGAGGGGGTGCTCCATTTGGTCGCCGGGCGGCTGGAGGACATCGGAAAATGGCTGAATGGGTTGGTAGTAAAATCTAGGGATTTTCAGTGAGCGGTGCGAACGGTATGAATATGCCGATGTCTTTGTTATTAGAAAATATTCCTTACCCCTGCAGGGGAGTATTTGCTCGATTAATGCAAGGGGTTTTCGCGGCAGCTGTTTTATTTGCGTGTACAGTACATGCAGCCGGTTGGAAAGACAGCCGGGAAGTCGGCGATATTTTCAGGCAGGCCGGCGTGCAGGGCACTTTCGTAGTTTATGACGTCTCCGCCCAGACGTTTACTGGCCATGACAGGGGACGCGCAGAAACCAGATTTATTCCTGCGTCGACTTTCAAGATTCCAAATACTCTGATTGGACTTGCCACCGGTGCGGTTAAGAGCGTCGATGAAGTTTTGCCCTATGGGGGCGCTCCGCAGCCCTTCAAAACCTGGGAAAAGGATATGGGGCTGCGCGAAGCGATCGTGGTTTCGAATGTTCCGATCTATCAGGAACTGGCCCGGCGTATCGGTATCGAGCGCATGAAGGATTATTTGTCTCGCCTGGCTTACGGCAATAAAGAAGTCGGCGCGACTGTGGACAATTTCTGGCTGGTTGGCCCGCTCAAGATCAGCGCAGTCGAGCAAACTCAATTTCTCGCCAGCTTGGCGCAAGACGCGTTGCCGCTGGCAAAAGATATTCAGGGAGCCGTTCGTGAAATCGTTCTCTTGGAACAAGGCACGAACTGGAAGCTCTATGGCAAAACGGGCTTGGGAAATGTTGCCGGTGCTAGGGTCGGCTGGTGGGTGGGTTGGGCGCAAAGGGACGATCGCGTTTATGCGTTTGCATTGAACATCGATGTCCGGAACGAAGCCGACATAGGCAAACGGGTGGAACTGGGTAAAGCCAGCCTTAAAGCTTTGGGGCTGCTTTGATCGGCGTCGCCGCGGACTCCCAGGCTTTCGAGCCGGGAGCCCGCGGTGCCGTGCCAGCCCGCCGATCAGAACAAGCCGCTAATCCTGCCGTTGTCGTCGACGTCGATGTGTTCCGCTGCCGGGATTTTCGGCAAGCCAGGCATGGTCATCATATCGCCGGCAATGGCAACGATGAAACCTGCGCCGTTGGCCAGGCGGACTTCGCGGATGGCGACGGTGTGCCCGGTCGGCGCGCCCTTGGCGTTGGGGTCGGTAGAGAAGGACATCTGGGTCTTGGCCATGCACACCGGGTAATGCCCGTAATCGGCATTCCAAGCCTCGAGCTGGGCCTTGACCTTGGCGTCGGCGCCGATGCCGGCGGCGCCGTAAATTTTGGTAGCGATGGCTTCGATCTTGTTCCACAGCGGGATATCGTCGCCGTAGACGAAGCTATGGCTGCCCGGCTGATAGTCG
>JAQTYA010000049.1 GCA_028688525.1 Methylococcus sp. | reverse complement strand
GGCATTCCGGCGTCGGCTTGCTTGAGCATCGAAACAATCTGGGTCTCGGTGAAACGCGACTTCTTCATGGAACCTCCTGGTTGGGCTAAACATGCCAGAAAGTTCTACTTATCGGGTGTCTTCCTAAGGGGGAAGCTTACGACTGGAGCAATGTCGCCGCGACCTGATGGATCCCGTCCGGTCAGCCTGCAGTCTATCGGTTATCGCATTCCGCTGGGGACTCAACGACTTGTCGCATTTCAGTCGGGCATTCAAACAGCGCTTCGGCTGTTCGCCGAATGACTATCGGCAGCAATTTAGACAATCTGGCTAGATGCTGACACCGTGCGTTTCCAGGAATGCACATGAAGTAGCAGTGGATTTTGCAATGCCGGTTCAGGAACACGGCGTGGGCCATCTGTAGTACGTTCTTGGCCTCGCTTTGGATAGCCCGCTCCCTTGGCTGCGGCACAGCTACGGTACCCATGCCGTGGCTCAGGGCGTGCCGCTGGATGTGCTGCAAGAGAATTTAGGGCATGCCGACCTTAAGACCACATCGATCTATGTTCGGGCGGAAAAAGACAGGCGCCATGCCGAGTCGTGCAAACATAGGGGATGAGAGCCCGTAGCTTCACAGTTGAGCTTTATTATTAGATCAGAGAGGCAAAGGTCATTAAGGAACCTCTGAACAAATCCGATTTGGCCGGCAAAAACATATCCCGCTGATAATCAGGCTTTGAAAATGGGTGAAGGGCGCCGAAAATCCTTGCTTACCGTGGCGATTCCCGCCCGGATGCGCCCGTCGGGACGGACGCCTAGCTCAGCTCGCCCGTCAGGTCATCAACGCGTACCGCTTCAGGTAAAGATTAGTCAACCCTATCAGGGTAAACACCTGGGCGGCGTTCTTGGCTAGGCCACGGTAGCGCGTCTTGGTGTAGCCGAACTGCCGCTTCATCACCCGAAAAAGGTGCTCGACTCGGCTGCGGATCGACGACATTCGCCGATTGCGGCGTTTCTGCGCAGCCCCCAAGCGCCGTTTCGGACGGGCTTTCAGGGCTATGCCCCACACGACCCCGGCCTGCCGCGCAGCGCGCTTGTAGGTGTCGTTGACATAGGCCGCGTCGCCGATGACCAGTCGGTCGTCCTCGCGCAGCAGGTTCGGCAACGGGCTGATGTCGGCGGCATGGGCCGGTGTCACCGAGACCGTGTGGGCGACGCCGGTGTGAACGTCCGCGCCCACGTGCACCTTCATGCCGAAGAACCACTGATTGCCCTTCTTGGTCTGGTGCATCTCCGGATCGCGGGTCTTGGCTTTGTTCTTCGTCGATGGCGCGGCGTGGATGATCGTCGCGTCCACCCTCGTGCCCCCTTGAGCAGCAGCCCTCGCGCTTCCAGCACGTCATTGATGGCGTTCATCAGCTTCGCCGTCAGTTCGTGACGTTCCAGCAGGCGCCGGAAGTTGAGGATCGTGGTTTCATCGGGTAGTGCATCGTCCGCCAGTTCCAGCCCGGCAAAGCGCCGCATCGATTCGATCTCGTACAGGGCATCTTCCAGGCCCGGGTCGGACAAGGCATACCATTGCTGGAGGAAGTACAGCCTCAGCATCGTCGCCAACGGGTACGGTTGACGTCCGCGCCGGCCAGCTTTCGGGTAATGCGGTTCGATGACTGCCAGCAGCTCCGGCCACGGCACCGCCTGCTCCATCTCGGCCAGGAACTTCTCACGCCGGGTCTGCTTCTTCTTCCCGTCGAACGCTAAGGAGGCAAAGGTGGTCTGTTTCATCCGGTCACCGTGTTCACGTGCTCTGTCAGGGATAGCTTACCAGCAGGATTTGTTCAGAGGTTCCTTAATGATAGCGTCAGAAAACCGAAGAAGGCGGCTGGCTTGATCCGCGAAGAGTTTGCAATTCTCGGTCTAACTCTTCTCTCGAACGACCAATATCATCAACTTCCAGCATTTCACACCGATCATTAATCATCTGATCGACATCGACTGGGTAACCGTGGCAAACATCGGGGCGATGCTCATGTATTCGACAGATATATTTCTCTTGCTTAGGCAATCGGCGAAGCCAAGGACAGCGTGACATTTCTTCATGGGTGATAGGGCTGATCCACAAATCACCCAGTGAATCGGTATGGCGTAAAACGTCTGGCCGACATAGCTCCCACATCGAAATTTCTTCGATCGAAGCGGAGCCAAGTCCAGCGTCACTATATTTGAGACAACATTTACCGCATTGATTACAGGGTTGCATAGCCTCGTCGGACAGAGTTCCGCGATTTCATATGGCAGCTAATGAAGCTGAGATGCGTGTTGGGATAGGTGAAAAACTAGTTGTTTATCGACCGCTTAGCTGTTCCAGGTCGAAGCGACAAACCGAAGCTGTCCGGATATTGTGGGATCAGTGGCCGCGCCGGGCGGCAAGTTGATACTGAACTGTTGGCCGCTCCCGCCGGCTCCTGGGCTAAGTGCAGCTGCCTCGGGGGTTTTGCCTTTATGGAGACTCCACCAGCCGTACTGGATCATCAGACCTTGACCCTTTTGAATATCAGGCAGGGTAATTGTGATGATCAGGCGGTCGTTGAACAGGTAACCGCCTTCGAAATGGCCGTCGAACCAAAACTTGCGGTCGACCTCGTAATCGGGCACTCGCACGCCAAAATCCGCCGTATAGGTCAGCGTGTTAGCTTCGCGATTGACGCGATAGTGTTTCGACAAAAAGACCGTGGAAAGATAGATCGACCGTTGATGGGGGTCTTTCAACTGCTTGTATGTCTTACAGGCCACCGAATCCTCTTCAGCAACCCGGCGGGTCAAATACCACCGAGCTCCCTTGGTCGCAGCCAAGAACTCGAACTGATAAGTCGCATCGACGTTGTCTTCCTGCGACTGCAGTTCGGTTGGCAGAGTAACTTGCTTTATGTCGAACCAAACATCTGCGCGGAAGTCGCCGAACAGAAACCGAACCAGATTTTGGTAAGCTTCCTCGCTGTTTACAATTCCGAAATAACCGGAATGCGATCGGTAGGCGTACGCCGTCGGACTTGGTTTGGAAAAGTGGCCAGCATCGTCGACACCCCAGACCGACGCGTTGGCAATCCGAACTAGGCCATCGCTACCCTGTCCGGTGAAAGTGCGCGACAGCCCCTTCGCGACTTCATAGTCGTTGCGGTTCGTGCCTACCATGCAGAAAAAGCGCTCGGAGGGAAATACCGATTCCGGCATCCAGTCCACCCGATCGGTTTTCCGGAACAAGGTTTCCAAGTTGAGGTAACCCGCCATCCTCTCCCTGTTGAAATTGGAAATATCGTTCTTGCTTAGCCACGAAGGAACGTTTACTCCGCCCATATCGATGCCGTTATGGGGTGTGGCGTAAGTGAAAACCTTGTCCACGTGTCCCCGCATTCCGGATTCATCAAGCGCCGGGTTTTGTAGGAAGGCTCGGACAACCAACCCACCCATGGAATGGGCCACCAAGTAGCAGCGGAAATCTTTCGGATCGCTGACGCCGTTGGCTGTATCGCCGCAAACCATATCCCGAACGGTCTGAATTAATTCGCCCAACTGTTTGGCGAACGTTTCGATCGAAGGAGTCTGCCCGCTACCCAACAATTGGGACGCCTGGTCATAGTATCGGAAAATGATGATCGACTTCTTGGCAAGGTAGCGCTGTTGATCGCTCGCTCGCTTCCAATCCTTGTCTAGGATATCCAGGCCATCCTCATACACATCGCCGTAGCCGAATTCGGATGAAAGACGAATCAGCGGCGATTCGAATATCAACTTCAGGGTTTTATTCTTATTGGTTGTAGCGCGATAGACGGTTGAGCCTAGATTGAATCCACAGAATGGATCGGCAGCAGTATCGTCCTGTTCGCTGGTGGTCATCGCATAACCGCGCACGTAGATAATGGGCCAGCAGTGCTTGTCGTCGTACATGGCTTTCTCCTGAAAAGTGATCAAGTCAAGGGGTTATGGCTTTCTTAACAGTCTGCTTTATCGAAGATCAACAAATCGCCCGTGCCGGAATAGAAAAGCCGGAGTTTCTCCAGATGCGTAGTAAGATCAGACAGACCATATCGAAAAGCCTATTCAGGCTACCCGCCGTTCTTTATGATGTTCGTCACCTTAGTCGAAGCTCCAATCACGGCGTTTGTTCTGCTTATAAATGTGGTGACGGTTTTCATTTTTTCCGCTTTATTCTTGAGATCGTCACTTGCTGTCGTTAGCTTTGCCAACGCCGCAGCTAGCTGCGCACTATTCAAACCGGCCTTCAACTCCTGAATGTGCATGTCTGTCCGACTACGCATCAGATCATTAATAGTAGTACTAAGATCAACCCGCTGCGGATTGTCGATAGCAAGGCCATTTTTTATTGTGATGGCCTCACTGATTTTGCCATCCAACAACTGGACGTCGCCGTCACGTTGATCCGTAATGTCCTTTTCCGTTGCCATGGTTTCTTTCTCCATCATCTATTCATTTGGCGACGGGCGTCGTTGTCGTCGGCTGTTTAGCGAACGCCCTTTCAACGGCAGCGGCCTTATCGGCAAAATCGGCCATTGAACTGACGAGACTCTGGAACTGCCTAGATTCGTCATTTACCGCCTTCTGCATTTCGTTATGCGCCTCCACGAGGCTCATCCCGACTGCCTTCGGGTGGACTCCCTTGATCGCATTCAAGGTCGCGACCAACGATGCCGAGTTCATCAAGGGCGTATCGTACCGGTCCAATAATATGGGCGTGATGTCCGTCGACTTATTGGCCAGGTCTGAATTAATCCGATCCATGCGGGCATTCAACTGAGCGAAAAGCAACTCAATACGGGCAGACCGCACAGCTGTCAGTGCGGGTGTTATTGCCTTATCGACCACAACCTGAATTGCGCTCTGCTTGTTAAGATCGACAGAGGGTGTCCCGATTGCATTGATCGCTGACTTCAGCGTGTCGTACCGCGCCGTATCGAGACCCGTACCAACTGTCCAGGTCGTAAGCGTCACGACCGCTGCTAGTGCTGGGCCGGCAGCCGCGCCGCCTGGGGTCACGGCACCAAGAGCGGTGCCCAGTGCTGCCACACTCGATGATAATTGTGAAGCAGCCGCATCGTAATCCTCGCGATCCTGAACATTCGTGACCGCCGCCAGCCCGTCTGCATACGCTTTCAACGCGGCAAGTATCTTCCTTACTTCAGGTTTGACGGAATCGAACTTGTCTACCGTAGAAGGAGCGATGGACTGCATAGGGACCATTAGCCTGCACGGTTTACCCAGACTCTCTGTTCCACATTCTGGACTTAGGTTCACCCCGGCCCGCGCACTAACCACTTGCGCGAGATCCGTCGCAGCCTGATCTTGTCCAAGAATGTCGAGCCCCTGCGCTATCCCATTTGACACAGCGGCAACGCTCAAATTGAAGCTCCCTACTTCCTTCTGATAAAGGTAAGGCGAACATCCGCACAGCCCCCACGTCGCCGCAACCAGTGTGATAATCGTTCGCATCGAGCGGTATTCCCATTGGTTCAGTGAGATTACATTCAAAGTTCTGCACGGAGCATAGACCACATTGAAGCCACCGCGTGCCATTAAATTCGATTGGTCCTTCGGTTTGGCGCAGGAACACGACTAAGAGGAAAGCAACTGCGCAGCAACGGGTCGGGGCGCTTAGCTTTTATCGGTTGTTCTGTCCCGTCATCTTGATTATTGTTACGTCAATCAAGAACCACAGGGATCTTTTCCGATGACCCAGCGAACTTCCTTTTCCCATGGCGGCTTGCGGCCGGGTTCCGGTCGCAAGACGGGCTCGGGCCGCTACGCGGAGCCGACCGAGGTGATCCGGATACCGCAAAGCGCGGTGCCGGCCGTGCGCGCCTGGCTCGACAGCAGGGCCGAGGCCATGGGTGGCGTAACGGTACAGCCCTTCACCAGTGCACCGTCGTCCTTGCCCCTGCCCTTGTTCGGCGCGCGCATCGCGGCAGGCTTTCCCTCGCCGGCCGACGATCATTTGGAGGACAGTCTCGACCTCAACGTGCATCTGGTCCAGCATCCGGCCGCTACTTTCTTTGTCAGGGTGCAGGGCGATTCCATGACTGGAGCCGGTATCTATCACGGGGACCTGCTCGTCGTCGATCGCGCGCGCCAGGCCAAGTCAGGCGAAATCGTGATCGCCGTCATCAATGGCGAATTGACCGTGAAGCGGCTCAAGATCGAGGGTGAGCGCGTCTGGCTCCTGCCGGAAAATCCCCACTATCCCGCCCTCGAAATCCGCGACGGGATGGAACTGGTGATCTGGGGCGTGGTCGCCCATGCCGTTCGCTCGTTCTAATGAGGCGTCCATGTTCGCCCTAGCCGATTGCAACAATTTCTACGCCAGCTGCGAGCGCCTGTTCGCACCGCATCTGGAAGGGCGGCCGGTCGTCGTGCTGTCCAACAATGACGGCTGCGTCATCGCCCGCAGCAACGAAGCCAAGGCGATCGGCATCCCCATGGGCGCGCCTTATTTCCAGATCGAGAAACTGATCCGACGGCACGGCGTGGTGGTCTTTTCGTCCAACTATACGCTGTACGGCGATCTCTCCCGCCGCGTCATGGCGGTGCTCGCCGGCTTCGCGCCGCGCTACGAGGTCTATTCGATCGATGAATGTTTTCTCGACCTGTTCGCGTTGCCGTTCGATTTGACCGACTACAGCTTGCGCATCGTGCGGACGGTCAAGCAATGGACCGGGATTCCGGTCTCGATCGGCATCGCGCCGACCAAGACGCTCGCCAAGCTCGCCAACCGTCTCGCCAAGAAGGGCCAGAGCCCCGCCGGGGCGGTGCTGGACTGGTCCCGTCTCCTTTCCCCCGAACAGGCGCTTGCCTCCATCCCAGTCGAGGATATCTGGGGCATCGCCAGCCGCTCCGGAGCGCGCTTGCGCGAGCTCGGCATTACCAATGCGCTGGCGCTGCGCGACGCCGATCCGAAGCGGCTGCGCAGTATCTTCGGGGTGGTGATGGAACGGATTGTCCTGGAACTGCGAGGTACCTCCTGCCTGTCGCTTGAAATCGCTCCACCCCCGCAAAAGCAGATTATGGTCTCGCGCAGCTTCGGCGACCGGCTGAGCGCGCAGGACGATCTGCGCGCAGCGGTCGCCAGCTTTGCCGCGCGCGCTTGCGAAAAGCTCCGCTCGCGGCGGCTTCACGCGCAGGCCTTGTCGGTGTTCCTCCAGACCAGCCCGTTCGATACCTCTCGGCCGGGCTATGCCAATTCGCTCACGATCCCGCTCGAAGCGCCAAGCCAGGATTCGCATCTGCTGATCGGTCTGGCGCTGCGCGGTCTCGAGCGGCTGTACCTGCCCGGCTATGCCTACCAGAAGGCAGGGGTGCTATTGCTTGATCTGGTCCCCTCCGGTGTGCAGCAAGGCAGCTTGTTCGCGCCCAGCGGTGCTGATACCGTCCGCAGCGCGTCCCTAATGGCGGTCATCGACCGGATCAATCACAGTTTCGGCCGGCAGGCGCTGCGCTTCGGCAGCGAGGCGGTCAGCGCGCAATGGCGGATGCGGGCGCTCCTCAAATCTCCAGCCTATACCACGCGCTGGGCGGAATTGCCGCGCGTGCGGGCGACGTAAGCGGCTCCATTCCATCTCTGATGACCTCGACGAGAGGTTAAGTTGTCGTTAACCAAGGTATTGTCCAAGATTGACAAAGGTTGACAATCATGCCAGGTTAAATCCTTTCCCAACCGCAGAGGTTGCCATGACGATGAACGTGAATCTAAGCCCTCAGCTGGAGGAAATGGTGAGGCGGAAAGTGGCTTCAGGTCTTTACACCTCGGCCAGCGAAGTAGTGCGCGAAGCGTTGCGGATGATGGAGGCACAAGACCAACAGCGGGCCGCCAAGCTCGAACAGTTGCGGCAGGACATTCGCGAAGGACTCGACAGCGGGGAGCCGACCCCGTGGGACGCAGAAGAGATCAAACGGGAAGGCCGACAGCGCCGGGCCACCTCAAGCCCTGAGGATTAAATGCCGGTTATCCGCAAGAGCTCCCGCGCCAAAAGTGATCTGATTGAAATCTGGGAATACATCGCGGAGGACAGCGAGGTACGGGCGGATGCCTTCATTGACCGTATCGACAAGAAATTTCGGACGCTGGCGCAACGGCCGGGGATCGGCCGTCTTCGTGACGAATTGGCGGAAGATTTACGGGGCTTTCCGATTGGCCGGTACGTTATCTTTTACCTCCCCCTCGCCCATGGTATCGAAATCGTCCGAACCCTTTGCGGCCGCCGGCCTGTCCGGCATCAATCTGCGGGAACAGTAGCTTGCCCATGCGCGGATACGGCCGGCTTGAACCTAAAACTGGGTTTCGGTGCCTTTTCCGCTTCTCTCGGGGCCGGCGGGAGCTAAGGGCTAAATCTGGCCCACCAGGCGAGTGCCGCCGCGAGCAATGTCAGGGCGGCGGCGGCCAAGTTCAGGAGGACCAGCCGGCGCGTGTCGCGCCAGTGGCGGTTTGCCACGGCCAATGCCGCATCGATTTCCGCGCGTACCGACGCCGCGGCTGCGGTTGCGCCGCTCTGCATCAGGTTTGCCATGGCGGCCTGGCTGGCTTCCAGGGCCGCATTGAGCACCCGTTCCGCTTTCGCCCTGGCCTCCTGGTCCCAGCGTTGCGCTAGGGCATCCATGTCCGTCCGGAACTGTTCGACCAGCGCTTGCTGCGCTTGGGCGCTGTCCGCCAGTAACCGCTGATTGAGCGTCTGCAGAATCAGGATGGGATCGTCGCGTCCCACGGCAATGCCGTGTTTGGCCGCAATCTCGCGGATCAGCGCGTCCGTTTCGTCGGTCACAGCATCTCCGCCTGTTCCATCTGGCCGAACAGCTGTCCGCGCACGATCTTCAAGCGCTGGCGCGTCATGATGGTCAGCGCGTCCATCGCTAGCGCTTCGTCGAAGGTCAGGCGTTCCTGCAGCATCTCGCTCAGGTCTCTGCCATAGGTTTCCTCCTTCAGCGTCGGTATCTGCACGATGGCCGAGACCCGTTCGCGGTGGTCCTGGTAGGCCTTGGATTGGTCGAAGCGCTTGCCGTCGTACTCGATGGGCCCCCAGTAGGGATTCAGCCAGACCACGAAGCGGGCTTCCTTCGGAAACTGGCCGACCAGTTGGGCGAAGCCGCTGACGGTGTCGAGCAGCGCCTGTCCTCCCGTCACGACGGTATGCACCACCAGTTCATGCCCCAATTCCTGCAGCAGTGCCGGCACTTGGTTGCTGATGAGGTAGTGCGAGAGCGGGACGAAGGAGCTGGCGCCGTTGTCGATGATGACGTCGTCGGTCGCCGGCGCCACCCATTCGACCAGGGTGTCGAACTGGCGCGGGTTGATTTCGTCGCCGTCCAGAATCTGCAGCCGGCGCACGTTCAGCGCCTTGTAGCCCTGGAAGGTGGCATTGACCGGATCGGTGTCGATGCACAGCGGCGCTTGGCCTTTGCTGGCCAGGTACTGCGCTAGTGTCGCCGCGATGAACGACTTGCCGACGCCGCCCTTGCCTTGCAGCACCATGTGGATTTTCGCCATTAAAACAAGTCCTCCTTGTTCGGTATCGATTCAAATGTGAAACCGCCCACGTCGGGGGGCGACGACGGTTTTTGCTCTGCAGCCGCGGATGCCTTCGCGCCCTGCCCTGCTTTCGTTGCGGGTTCCGCAGCGCTGGACGGCGAAACCTGGCGAATCAGCTGGTTCACATAACGGATGAACGCGTGGTAGCTGAATCCGATCTTTCCCTCGTCGTGCAGGGTTTCCCAGACCGTTTTGACGGGCCAGCCGTCCTCCAGCGCCTGCTTCACTTCCGCCCGCACTGCCAGGAAGGCGGCCCGATTCTTGCCAAACTGACTTGGCTTTTTTGTCTTGACCCGCTGAGCGATCCGCTCCGAGAGACTCTTGGTCATAGCAAAACCTCTGCCAATAGGGTTGCGATAAAAGCGCAATTATAGGATGACAAAACCGCAACTCATGCAAACCTAGGCCGAGACTACTGCAACTTTGGACCGTTCCGGGCGAATTGCAGTCCGGTTGCAGAAAAGTAGACATGCGGTTGCAAAGCAAGCGCTAACCCCGAAAAAGCGATAGGCGTTGAGAAAAGGGCAGGATATGTGAAGTAGGCCCACCGGCAGGCCGGCGTTCCAACTTCACTCGTCCCCGATTCGCGCCGGGCGCTCAAGGGAAAATCTGAGCTCTGCGAGGCGAGACGGCTACCGCCGTCGATAACGAGGAAATCGATGGAAGAAAAAATCACACGGAAGGGCAGCACACCAATCAAGGTCTGGTGCTTGCCCGAAGAACGCGCCCAGATCGAGGCGAACGCCAGGGCGGCGGGCCAAAGCCTGTCCATGTATCTGCGCAACGTCGGCGCGGGCTATCCGATCCGCAGCATGCTCGACCACCAGCGGGTGGACGATCTGGCACGTATCAATGGCGATCTGGGCCGGCTGGGCGGTTTGTTGAAGCTCTGGCTGACCAACGACGAAAAACTGAGGCCGTTCGGTGCCGCCCGCATGCAGCGGACGCTTCTTGGCGCCTTAGAGGAAATCCAAGCGAATCAGGAAGCTTTGCGGGACGTCATGAAGACGGTAGTGCGGTCGTGATCGCCAAGCACGTGCCCATGAAGATGCTGAAGAAGAGCGATTTCGCCGGGCTGGTCGCTTACCTCGCCGACCCGCAGGACAAGCTGGAACGGGTCGGCTATGTGAAAGCGAGTAACTGCCAGTCCGACGACCCCCGCGATGCGGTTTTGGAAATCCAGGCCAAGCAGGCGCAGAACCAGAGGGCGGTATCGGACAAGACCTATCATCTGATTCTGTCGTTCCGTGCCGGGGAAAATCCGCCGCCCGAGGTCCTGGAAGCAATTGAAGCCCGCGTTTGTGACGGGCTGGGATATGGCGAGCATCAGCGCGTCAGCGCGGTGCACCACGATACCGACCATCTACACATTCATATCGCCATCAACAAGATCCACCCGCGCCGGCTGACGCTGCATACGCCTTACAACGACCATAAAACCCTGGGGAATTTATGCGAGGTGCTGGAAGCGGAGTACGGTTTGGCGCACGACAATCACCAAGCCCAGAAACGCGGCGCCGAGAACCGAGCCGCCGATATGGAACATGCAGCAGGGCTGGAAAGCCTGCTGGGCTGGATTCAGCGCGAATGCTTGGGAGACCTCCTGAGCGCCCAAAGTTGGCCGGCGTTGCATCGGGTACTGAGCGAGAATGGTTTGTCGCTGCAGGAGCGCGGTAATGGGCTGATCATCACGGACCTGACGAGGACGTGCGTCAAGGCCAGTTCGGTCGATCGCGATTTATCCAGGCCTAAGCTGGAAGCGCGGCTGGGACCGTTCGAAGCCGGTTCTCAGAGAAATGACCCGCCGCTGCGGCAGTATCAAGCCCGGCCACTGACGGCCGGTGTGAATACCGCAGCCTTGTTTGGCCGCTACCAGGCGGAACAGCAAGCCCATGCCGAAGCGCGCACCCTGGCTTGGGTGAAGGCGCGGGAGAAGAAAAACCGGCTGATCGAAGGCGCCAAGAGCAGCGGGCGGCTCAAGCGCTCGGCTATCCGTTTGATGGGCGGCGGGCACATGCAGCAGAAAGCGCTTTACGCACTGGCCAGCCGGGGACTGCGCGAGGACGTGCAGCGTATCCAGAAACAGTACCGGGCGGAGCGCCAAGCGATTTATGACGGTTACCCGCGGCGTGCCTGGAGCGACTGGTTGCGCCAGCAGGCCACGGCGGGTGACGCGGAGGCTCTGGTTGCTTTGCGCGCACGGGTGGCGCGCGAGGCAGTTTCCGGCGATACCTTGTCCGGCCCCGCGCTGCAAGATTCGGCGCCGCCGTCCGGTGTGGCTCCGGACAGCGTGACCCGCCAGGGCACGATCATCTACCGGGCCGGTTCGGCCGTCGTCCGGGACGATGGCGAACGTCTGCATGTCTCCAGGGCATTGCAGCCAGAAGACCTGGCAGCAGCGCTGCGCCTGGCGGTACACCGCTACGGCGAACGCCTCTCCGTGAATGGCAGTGAAGCGTTCAAGGCGCGGATGGTTCAGGCTGCGGCGGAAGCGAAGTTGGGCGTCCGGTTCGACGACGAGGTGATGGAGCAGCGTCGCCGGGCTTTGCTGCGTGCGGTTGCCGAGCCGGCGAGGGGCCTCGCCGATTTTGCAGAATCGCCCCCTTCGTCGGCGGCCGATCGGTACATTGCCGAGCGGGAGTCCAAGCGGCGCTTAGGCATGGATGTCCCCCTACATCGGCACTGGCAAGGCGAGGGCCTCGCGAGCTATGCCGGCAGCCGGCAGATCGGGGACCAGACCTTGGCGCTGCTGAGGCGTGGCGAAGAGATTCAAGTCTTGCCGGTCGATGCGGCCACGGCCCGGCGTTTGAAGCGCCTGGGCATGGGCGATCCGCTCACCGTCACTGCGAACGGCAGTATCCGGCCTCTAGGCCAAACCCGGAGTAGAGGCCGATGAGTCATCCCTACAACAACGCTGTGGGTCCGCAAGTGCGGATGCCCAAGCCTCGGACTGGCAGGCTTGGACTGGTCGTAAGCGGGACGGCAGTGATCGGCGGTCTTTCCGCAGCGACCCAGTATTTTGCCCACGGGTTTCAATATGCCGAGATCCTTGGCGCCAACTTCCGCCACGTCTACCCGCCTTGGTCGATCCTGCAATGGGCGGAGCGGTGGTACGGTAGCCATTCTGACGACTTCATCCGCGCCGGCAGTCTGGGCACTGCAGTGGCTGCCGCCGGCTTGATCGGGCTGGCTGTAGCCAAAATGCTAACGGCCAATTCAGCCAAAGCGAACGCGTACCTGCACGGCTCGGCGCGTTGGGCGGATCGGCGGGACATCGAGGCGGCAGGGCTGCTGGGCGCGAACGACGGCGTTTATGTCGGCGCCTGGCTAGATCCGAAAGGCACCCTGCATTACTTACGGCACCACGGCCCCGAGCATGTCTTGACCTATGCCCCGACCCGCTCGGGCAAGGGCGTCGGCTTGGTCGTCCCTACCCTGCTGTCCTGGCCGCACAGCGCCGTCATCACCGATCTGAAAGGCGAGCTTTGGGCCTTGACCGCCGGCTGGCGCCAGCGCCATGCCAAGAACCTGGTCCTTCGCTTCGAGCCGGCGGCTCTGCAGGGCAGCGTGTGCTGGAATCCGCTGGACGAAATACGGCTGGGGACTGAGTACGAGGTGGGCGACGTGCAAAACCTGGCGACCTTGCTGGTCGACCCGGACGGTAAGGGCTTGGAAAGCCATTGGCAGAAAACCGCCCAGGCGCTGCTGGTGGGGGTGATCCTGCACGCGCTGTACCGGGGAAGAAACGAGGGCTCGCCGGCGACGTTGTCTTCGGTCGATGCTTTACTGGCCGACCCGCAGCGGGACATCGCGGCGTTGTGGACAGAAATGGCCGAATACGGCCATCTCCAGGGCGAAAATCACCCCGTAGTCGGCCAGGCCGCCCGCGATATGCTCGACCGGCCGGAGGAGGAAGCCGGGTCGGTGCTGTCGACCGCCAAATCCTACCTCTCGCTGTACCGAGATCCGGTGGTTGCCCGGAATGTCAGGACGTCGGAATTCCGGATTCGAGACCTGATGCACCACGCCGATCCGGTCAGCCTGTACATCGTCACCCAGCCCAACGACAAAGCCCGGCTGCGGCCGCTGGTGCGCATTCTGGTGAATATGATCGTGCGCTTGCTGGCCGACAAGATGGAGTTCGAGCAGGGCCGGCCGAAGGCGAGTTACCGCCACCGCTTGCTGGGGATGCTGGATGAATTCCCCAGCCTCGGCAAACTCGCCATCCTGCAGGAATCGCTGGCCTTCCTGGCCGGTTACGGGATCAAGTTTTATCTTATCTGCCAGGACATCAACCAGCTCAAGAGCCGGGAAACGGGGTACGGACCGGATGAAACCATCACTTCGAACTGCCATGTGCAGAACGCTTATCCGCCCAACCGGGTGGAAACTGCAGAGCATTTGTCCAAGCTGACCGGACAAACCACGGTGATCAAAGCCCAGATCACCACCAGCGGACGCCGCACCAGCGCCGTATTGAGTCAGGTTTCGCACACGCTGCAGGAAGTCCAGCGACCGTTGCTCACGGTGGACGAATGCCTGCGCATGCCGGGTCCCCGGAAAGATGCCGATGGCAACATCGAAACCGCCGGCGACATGGTGGTGTACGTCGCCGGATTCCCGGCCATCTACGGCAGGCAGATGCTCTACTTCCAGGATCCGGTATTCCAAGCGAGAGCGGCTGTGCCGGCGCCAGCGATCAGCGACAAGCTCACCGTGCCTCCAGTCCAGCGAATTACCCTGTGATCCGGGTCACGAGGGTGATCGCTATCGGCAGCCTGGCGATCTTTGGGCTGTGCCTTCTCGCAGGCCTAGCCGGTGCGCGGATCAATACGACCCGGAGCATTCCGATCGGGCTGTACTGGATCAGCGACGGGCCGATTAAGGTAGGCGATTACGTCATGGCCTGCCCCCCACCGGAAGGCGTATTCGAGCTGGCCAAGGAGCGGGGGTATCTCGGTGCCGGGTTTTGTCCCGGTGGTTACAGCGCACTGATGAAACGGGTAGCAGCCCTGGACGGTGATGCGATTGAAATCACTCGGGAGGGGGTAAGCGTCAATGGCGAGTTGTGGCCTGCCAGTGCGCCACGCGAGCTTGATTCTTCGGGTCGTCCCCTACCCCGTTACCCTGCAACGCATTTCGTGCTGGGTGTCGGCGAGGTATTGTTGATGTCGGAGGCAAGTGCTACGGGGTTCGATGGGCGGTATTTTGGGCCGGTTGGGAAGGGGGCTGTCATGGACGCGGTGAGGCCGATGTGGACTTGGGCACCTCGAAAAATTCGAAGTGTAGAACGTCGCCGAGCTGATGCCCAACTCTCGGCACAGATCCGGTACCGGCAGTCCGCCTTTATTGGCCGGGGGGATTACCGGGCTTGGCTTGGAGAACGGGCGCGCACTCAAGCAACGTTGCAACAAGTTTTCATTCTTTTCTTCTATTTTTTCGAAACGTTGCTACAATGCTTCTAAAACCAGCTTGAGGAGATAGCAATGGACGAACAAGATTCCACAATTAATCCATTCGAACTTGGCCGCTACCTGATTCAGGTCCGTGAGCGCGCCGGCTTAAAGCAAACAGAGTTAGCGAAACGCATCTCGCTCAGTCCTGCCGTGCTTTCAAGAATCGAAAGCGGAGACCGACTAGTGACGCTCCAAGAGGTGCAAGACATCCTGGTTCAAATAGGTACTCCGGAGGCTTCGGAACTCTCCGAAGCCCTTCAGCGCATGTGGCAGGTATTGCCAAGACCACATCTCGATCACCCAGATCAATCTATCCTTTGGGAGGCTGAGCAAGTTGCAGGTGAACTGATCGCGCTTCGAGACCAGCCAGATACACCGCATGCCTTTGAGCGCCGATTGTCAGAGTACATCGAAGAGATAAAGCGCTGCGCCAATCTTCTTCTGAAGCGCGATCATCAGATCGCCTTTATTGGAAGCATTGGTGTCGGTAAGTCAACGGCCATTTGCCGAATGATTGGGCTGGAGACTCCTAGGGAAGACGGAACAGTTGTTCCTGTGCTTGAAGTCGGTGGTGGTGGCATCACGGTTTGTGAAGTTCATTTGAGATCGGGGCCGGAATATGGACTCATCATCGATCCGCGCAGCGACGACGAGATTCGTCAGGATGTTGCTGATTTGGCAGATCATGTTCTTAAGGGCAATCTTCAAACAGAAGACGACGCTCCCGGATCGGAATCACAAGGCATCTCGAAGGAAGTAGCAAGGGCGCTACGGAACATGGCTGGGCTTGCGGTACAGAGACCAAGAGGCCCAGACGGAAAGCGCACGACGGTTGATCCTGCCAAGGGTTTGGCAGAGCAATTTCCATCGCCGCGGGAATTTATCGTCGAGGTACTCAGCCGGATGGAGCTCCATCGCCGCGACCGGCGTGATATTTGGTATGACAATGCGTCTGGAAAGGCTCCCAAAACATGGTTACGAGATTTGTTTTCGGCCATTAACAATGGGCGTCACCCTGAATTTACCCTTCCGAAGCGGATCGAAGTCGTTGTACCCGACCAGTTGTTCAAAGCTTCCGACTTGACGATCCGCATCATCGATACAAAGGGAATCGATCGCACCGCTGCCCGTGAAGATATCGAGATCCATCTTGACGACCCGCACACGCTCGCAGTGCTGTGTTCGAGCTTTAATAACGCTCCGGCCGCCGAAGCCCGTCTCTTACTCGAACGCGCTAAGGATGCAGGAGTTCGTGGTCTTGAAATCAACGTCGCACTGCTCGTGCTACCTCGACCTGGAGAAGCACTTGCCATGAAAGACGATGCGACAAGTACACCAGTTGAAAACGCTGACGAGGGTTACGAGCTTAAGGCTGAACAAGTGGAATTGGCACTGCAACCATTAGGCCTACAGCGGCTCGCCACCGGTTTCTACAATGCCCACGAGGACCCAGCAACCCGAGCCCAGGAGTTCCTCATGGAGCGTTTAGGCGCCGCCCGCGATACGTTTCGCCTCCGAATTCAGGAAGCGACAAATGGAGCCCGCGCGCTCTTGAAAAATCACGGGGAGGAGCGGGTGCGAGCGGTTCTGCGCGATGCAGGAGAAAGTCTCCATTCCTGGGCCTCATTGAACGCAAAGGTGCCGCCAGTTCATGCCCACGTCCAGGAAAGTTTGCTCGAACAAATTCAAATTGCCTATGCCGCGACGGTCAGGGCGGCTGTCAACCGTGAAGGCGAATGGACCAATTTGAGCTACTCCTACCAAATCGGCTATGGAGCACGGCGGATCGCGGTTCTGGCTCTTGGTAGAGCGGTGGAGGAATTCATCGGTCATTGCAAGATCATGGCAGCAACACCGAGATATGCCGAGGCTGCTGACCTCATCGCACAAGCTCAACGAGTACTGATGGCTTCTTATGAAGAATTGCTGCGTAAAGCGCAATTAATGGGACAAACCGTATTCAAGGATGCCCTCAAGGATGATCCAGCCTTTTGGCACCGGTGTATGGAAGAGTGGGGCCAAGGGCCAGGCTACAAAACTCGTGTTGCTGAGCACAATCGGAAATGGTTCGCCGATGAGGCTCGGAATCAGCTTGAAGAACAATTAAAGACACTGGTCGAACGGGAGTGGGCACGTACACTTCAGACTGTCACGGAATTACTTGAGCCGGCAGGTTGAGATATCGCAGCCCTCTGGCTCAAAATGTCAGGCCCGAGAATTCCATTCGGCTTTGCAGCCCGTGGACTGCGCGCACATCATATTGTGTGTTTGTTTTTTCGAAACACATGATATAGTCGAACGATTACTATTTTACCACGATCGTGGTTGGAGGCAGTCATGGCCAAGAACACAAAGCAAACGTCTGATCACATCGCCACCCTGGCGGCAGAGACGCTTCACGATGCTAACGCATCCAAAATCGCCCGCCGCTTGGCAGGGTCTGCGCTCGCTCAAAGTAATGGTTCCAAACAAACCGGCGCAGATATGGAGACCCTTGCATCCAAAGTGTTGCAGAGCGACAAGTATTCCGATGCCACCAAGGAATTGGCGGCATCAGTCTTATCACAGTCCAACAAATCGCGCTGATTCAGAGTTGACGGCGCTGCGGTTGAGTAGTGCCGTCAATTCTTTGCATCTATTCCCTCAAAGGAGGGCAATATGCAATTTGTACTTCATGATCTGGGCTCCCGTTCGGGCGGTGAGATTGTCGAAATCAGGTTTTCCGGGAGTGCTGGGAACTCCGTTCGCCTAATGGATAGCGCCAAATTCAATGGTTATCAGAATGGCTACAGCCATCGATGCATAGGCGCAGTGAACTGAAGCGGTTAGCCAAAATCCAGGAACAGATTAGTTGCAACTGAGCCTGCAATCATCGAACAAATGTCTTCTGACTCCATCATCTATTGCCTTGAACGGGTCTCCGACTATCGGGACTTTGAACGGCTTTGTTCGGCCTTTCTGGCGGGCACCGGCTACCCCAGTATCGATCCACTGGGTGGAACAGGCGACGAGGGCCGTGACGCCATCATTCGAAGTGACGACACGGGACGAAAGATTGGCTTTGCCTATACGGTTCGGTCAGACTGGCGCCTCAAGCTAGCAAGCGACTGCAAGAGAGTCCACGACAAGGGCCATGATCCTGACGTCTTCGTGTTCGTTTGTACCGAAGCCCTGTCTGCATCGGAGAAGGACTTTGCGCATAGGTTCGTCGCCGAACAGTACGGTTGGACGCTCGACTTGTTTGACCTTGAAAGACTGAGGGTGCAACTCGTTGGACCACAGCGTCACCTGATTGCGCAGCACCCAAGTATCTTCACTCCTCCGTTCTTTCCACAACGCGGTGGCCAGTCAATCGCCGAAAGCCGAGACACACTTCTCATTGACCATGTTGCATCTGATCATGCATTAGCCACGTGGTTGGCGCGCCGCCTGTCGCTTGCAGGGTTTCGTGCCTGGTGCCACGGAACCGCCCCGCTCGCCGGCGAGAATCCGGATGAAACCGTTCGAAAGCTGCTAGAGGTTCGCGCAATTCACTATTTGCCAGTGGTCTCTACCGTCAGCTTGTCGGACAGTGTGTTCCTTGAGCGCTGCACCATCGCCACTGCCAAGGACGACTTCGTGCTCCCTTGTGGTTCGGTTAATACACCGGACGCACGTATGTCATCCAGGCTTTCCAAGTTGGCGCCCGCGGACTTCAGAGACTCATGGAACGTAGGACTGAACCAAGTACTGGCACGGCTCGGTGCGTTGGGCATCAAACCAACGCTCGACTCTGACCGAGGGCGGCAGATTGCTCTAAGAGATTACGTGCCGACACGGGTGACAGTAGCGAAACCCGAGCCAGTCTTTGCGAATGTTTTCCCCCTTCAACTGCCGAAGACGATGCTCGTCTTCGACCTTCAACGGTCGCTTACGGACATAGAGACGCTTGAGCTGCGCAAGCGATGGGCGTTTTGCGAATTGAGCGCGTCGTGCCTCGTATCATTTACTCCTCCGCCCGAACAGGCTATTCCGACAGTGAAGGTTGAGCGCCCCCCGGAGTTTCTTTGGTCAGCCATTTCGGAGCGGGATGGCAAGCGGACCCTCGACCTCGCCAAGGAGCTTGCCTGGCGCAGCCTCCAAGTTGTATGCGCACAGAAAGGGCTGCTGTTCTGCAACGACAGGAAGGTCTTCTACTTCCCCAAGCGCGAATCTGGCGAGTGGAACCAGGCGATAAAGCATGTCGATGGACGCTCGACGACGGTGCATCTCACCGGTGAGCGCACCAAGAGCTGGGGTGAGCGTGCCTCCCCGTTCCTTTACCAACTCGCACCTCGCTTCCGCCCTCAACACGACGTCGATGGGACCTGGAATGTTGTCGTCAACATCTACATCCAAGTCACCACCCCAGAAGGAGCAATGTTCGAGGGTAAGGAGATTGGTCGACGTCGAAAGCTTGTCAGCAAGAGCTGGTGGAACAAGGAATGGCTTGCGCGACTACTTGGGGTCGTTCAAGCCCTTCAAACCTCTGAAGGCCGCATAGAAATCGGTGAAGGAGCCCGTGCGGTAGTGATGCAGACCAAGCCATTAAGCTGGGAGTGTCCGGTTGGGCTGGATGTTATGGTCCTTTCCGGTATGCCCGACATCGGCCAGGAAATTGCCCAATACCGGAACCGCGATGACGAAGATGAGGACGACGAAGCATCCTCCGACATTGAGGGAGCATCTGGCTCATGACCGACACTTTTCACTTTCTAGGCGAGCCGTTGCTTCAGTTCGGGCACGGTCAAACAGCTGAGGACCCACATGATGGCTTGGCTCTCTTTGGTCCTGCTGAGCCGCGTTCGCAGCTGCCGGACAACATCGTTATCGGAACGGCCCAAGGCGTCGAGCTTTGGAAGGGATGGTGCGTGGCACTTAACGCGCCGTCTGCCTGTGTAGACCCAAGGCGCCATCGCGCTTGGCCACCGTTTCCGGGCTTCGACGTCGCTTTCGGAGCAAAGTGGCCCAGCCCAATTCGAAGCTACTCGGTAAACGCGGGCCTACTCTCAGATGCCTCGCGGAAAGCCGACAAGTTTGATCGGGCTTTTGCGGTTGCAAACCTCTATGTGGAGCCAATGGATCGTCTGTCCAGGTTAGATAGTCGGCCAGTGCTGGCCGTATGTGTCGTCCCCGACGAGGTCTACGAGAATTGTCGGCCCAAGTCCTCGGTGGCCATCGCCGAGCGAAGCGACACTGCCCGAACCAAGGTTGAGGTGAAGTTCCTCAAACAGGCCATCGATGACCGAAACAGCGGACAATCCCGGATGTTCGATGACGAGGACCCGTCCGTCACCACCATGCTTGAGGAGATGGACGAGTTCGAGGAGGCACGCGGCTTGTCACCGGACTTTCGACGGCAGCTGAAAGCCCGGATGATGGCCCACGAACTCCCGGTCCAAATCGTTAAGGAATCCACGCTGCGCATCACGCCGCAGGTGCGCAACGGCGAGCCCGGCACCAACCCCCTGTCCGACCGCCTCTGGAACTTTGGCACCGCCGTGTTCTACAAGTGCGGCGCCAAGCCATGGAAGACGCCTTGGGCTCGGGATGGTGTCTGCTACGTTGGGCTCGCCTACAAACTTACCGAGGATGGTCGTAATGCATGCTGTGCCGCACAAATGTTTCTCGACAGCGGTGATGGTGTCGTCTTCGTTGGCGAGTTCGGCCCCTGGTATTCGAGAGAGCGCGGCGAGTTCCACCTGCCGCCCGACAAAGCCGAAGCGTTGCTACGTGGAACCATCGAGACCTACAAGCAAGAAGACGGGCGCCCATTGAAGGAAATCTTCCTGCATGCGCGCTCTGGTATTGACCCGGATGAGTTCAAGGGGTTTCTGCGGGCATGCCCACCTGGTGTCAGCGTGGTCGCTATCCGGGTTCGCCAAGACCGGCATGGACTACGCCTTTACAGATACGACGAAAACCCAAACGTTACGAAGCGAGGCCAACATCCAGTTCAGCGCGGCGTCTTCTGGCAGCGTTCTGCTCGGCACGGGCTGTTGTTCACCAATGGCTTCAAGCCCAGGATTGGAACCTACGATGGTTTTGAGGTTCCCGTACCGTTGGCAATCACGATTCAACACGGCGACGGTGAGGTGGTGCAGGTCGCTAGAGACATCCTGGGGCTCACCAAGCTGAATTACAACTCATGCCAGCTTGGCGAGGGGCAACCAATTACAGTTAAGTATTCCGACCGAGTAGGTGAAATCCTGCTTGCCAATCCTGGCCTACCTCCGGACAAGTGGAAGCACAACTTCAAGTACTACGCTTGAATGCGAGTACGTTGCTTTTCGATAGCTCGCTCGATCCGAGAGGAGCTACAGCAGGATACGTCACCAGCACAGCGGCCGTCTCAGAACGAACATTGAACGCGCTTTCTGACACCTAATTTACACCCAATTCTGAGCCGCACCCAATGCAACGCCCATTCACACCCAATCTGACGCGACTTAGATCAGGTAAAGCGGTGAACCTTCAGTTCAACATCGCCACCTAGCCAGCGCTCTTGTACCAAGCCCTTCTGATGCCGTTCCATCAATTCCCAGAATCCCCGAATGACAGCATGTGGGCTGTTCAAAATCGCGCTTTCGGCCCTGGGCCGCTGGCGGTGATAGAGATCTGGATTGCCCTGTTCGAACAAAGACTCCAGGCACCTAAAATCGGGCGCCACCAGGCCCTGCACCAGCGGCAGGGACTGTGCGATAAGCAGGCCGGCCGGGTCGAGATCGACCATCGCCAGCACCGGGCGCTCCTGGCTGCGGAGAAATTCATTCACGGCCCGAGCGCCGCTGGTCTGGGGATCCCCGCGGTACAGGACTAGCGCATGGGCGTATCGCTCGCCCAAATTCCAGCGCAGGTCTTCGAGCCGGTCGAAGCATTCGTAATTCTCGATCACGATGATCGTGTCGTGATCGAGGCTTTCGATCGCCTCAATGGCCGCGTCCAGATGGCAGCGTATCGGCAGCGCCAACGTCTGGCCATTGAGGCAAAGCCGTTGGCCTGGCAAGGCCTTCAGTGCCAGCCGGTGTGCGGATCCGCCCGGCCGCCCCATTTTTCGTTGCGCGTCTGTTTCAGCGTCTCTGAACGCGTCGCGTCGGCGAGGTCGTCCACCGAGCGATCCCGCAAATCAAGGCCGGTCAGTTGTTTGACCAAGCCGATCATTTCCGCCTTGTCCCGTTCTGAAATATGAAGCTTGTTGCCGCGGGTTGTGCCGATGTTGTATTCGCGGTGGAGCTGCTGCCAGCTGAGATTCAGCGGAAATAGTGAGTGATCGCGTAAGCTTCCCCATTAGGAAGACACCCGATAAGTAGAACTTTCTGGCATGTTTAGCCCAACCAGGAGGTTCCATGAAGAAGTCGCGTTTCACCGAGACCCAGATTGTCTCGATTCTCAAGCAAGC
>JAQTYA010000048.1 GCA_028688525.1 Methylococcus sp. | reverse complement strand
GAGGAACGCACCGAAACCGGTGATGATGTAGATCGGGTAGCTCAGGTAGAACTCGATGATGTGCGACGGGGTGAAGTCGGTGTCGCGCACGATCGTCTGGTGCCAGGTGCCGTCCTGCTCGGTGAAGTAGGAAGCGCCCCAGTAGATGGCCCAAGCGTAAGCGACCAGCCAAACCAGGTGGGTGAAGTTGCGGCGCAGTTCTTCACGCGGAGCCAATGCGGCCATGTTACGGTCGCGAGTCTTCCACAGGTAACCCCACAGGATCGAAGCCGTCACGATTTCCAGTACGATTTCGATGTACAGGAAGTTCATCCAGTAGGTTTCGAATTCCGGTGCGAAGGAATCCAAACCGGCCGTCCAGCCGTAAACGCCTTCGTACCAGCGAACCCACATGTAGAACACGGTGTAGATCCCGAGAGCGAACGTCAGCCACTTCTTGTCCAGCATCGGCGCTTCGGCCGCGGCTGCACCACCAAGGGTTGTTGTTGCCATATGTTTTATCCTCCAACTGGTGTTATTGAAATCAGGCCCGGCTTTTAGCCGATACCCTATTTCTTCTTTATATTTCCCTATGTTTTCCAGCCTCTAGCGGGCATTGTTTGATTACCGCTACAGAGGCGGTACCGATCCTTCGGTGGATCGCAGTCTACCAGCCTTCATCAAACTGTCAAGAAAAATATGCGACATTTTGACGCAGGCTCGATATCTTAATATTCAATTACTTACATGGTTTTCTCGTAACAAATTGCACTTTGGTCATTGGCGGCAGACTTGCATAATATGCAATCAGCCGAACCTCAAAAACGCCGATTTCAATGATCCCTCCATCGCTCACCCGCCGACCTGCGCCGCTATTGCCTGCGCTCCTGATGCAAGCCATCTTTGCCGTTTCCTGCCCTGCAACGGCCAAGGATGCGGATCCTTCGCTGGCTGCGCTCAGTTGCCTCGGCTGCCACACCGGAGACGAGGACGGGTCCGAGCTTTACGCGCTCGACAGGATCGGGGCTCGCATGATTGCAGCCGAGTTGCGGGCCTACCGCGCTGGCACGCGGCAGGGTACGGTTATGAATCGGATAGCAGGCGGACTCGATGACGGAGAGATAGAAGGGATTGCCCGTTTCTTGGGAGAGCCTCAATGAACGCGCGCAGACGATTCCTGCGTGTGTTGGCAATGTCCGGGTTAACTCTAGGACTGGATGCGTGCGTTTCCAGCCGCTATCTACGCGGTACAAGCCCCGGTCGGGTCGTAGTGATAGGAGGCGGCTACGGCGGTGTGACGGCCGCCCGTTACTTGAAACTGATGGACCCGTGGCTTTCGGTCACGCTAGTCGAACCGCGCGATACCTATCTCTCCTGCCCAGGCTCAAACGAAGTCATCGCAGGCATAGCTGAGCTAAGCATGCTGGAGCGGCCTTACGCAGCCGTGTGCGGCAGACTCGGCATCGACAAGGTGAATGCGGCAGCGATTCGACTGGACCGTATGCGACGCCGAGTGATCCTGGCCGACGGAACTGAAATCCCCTATGACCGTATGATCCTTTCCCCTGGTATCAACTTTCGCTGGAATGCCATCCCAGGCTATGACGAAGCCGCGAGCCATACCATTCCGCATGCCTGGAAAGCCGGTCCGCAAACCGATCTTTTGGCGCGGCAGCTCCGGACCATGCCCGACGGCGGCCTGGTGGTCGTCACCGCACCCGCCAACCCCTACCGCTGCCCTCCCGGACCTTACGAGCGCGCCTCGCTTATCGCCTGGTATCTAAAGTGTCATAAACCCCGTTCGAAAATCCTGGTGTTGGACGCCAAAACCCGGTTCTCCAAGCAGCCGGCGTTCGAACGGGCCTGGCGCGACTTGTATCCCGGCATGATCGATTGGGTGTCATCGGAAAAACAGGGCCGGTTGGAGCGTGTGGATATCCGGAACCGGTCGGTGGAAACCGAATTCGATAGCTTCAAAGCGGATGTGCTCAACGTCATCCCCCCGCAGAAGGCGGGAGCGCTGGCGGAACAATCGGGCTTGACCGACGAATCCGGCTGGTGCCCGGTCGACCCGTTGAGCTTTGTGTCGTCCCTCGATCCGGCTATACACATCATCGGCGATGCGTGTCAGGCCGCGCCCATGCCGAAATCTGCGTTTTCAGCCAACTCGCAGGCTAAGGTCTGCGCCGCCGCGGTCGTGTCCATACTAGCCGGGGAACGACCGCCCGAACCGTTGCTAATTAACCACTGCTATAGTTTCGTCGCCGCCGAGGAAGCCATCTCAATCAGCGGCGTCTACGCCTATTCCGCCGCCGAAAAACAGCTCACCTCTCGATCGGGGGGGGAAACGCCACCGGCTAGCGACCGCAGGCGCGAAGCGGTCTACGCCAAAGCTTGGCAGCGCAACTTCAGGGCTGGCGTTTTCGGGGGCTGAGACGCTCTCGGCGTCCGCGCAGGCGACGCGCCGCCAATAGCGCGATGAAGCCGACAAGCGCCGCCGCGAGCGAGGCGTCTATCCACAAACCGGGGGCGAAAAAGCTGGAGACACTGCCTCCCAGCAGCATGACAGCGCCAACCCCAGAAACCATCCTCCACCGGGGGAACAAGGGGCGCCAGTCTGCTACCGCCTCCGCTGGCTCGGCCTCCGGAAACGGCTCGTGATGATTGAAAGAAGCCGGATCTTCTATCGGCTCGATATGGGTAACGACCGTCAAGTTCGCCAGCGCGGCGCACAGGGCCGTCTCGATTTGCTCGGCCAGATCATGGCTGACCTGGACGGTCCACGATCCAGGCACCAGCACGTGCACGCTCATATAGCGATGCGCACCCGACTGGCGGGTGCGGAGATCATGAAAGCCGATGCCGCGTCCGCGAAAGGCTTCCAGGATCTCCCGGATTTGGTGGTTTTCCGCAGGCGGCAGCGAAACGTCTAGTAAGCCGGCAATGGAACGCCTAATCAGCGCCAACCCAGTCCAGACGATGTTCAAGCCGACTAGCACCGCAACCCCGGAATCGAACTCGTGTAAGCCGGTGAATCCCGCGGCAGCCACGCCGGCCACCACACCGACTGAAGTCCAAACGTCGGTCATCAGGTGCTTGCCGTCCGCTTCCAGCACGATCGAGCCGGACCGCTTCCCGACTGAAAGTAGCCGCCAGCCTACCAAGCCGTTGACCACCGAAGCCGCAACCGAAAGCCCTAGCCCCAAATCGAGCGAAGCCAGCTCGTGCGGATGCAAATAGCGGTCCCAGGCCGTGAAGAGGATGCCGCCCGCTGCTACGATGATCAAAACGCCTTCAGACCCGCTGGCGAAGTACTCCGCCTTGCCGTGCCCGAAATGATGATTCTTATCGGGCGGCTGCGCCGAGTATCTGAGCATGGCCAGGGCCATGACCGCCGCCAAGAGATTGACCAAAGACTCCATCGCATCCGACAGCAACCCCACCGACCCGGTGACCCAATAGGCCGCAGCCTTGATCCCCATAGTCAGCAGAGCAGCGAAGATCGACAGCCAAGCGTAGCGAGTCAGGGATTCCGGTCCGTGCATAGTAGTCGCCAACGGAAAACGATTTCAGGAGGCGTCCAAAGCCTTGGCGACGACTGCAGCAAGCTCGCCCGGCAAGGCGAGCTCCAGCGCACAGGCACGGGCCGGATCGGACATTTTTTTCCAGGTCTTGCGAACGATGTCGAGCACCTTAGACTCCTCCTGATCCGCTGCGAAAGGCGCAAAATAGTGCTCTAGGAAAACCAGGCAAGCCGTGTCTTCCAGCCTTTGCGAATCCGGATCGGTGCGGAGTTCGCGCTTACTTAACATGCGGCGAACGTGCTGAATCGAGGCCTCGTCATAACCTGTATCGCCCATGATCGCCGCAAGCTGGTCGCCGTGGAATCCGTAGAGCCGCGTCCGCCAGCGCAGATAGCCCTCGCGGGTTTTCGGATACTCGTCGCGCGGAATCTCCCAACGCCTGATGTGCTGCCCCCGCGCAGCCAGCGCCAAGGGCTCGGAAGCCTCCGGCGCCAGTCCCGCCAGCCGCTCGCTCATGCGCCGGCCATAGAGCAGTTCCTTCGGATAAGCTTCGCCCCGCCAAACCTCGCTGTTCGGGTCCAGGGCGTTCGCCCGGTCGATCGCATCGATCGCCCTGCTAAAACGGTCGGAACTCATGGGATGGAACTCTTCGGAATAGGAATCCGCCAGATTGTACCATCCACTATCTACGGCTTGCGGGGTCCAAGCCCGCTGAAGACAATAGCTGCTCACTACCAAGACGGGACCTCCCCATGGCGTTGAAAACCCAGGACGTCGACTACCGGCACGACGATACCTTGCTGTCCGGATTTTTCGTCTACGACGACGCACACGCCCTGCCCCGCCCCACCGTGCTGATAGCGCACGCTTGGGCGGGCCGCGATGATTTCGTCTGTAACAAAGCGCGTAAGCTGGCGGAGCTGGGCTATGCGGCCTTCGCGCTGGACATGTACGGCAAGGGCGTGCTGGGCAATGGCCCGGACGAAAACGGCAGATTGATGCAGCCGTTCATGGCAGATCGGGAACTGCTGCAGGGGCGGATCGGCGCCGCCCTGGACACCGTGCGGGCACTTCCTCAAGTCGATCCGAGCCGCGTCGCCGCTATGGGATTCTGTTTCGGCGGTCTATGCGTACTCGACCTCGCCCGCACCGGCGCCGATGTCAACGGCGTCGTCAGCTTCCACGGGCTCTTGACCCCGCCAGGCAATACCTCCGGCCGGAAAATCCGCGGTAAAGTCCTTGTGTTGCACGGCTACGATGATCCCATGGCGCCCCCGGAACAGGTGCATTCGCTCGGCCGCGAGTTAACCGAAGCCGGCGCCGATTGGCAAATCCATATGTACGGCAATACCGTTCATGCCTTCACCAATCCGCTAGCAAATGATCGAGCTTTCGGCACCGTCTACGACCTGGCGGCCGACCGGCGCTCCTGGCAGAGCATGCAGAATTTCCTGGCTGAAGTGTTAAACTAATTGGCCGCATACCCCTGGCTCCACGCGTAGAACCCTAATGGACCTCAAATTCCTCGATTTCGAACAGCCGATCGCCGAACTCGCCGCCAAGATTGAGGAGCTCCGGCACGTCGGATTCGATAACGAAATCAACATCTCCGAGGAAATCGCCAAACTCGAAGAAAAAAGCCGCAAACTCACCGAGTCGGTTTTCTCTTCACTGAGCGCCTGGCAGATTTCCCAGCTTTCGCGCCACCCGCAAAGGCCGCATAGCCGCGATTACATTGATCTGATTTTCCAGGAGTTTCACGAGTTGCACGGCGACCGCGCCTTCGCCGACGACCCCGCCATCATCGGCGGCCTGACCCGGCTGGAGGGAGTGCCGGTGCTGGTGCTGGGCCACCAGAAGGGGCGCGATACTAAGGAAAAGATTTACCGCAATTTCGGTATGCCGCGGCCCGAGGGCTACCGCAAAGCCCTCCGCTTGATGAAGCTGGCCGAACGCTTTCGCCTGCCCATCATTTGCTTCATCGACACTCCCGGCGCCTATCCGGGCATTAACGCCGAGGAACGCGGCCAGAGCGAAGCCATCGCCCGCAACCTGTTCGAAATGGCGCAGTTGCAGACCCCTATCATTTGCGCGGTGATCGGCGAAGGCGGCTCCGGCGGTGCTCTGGCCATCGGCGTAGGCGACCGTCTGCTGATGCTCCAGTACAGCACCTACTCGGTCATCTCACCCGAAGGCTGCGCCTCGATCCTATGGAAGAGCGCAGACAAAGCGGAATTGGCTGCCGAAGCAATGGGCATCACCTCCGAGCGTCTGATTGAACTCGGACTGATCGACTCGGTTGTCCCGGAACCTTTGGGCGGCGCCCACCGGGATCCGGCACGGATGGCCGACAACCTGAAAACCGAACTCAAACGCGCCCTGGACGAACTCATCGCCGTCCCCATGGACGAGCTGCTGGCGATGCGCTACGAGCGGCTGATGAGCTACGGCATCTACGACGAACCCGCCGTCTGAGCGATACACCCGCCAGGAGGCCGGTCCGGTGCGTTTGAGCCTCGATGCATTTCGGACCGGCCTGCTCCCCGGTACCGTCTACTGGGTCGCTTTCAGCGGCGGACTGGATTCCGCGGTCCTGCTGGACCTGATGCAGGAATACCGCTGCCACGTGCCGATTCGGCTGCTGGCTGCCCATGTCCACCACGGTCTTATGGCCGAAGCCGACTCATGGTCCCGGCACTGCGAAACGCTGGCCCAGCGTTACGGCATTCCATTTCAAATCCTCCATGCCGACGCCCGCCCGCTGCCTGGCGAGAGTCCGGAGGCAGCGGCCCGCACGGCCCGCTACCGCGCTTTGGAACCCCTGCTAGCGCCGGGCGACATCCTGCTCACCGCCCAGCATCTCGACGACCAGGCCGAAACCCTGGTGCTCCAACTTCTGCGCGGTACCGGACTGGGCGGATTAGCCGCAATGCCTGCCAGCAACCCTTTCGGCGCAGGTACCCTGCACCGCCCCCTGCTAAGTTACCCGCGCGAAGCGCTTCTAGACTACGCACGGGAAAAAGGGCTGGCCTGGGTCGAAGACCCGAGCAACCGAGACCAGCGTTACGACCGCAATTTCATCCGACAGCGGATCATGCCCCTACTTGCCGAGCGCTGGCCGGCGGCGGCGGTGAACCTGGCCCGCAGCGCCGGCCATTGCGCCGAAGCCATGCGCCTGCTGGAACGGCGGGCAGATGCCCTGCTGGCGATCGCAATACCGGCAGACGAACCCGCCTGTCTGGACGCCGAAGCGGTGCGCGCACTGGAACCGGCAGAACAACGCATATTGCTGCGCCGCTGGCTACAGCGCCGAAATCTGCGGCCGCCCGCAACTAGGGTATTGGAAAGGATTCGCCGCGAAGCCGTAGCTGCGGTAGCAGGAACCTCCCCCGTCGTCGCGTGGACAGGCGGCGAGATCAGATACTACCGCCGCCGCCTCTATCTACTGCCGCCGGCCGGTACGCTCGAACCGCCGGTGAGCTACGAATGGGACGGTATAGCGCCGCTCCGGCTCGGCGGCAACGGATGGGTCAGCGCCAAGTTGGAAACCGGACCGGGCATCGCCCAGAAGCATTGGCGGTCCGGGAAAATCAGCGTGCGCTATCGGCTTGAAGGCGACCGTATCGCACTCGCCGGTCGCGCGGGACAGCGCGAGTTGAAAAAACTGTTCCAGGAGGCTGGGGTCCCCCCCTGGGAACGGAGTCGGCAGCCCATCGTCTGCATCGACGGCAAGATCGCAGCCATAGGCGGCAGCCGCTGGCTCGCAGCAGCTACGGCCGGACCGCCCGACGGAATCAATATACGGCTCCACTGGAGCCCGGTCATAAATTGTCGTAGCGGCTGAGATCCAGCCAGCCTCCGGTAACGGGATTTCGCGCCATATGACGCTGGTTGAACCAATCCGACACCTTCCAGAACTCCGGATTTCCGCGATGAACGCCAAAGCGGTCGGCTAGTTTGCTCTCGAACGCTTCGGCGCTGTCCAGGCTGAGTACGCCGTCTACGAACTCGCCGACCGCCGCTTCATCCACGTCGAAAAAGAAATTCGGATAGCTGCCGACGATACCTCGAACCAGGGTCAGCGTGTCCTCCCCCGCCTCGCGCCGCAAATCTTCGAGGAATAATATCGATACATTCTTCAGTGCCGTATTTTTGACCAGACTGTAGGTCCAGCCTTCTTCCGGCCTGCCGTTTTTGGGCCGTATCCGCAGGTAGGACAACTCAGGCAAATGCGATATCGCATAGCCTTTGAGGAAGGCCAAGGGGCGTAACGTCCTTTCCGCCTCCAGCTGTGCCGGCGCAATACCCGACGCATATCCGCACGTGCCGGACTGGCACCCCACGAAGGGGTCCGGCTCCCCCGCAGCCTGGCCGAACCGCGCCCTCACCTGTTCGAAGAATTCTTTCTTGGGATCGCCGCTCCTGTACGCAACCCCGGTCTCTCGGTCCAACCCCCACAGCGGATTCTGCACCATATTATTGAGCCTTCCGCTCACCCCTCGGTACCAACTCGCACGCTCGGCCCGCCTCATCGCCGCCGGCAGGAAGTCGAGGAAATTGTTCTCCGCCTCCATGCGCATGAAATCCATATAAAGGCGGGTCGCCAACTGATGCCCTACGTTGCCGAACACGTCGAAGCCGGCAACGAGAAGGTAATGGATACGCTCCAGCAAGGGGTAGTCGATGACCCAGGCGGTGAGTGGAGTTTCGCCGACCAGCCCCCGCTCGACCGAGGCGCTGTCGAAATGGCGGAACGCCGTCAGCAAAGCGTCGCGATTGTGCCCCTCCCCGTCCCACAGCGCCTCCAGCCCGGAACCGCGGCCGTTGCTGCGGACACGGGTCCAGCCGGCCTTTGCCGCCTGGTAGTCCTGCTGCAGTCGCCAGTAGGTGTACCAGATGTCGGCCAGGCCGGGATCGTTTTCCTTCTCGGTCGGCAGCCGCAACCTCTCTTCCTGGCTCGCCAAAAAGCGGGCATCGCTACTGATCGGGTCCGTGTCCGGATGAGCGAAAGCGATCCAGAACCGGTCCTGAATCACGTTGAGAGCGACCTGTCCGCGGCATACCGGCCCCTTCATGAAGCCGGAAATGAAGAAATACGCATCGTCCAGCAAAAATCGGTAGCGCGAACCCGGAGGAATGGCGACGAACGTCTTGAACGGATTGGCCGCCTCGCCGCTGGCGTAACCCGGCAGTTCGGCGACGGCGTATTCGGGCTCCAAAAACAGCTCTCGGTAACGCCGCATTCGGGCGTCGTCGAGCTCATAGACCATGTGGATTTTGTCGACGACGGTTTGGCGCAGCGGCTTGAGCCGGTAGTAAAACGGCTTGCCGCCAGGATCGTCGAACGGACGGATCGTGGCGATCTCGCGGATCGCTTGCCCCGGCGGAGTGCTGGAACGGACCAGTCGGAAGAATTCGCGCGGTGCCAGTCCTCGGAAATGCAGATCGCCGATGAACAAATGCTCGTAAATATAGCGGGCGAACAGGCGCTCCTTCGGATTGCCGCCGTTGAGGAAAGCCTCCCAGCGCAGCGCGGCCTCCGCCGCCTTCGGGGAAACTGGCGCCGGCGGAGGCGCGACGGCACCCTGGCGCAGCCAGCGCACCAGTGTGTCATACTCCCGCCCGTTCAATCCGGGAAAGCCGTAAGGCATGCCCCAGTCCGGATGTTCGGCTGCAAAGCCGTCGAATTCCTCTACGGTAGGGCAGCTCAACGGCCGGTCCAGGCCGAAATCGAAACTGTCCGGCAACACCCCTGTACCTGGGAGAGGATGATCCTTCTTTTGCTGCAGCATGCGGAACAGCAGGGAATTTCCAAGGTTCGCCTCGACCGAATCGTGCCTTTCGTTGAGCGCCGGAAAAAAGCCTTTGGCACGCCACTCATCGACGCGGTCGGCGTCGATGAACAAGCGGGTCGGCGCAATCGAATGCAGCCGGGTACCGTCGTATACCGCGGTCTTACTGCTCCCCCGTTCCAATCCCTCGAAAGCTTCGAGCTTCAACTGGCACGGCGCGTCATAGCAGCCGTGGCAGACAATACAGCGGGAATCGAGGATGGGTTGAACATCCCGGGGATAAGAGACCCGACCGCCAGAAAGCTGAGCCAGATAAGCCTGTTCGGTCAGCCTCCGCTCACGCGGCATGGACGGGCCATAGAGCGCATCGTAATTCTTACGGTAGACCTCGGCGCAGCCCGCGATCAAGGACAAGCTCAGCGCGATTACCAGATACCGGCGCGCCCGGTGCACGAATTCACGAAACATTCCCCGCCCCCTCTGTCCCTACGCCTGGTCCGCAGACCGGAGTGATAGCATTAGCGCTTTGCCCGGTCTCCGCCATCCTTTTTCGCATCATGAACCCGCTTAAGAAACTCGCCGGACAGACCGCCATCTATGGCCTCAGCACCATTATCGGCAGGCTGCTTAATTATTTTCTGGTCCCCCTGTACACCTATCAATTCGCCAATCCCAGTGAATTCGGGGTCATCACCGAATTCTACGCCTATACCTCGTTCCTGAACGTCATTCTGAGCTACGGCATGGAAACGGCGTTGTTCAATTTTTCCGCGAAGTCGGGCGATAAGGGGGGGGTGTACAGCACGGCGCTGTTGTCTCTGATGCTCACGACAGCATTGTATTTGCTCGCACTGTCGTGGCAGGCCGACGGCATCGCCACTCTGCTTCATTATCCCGGCCATACCGAGTACGTGCTCTGGGTCGGCTGGATCATCGCTCTCGACGCTCTCGCCGCCATTCCCTTCGCCAAGCTTAGGGAACAGCAAAAAGCCAAGCGCTTCGCCCTGCTCAAGACTGCGAATATCCTGATCAACATCGCCGCCAACCTGTTTTTCCTCGGGCTGTGTAAATGGGCCTACGACAGCGGAACCGCGGGGCCACTGGCCTGGGCAAGCGAACTTTACAACCCCGCCATCGGCATCGGCTACGTCTTCATCGCAAATCTCATCGCCAGCGGATTGACTCTGACGATGCTGTCGCCGGAGCTGATCGCCGCGAGGCTGCGCTTCGACGTCGCGCTGTGGCGACGGATGCTGTCCTATGCCCTACCCTTGCTGGTCGCAGGGCTGCCAGGAATGGTCAACGAAACCATGGACCGCATCCTGCTGAAATACCTGCTGCCCGCCGGCATCGCAATGGAGCAGCTCGGCATCTACGGCGCCTGCTACAAAATCGCAATCCTCATGAGCCTGTTCATCCAGGCTTTCCGCTATGCCGCCGAGCCGTTTTTCTTCGCGCATTACCGGAATCAGGATGCGAAGAATCTGTATGCCTTGGTCATGAACTGGTTCATATTGGCTTGCTCCTTGATCTTTCTGGGCGTCATGCTGAACATCGGCTGGATCCAATATTTCGTCGGCGCAAAATACCGCACCGGCCTCGACGTCGTCCCTATCCTGCTGATGGCCAATCTTTGCCTGGGCGTATTCTTCAATTTTTCCATTTGGTACAAGCTGACCGAACAGACTCGCTTCGGCACTTATCTGACGTTCTGGGGAGCGGCGGTCACATTGGGGCTCAACATCTACTGGATTCCGCGCTTCGGCTATATGGGGGCCGCCTGGGCCACACTAGCCTGCTACGGCAGCATGGCCGTCTTATCCTACCTACTGGGCAGGTTCTTCTACCCTGTGCGCTACGATTTGAAGCGCCTCCTCGGCTACCCGGCGCTAGCCATCGGCATCTGGCTCCTGGCGGAGCAACAGGAATCCTTGCCGTACTGGGCGAAATACACTTTCAACAACGGCATCTGGTTCTTGAGCTTGTCCTTGGCGCTGACCCTGGAGCGACGCAACTCCAGGAATCCCGTCCCAGCCGCCTAGCCATGCGGTGGCATCGATTGTGCTAATGTATTAGCGACGCGGAATAGCGGCTTTCCCTTGGCCGCTCATGGATGCGTCCATCATCTCCCACTACAGGACAGGCGTCCTGGCACCCTCAACGGGATGTTCGGCCAAGGAAGGCGCATTTTTTCCCGTTTCGAAACCGCTAAACAGCGGTTTACACTGCCTCGGCTCCCGCCCAATAATGTGCTCGGCTTCGCTAAAGCCATCGACGCCCCCGAACCGAACCGACGGAACGCCCATGAAACTCCTGGTTGCAATCGATTTCTCAGAACTCACCGACAAAGTCCTAGCGCAGACCAAAAACCTCGCCAAAGCGCTATCCGCGGAAATCTGGCTGCTGTATGTCGCCGACCCCGAACCCAGTTTCGTAGGCTATGACGCCGATCCCCTGATCATGCGCGACGTGACCGCCGAGACCTACCGGATTTGGCATCGCCGGGTACAGGAGGCCGCCGATGCCCTGCGTGCCGAGGGGTTCCGGTGCACAGGCCTGACGGTGCAGGGACCGATCGTCGATACCATACTCAAGCAAGCCGAAAAACTCGAAGCCGGCATGATCGTGCTTGGCTCGCACGGCAAGGGACTGCTCAGCCGGCTTGTCGTCGGCAGCTCCTGCGAAGGCGTTCTGCGCGCCGCGTCCGTCCCCGTTCTCGTCGTACCGGCATGACGCGCGCCCTATGGCTCGCCTCACCGCTCCTGGCTCTCTCGGCGCATGCTGCCGAACTGCCGCCCGCAGGCCAATGGGGCCTACCGGAGGAAACGGTGGAGGTCATCGAGCCGCACGAGTCCTCGCCTGAACGCGAAGTCCGCATCCGCTACCGGGGCTTCGCTGCGGCCGCGGTGCTCGACCGATTGTTCGGCCCCGGCTGGAAAACGCCCGACACAGCTTTAGCGTTTTTCGGCCGAGACGGCTACCGCTCGGTCATCCCCGCCAGGCGATTCCAGGAAAACAAAGCCTGGTTTGCCGTATCCCGCGACGACGGCGCAGCTTTCGCCGTCGATAACCCGAGGCAGAATCAGCAAAACGTCCCGCTCGGCCCGTATTACCTGATTTGGAACAACCTGGCTCAACCCGGACCCAAGAGCGAATACGATTGGGCTTATCAAGTCGTCCGGGCGGAACTCGCAACACCGGCCGATTACGCCTCCATCCGCCCTCCGAGCAACTCAAGGGAGCTAACGGAAGGATTCGGCTACACCGAGAAATACTGCCTGACCTGCCACAAGCTCGGCGGCATAGGCGGGGAGAAATTCGCCGGCGATCTAGGTGCGCTGGCACGCGGCCTGAACAACGATGCCGATTTGAAATCCTGGATACTCGCGCCTTCCAAAGTTCGCAACGGAACCACGATGCCTCCCCTGGATACCCTGGCTGCGGAAAACGAGCGTGGCGTCATCGCCGACCGGATCATCGGTTATCTGCGGTTTATAGGGCGTTGATCGCTTCCCGCAGATTCTTGGCGGGAATGACGGACATCCCCGGAACGCCTTGCTTCGGCGCGTTCTTGGCCGGCACCAAGGCGTGCTTGAAGCCATGTTTGGCGGCTTCGCGCAGACGTTCCTCGCCGTTGGGCACGGGGCGGATTTCCCCGTTGAGGCCGAGCTCGCCGAAGATCACCCAGTCGCCGGGGACGGGGCGGTCACGGAAGCTCGACACTACGGCGCAGGCGACGGCAAGATCGCCGGCGGTCTCGGTGAGGCGGACGCCGCCGACCAGATTGACGAACACGTCCTGGGCCGCTACCGGCACGCCGCCGTGGCGGTGCAGCACGGCCAGCAGCATCGCCAGCCGGTTCATTTCCATCCCGACCACCAGCCGCCGCGGGGCCTGGAGATGGGATTCGTCGACCAGGGCCTGGACTTCGACCAGTAGAGGCCGGCTACCCTCGCGGGTGACGGTGACGATGCTCCCCGGCATGTCCTCGTCGCCCCGCGATAGGAAAATGGCCGAAGGATTGCGAACCTCTTTGAGGCCGGTCTCGGTCATGGCGAATACGCCGAGCTCGTTGACCGCGCCGAAGCGGTTTTTGAACGAGCGCACCACCCGGTAGCGGCTGGACGCATCGCCCTCAAAATACAGCACGGTATCGACCATATGCTCCAACACCCGGGGACCGGCCAAGGCTCCCTCCTTGGTCACATGGCCGACCAGGAACACCGTGGTCGAACTCTGCTTGGCATAGCGCACCAACTGCGCGGCACACTCCCTAACCTGCCCTACCGATCCCGGTGCCGACTGCAAGGCTTCGCTGTACACGGTCTGGATCGAGTCGACCACCAGCACCTCGGGCTTGTGCTGGCTGGCCGTGCCGAGGATGCGTTCCAGCGAAGTTTCGGCCAGCGCCTGGATATCCCCGCCGTTGAGTCCCAGCCGATGCGCCCGCAGGCTGACTTGGCTGAGCGATTCCTCGCCGGTTACGTACAGCGTGCGAGCGCTCTTGCCAAGGAAAGCCAGGGTTTGCAGCAACAGGGTGGATTTGCCGATACCGGGATCGCCGCCGAGCAGGATGGCCGAACCCGGCACCACGCCGCCGCCGAGCACCCGGTCGAGTTCGTCCAGCCCGCTACCGACCCGCGCCAGTTCCTCCAGGGATACCTCGGCCAGGGAAACCGGTACGCTTGCTTCGGCGACCCCGGCATAGCCGACCTGGCGCCGGCTGGGTGCGGGCGCCTCGATTTCCTCGACCAGGGTATTCCACAAGCCGCAGCCTCCACACTGGCCTCCCCACTTGGGCTGTGCCTGGCCGCACGCTGTGCAGCGGTAGACGACCCGGCCGGGCTTAGCGCGGCTTGCGCTCAGGGTTTGATCCCCGTTACCAGGGCGTTGACCTCGTGGCGATAATGCACGGTCGCCGGCCGGAAACCGGCCGCCGCCATGCGCTCCAGTGCCGGAGCCAGCCGCATCACGCGGTCAGGCGATTCGTCGCTGAACAGATGGACGATCCAGTGTTCCAGTAGGTCAAGCTGATTCAGTTCGCGGAACGTCTTGAAATACTGTTTCACCTCTTCCTGAATCAGCCGGGTGTGTTCCAAAGTGTCGTCTAGCCCGTAGCGGTCGCCGTTCACGAACAGCCCGCCGGGCTTCAGCACCCGGAAAATTTCTCCGAGCACCTCAATGCGATAGCCGTCCATGAAGTTGTGCAGGGTAAAGGCGGATGCGATAGCGTCCGCGCTGCCTGCGGGCTGGGCGCGGAGAAACGACAAGGCGTCGTTCTCAACAACCCGCAACTGCCCCGCATCGATCCAAGCGGCAAGATTCGCCCGAGCCTGCGCCAGCATAGTAGGCTCGGAATCGACGGAGGTAAGCGACGCCCTACCTATGGCGGCGAGCAGGGCCGCGGTGGTCACGCCGGTGCCACAGCCCAGCTCCAGCACCGTCTCCGGAGCGGCCCGCCCCTGCAGCCAGTCGGCGAGATATTCGCCGACGCGCCGGCTCATGTCCGCGGCGGCAGGGCAAATCAATTTCAGTTTTTCGTATTCTTCGCCGATCGGGCCTGAGAACAGGCGCTCGGCGGTATGTTGATTCGGAATGGCATTCATCGGGGATGGAGACGTCGCAGGGATTAATAAGAAAGGCATCGAGCTTGATTTTTGGCCCGAACGCCGCAGATTATGGTAGCACCCAAACCACCGACAGGTACTGCCTCCATGCGCATCCTATTGTTCCTGCTGACCAACGCCGCCGTGCTGATACTGATCAGCATCGTCTTCAACCTGCTCGGCCTCGGCCAAGTGCTGGCCCAGCAGGGCGTCAACCTCGATCTCAACAGCCTGCTGGCATTCTCCGCCGTCATGGGCATGAGCGGGTCGTTCATCTCGCTGCTGATGTCCAAGTGGATGGCCAAGCGGTCCATGGGCGTCTTCGTGATCGAGCAGCCGTCCAATAGCACCGAGAGCTGGCTGGTCGACACCGTCGCCCGTCAGGCCCGGCAGCTCGGCATCGGCATGCCGGAGGTCGGCATCTTCGACTCGCCGGAGCCCAACGCCTTCGCTACCGGCGCCAGTAAGAACAGCTCGCTGGTAGCGGTCAGCACCGGCTTGTTACACAACATGCAGCCAGACGAAGTCGAAGCCGTGCTCGGCCATGAAATGAGCCACGTCGCCAACGGCGACATGGTGACGATGGGCCTCCTGCAAGGCGTGGTCAATACCTTCGTGTATTTCTTCGCCACCATCGCCGGCCATCTGGTCGACCGCGTGCTGTTCCGCTCCGACGACGACCGCGGCGGCTACGGCCCGGCTTATTACATCACCCAGATGATCGCGCAGATCGTGCTGTCGATCCTGGCTACCATGATCGTCATGTGGTTCTCGCGCTGGCGCGAATTCCATGCCGACGCTGGCGGCGCCAACCTGGCCGGCCGCAACAAGATGATCGACGCCCTGCGCGCCCTGCAGCGTAACCAGGAACCGCACGACCTGCCCGGCCAGCTCGCCGCCTTCGGCATCGGCGGTGGCGGCGGCATGAGCCGGCTGTTCATGAGCCATCCGCCGCTGGAAGAACGCATCGCCGCGCTGCAGAACCAGCGCTGATCCCTCGGCGAGAGGGGTTACGGTACCGGCGCTGAAACCCTTTCGCCGCAACGCCCTCCCGACATGCCGGGCACGTCCACCGAATCCTCGGCGCTGAACCGGCTCGACCGAATCCGCGCCGAACAGATTGCCGCGCTGTACCGCAACGCGCCCCTGGGCGTCTTCGGCGCCGGCGTCGCCGGAGCCGTACTTGCCTACGTGCTGATACGAACAGGCACGGCTACGGCAACCGCCATCATGATCTGGCTGGGGGTCCTCTGGACCGATGTCGCCGCCCATCTCCTGCTGTGGCAGTTCCGCCGCCGTGCCGGACAGCGAGATGTCCGGTGGCGTTTTTGGGCCGGCGGCTTCACCCTGGTGAGCCTGGCGGAGGGCATCACCTGGGGATGGTGCTCACTCGGCTTGGTCTCTCCACACCAGATCGACCAGCAGATCTGGGTCATGCTGGTCACCTCCGGTGTGGCCTCGGGAGCCGCCACCGCTTTCGGCAGCTATCTGCCCGCCTTTTTCGCACTCATGGTGCCGGCTATGGCACCTTATCTGATCTGGAGCATCGGCTTCGGCAGCGGCCTGGGCCAAGCTCTGGGAGCGCTCGATCTCATCTATATCGCCGCCATGTCGACCATCGCCTGGCGTTCCAACGCCAGCTTCGTCGACGCTCTGCGCTTGCGTTTCGAAACCATCGACCTGGCCGAGCGGCTGAGCCTCGAGAAGGAACGGGCGGAGCAAGCCAACCTCGCCAAGACCCGCTTTCTCGCTTCCGCCAACCATGACCTGCGCCAGCCCGTGCATGCATTAGGAATGTTCGTCGGCGCCCTGCGCTCCTGCGCCATGGATGCCGAGGCAAGGCGCATCCTGGAACACATCGATGGCTCGATCCAGGCGATGGATGCCCTGTTTACTTCTCTGCTGGATATATCCCGGCTGGATGCCGGCGTGATACAGCCAAGACTCCAGGCCGTCCACCTTCAGCCGTTGCTCGATCGGATCAGCCGGGATCATCTCGCAGAGGCAGCCAGCCGGGGCATACGCCTGACCTACGTTCCTTCAACGGTACGAGTCTTGACCGACCCGGCCCTCCTAGAACGGATACTGCGCAACCTGGTTTTAAATGCGCTACGCCATGCGGACGCAGAGCGCATCCTGATCGGCTGCCGGCGAGGGAAACGGCTGAGCATCGAAGTATGGGACAACGGATGCGGAATCCCCGTGGAACAACAGACAACGGTATTTCAGGAGTTCTACCAGATCGGCAACCCAGAGCGGGACCGCGCCAAAGGTTTGGGGCTCGGACTCGCCATAGTGAAACGGCTGAGCGAAATCCTCGACCACCCCCTGACTCTCATTTCGACACCCGGCGAAGGCTCGGTATTCAAAATATCCGCTCCCCTGATGACCGACATGCTGCCGGAAATGCCCGATATCCAGGCGCCGGCCATGCTGCGCCTCGGACTTATTCTGGTCATCGACGACGAAGCCGCTATTCGCGATGCCATGGAGACGCTATTGTCCAGTTGGGGCCACACGGTAATCACCGCTGCCTCCTGCGACGAATTACTGGAACGCATATCGGACTGCCCGAGATCCCCCGACATCGTCCTCTGCGACTACCGCCTGCGCAACGGCGACGACGGCATCGACGCAATCCGCCGGCTACAGTCGAAATACCCGGCCGTTCCCGGAGTACTGATCACCGGCGATTCCGCTCCCGACCGCCTTCAGAAAGCGCGGGAATGCGGGTTGGTGCTGCTGCACAAGCCTGTGCCCAATTCCAGGCTCCGGGCGACCATCGGCCATCTAATGACCCATTCCCGGAACCTTGCGAGGGAACCGGTGCTCACATCAAGCCCAACCGTCGCGCCGCGCTTGCCGCCTGAGTCCGATTGACTACGTTCAACGCCTTGAAAATGCTTGTGATGTGAACTTTGACGGTCTTCTCCGAAAGGCTGAGTTCCCGCCCAATTTCCTTGTTCGACAAGCCAGCGACGATCAGCCGCAACACCTCCGTCTGGCGGCTCGTCAGCCGCAGGCCATCTCCGCTCGCCTGACCGCCGTCCGCTTGATTCAGCAATAGCGGCGGTAAGTAGACCTCGCCGTCCAGCACCAGCCGCAAGGCGGACAACAGCGTACCGGGACTGGCCGATTTCGCCACATAACCGGAGGCGCCGGCCGCCAGCGCCCGTTTTGCATCCTGGGAACATTCCGAAGCCGAAATAACCACGACCGGCAGATCGGGACGGCGGCGCCCGAACTCCGCAATCGCCGATACCCCGTCCATGGCCGGCAATCCCAGATCGAGCAGAACCACGTCCAGATCCGGGGTGGTATTCGCCAGTTCCAAACCGCGCACGGCATCACCGGCATGGAACACCGTCGAATACTGGCCGGTTTGCAACAAAAGCGCGGCGAGTCCTTCCCGGAATATGGCGTGGTCGTCAACGATGAGCAGTTTCATGGCGGCGACATTATCTTTTCCGTCCTTGTTGTGAACAATGCCGCCAAGCCGGCATCGCAGGTCTAAAATGGTCCTAGGATGGGTCCTAGGCCTTCCGGTCAGTATGCGGCGTTTGCACCCGATGTAACAATAATGCGCGATCAGATGGGTAATCGATCCCCTGCTGCGGAGACCGGAACGATGTGTGCTGCTGCCCGATATGTCTTTAAATCAATCAATAAAGGTGGTTGGCGCCGCCACACCGTGACGGTAACGGCAGCTTTGCTGGCAAGCCTGATTTCGCTGGCTGCCGAAGCAAACGTGTCGTCCGAGCGGATACGGTTGACGGGACACGTGATCCCGGCCCTCAATGACGCGACGCCGATTCCGCGTCCAGCCGGCGCGGAGCAAAAAGAAATCACCCTGACGATCGTGCTCAAGCGCGACGACCAGTTCGGCTTCGACCGTTATCTGCGCGAAGTCTATGACCCCCACTCGAAGATCTACCGCCATTTCCTGGACCAGAAGCAGATTGCGGACAAATTCGGGCCGTCACCTCGGATTTACCATCAGACAGCGGAACATTTCAGATCAGAAGGTTTTCATGTGTCAGAGGATTCCTCAAACAGGTTGACACTGACCATACAGGGTACTTCGGCTACAGTGGAACGGGTATTTTCCATACGCCTGCGGCATTATCGGATCGGCGACAAAAGCTTCTATGCGAACGACAGCGAGCCGACCCTCCCGGAATCGATCGCCAGCCATGTACAAGCAATATCAGGCCTGACCAATCTTGCCGCATCCGAGCCAACTAAACAGATTCGCATTGCCGCATTCTATTTGATATGCAGGGCTACAGCGGTCTTTAATACTGCAACAGTGAATTACCTTATAAATCAGTTCGGCATACAGTTCGCCACGACTACCGAGGCGCAAGCCCGGTACGCATATTGGCGCGCAGTTGCGAAATGTGTCAACGAAAACGGTGTAGCTGCGGGTTATGGAAAGCTTATTGCCACCGATCCCCCGCCCCCCGCCTGGCAGGGAGTGGACGGTACGGGCCAACATATTGGAATTGTGGCATTCGATAGCTTTAATTTAAGCGACGTTGCAGATTATATCGACCTCATAAATCTTCCACACGGCACCATCAACAACGTCAGCCAGGTCCATGTCAATGGAGGTGCAAACCCGATACCAGGCCCGAATGAGGACGAGGTTCTGCTCGACATAGACAACATTCTAGCCATCGCTCCGGGTGCCAAGATTGCTGTTTATGATGCACCGTGGACGGGCAGTGCGGCTGCTTACATCGGCGTATTCAACGCCATGATAAACGATGGCGTCAGCATAATCAGCAACAGCTGGGCATCCTGTGAGGATCAGGTTTCATCCGCGGACGCTCAGAATATCGACACCGTGCTTCAAAACGCCGCAGCGGCTGGGATCAGCGTTTTCAACGCGACCGGCGACAGTGGAAGCACTTGTCTCGACGGCAGCCCGAATACGGCCAGCGTACCCGCTGATTCACCTCACGCTACCGCTGTCGGCGGGACGTCTTTGACCTTGGGGGAAGGATTCACTTACGTCAGCGAAACGTGGTGGGATGGCTCCAACAACAATCCTCCCTCAGGTCAGGGCGGTTTCGGCAGCAGCAAATTTTTCAGCCGGCCCGGATATCAAGACGGTATCAATTCCGGAGCTATGAGATCATTGCCAGATGTATCAGCCAATGCCGATCCTGACAAAGGAGTCATGATCTGCCAGGCGAGTCGCGGCGGATGCCCGAGTGGCGTGATGTATGGTGGCACCAGTAGTTCGGCACCCGCCTGGGCTGGCATGACGGCCTTGCTTAACCAGTCCCAAGGATACAATCTTGGTTTCCTAAATCCTGCAATTTACCCGCTTTCAAATACAAGCGCGTTTCACAGTGCAGCTTCAATGGGAAGCGATTTCGCGCACGTCGGCCTCGGCTCTCCAAATTTACCTATATTGCACCAGCATCTCACGTCCCAAACGGCAGGGGCTGTCAGCCCCTCCGTATCAGAAGTTCACGGCATTGGCCCTGGTAACCTCCTGCTCCCCGGTGATTCAGCAGTACCCGTTCTCGTTCAAGCTGACGGATCGACAGAGGTTTCCATAAAAGTTCGCCTAGCGGATAATTACGGGAATGTCGTTGGGGGAAAAGAGGTATCTCTCTCCGATGGAACAGGCAGCGCCATTATTACCCCCTCGAGCGCTGTGTCCAGTCCAGAAACAGGCATTGCCGTATTTCTGGTCAAAGACTTTACATCCGAGATGTTAACCTTCGCTGCAACGGACGTAACTGACGGCATTACACTGGACCAAAAAGTAAAAGTCGCTTTCCTGACGCCTCCCGCCACGAACGCCGGCCTCAACGCTTTCCCCACCTCCGTCACCGCCGATGGAGTAAGTACGACGACGATTACGCTGACCTTGCAGGACGCGCTCGGCCGGCCTGCGCCGGGCAAGCTCGTCCAGCTCAACCAGACCGGCCATTCGGTCATGACCGGCCCAACGCCGCCCTTGACCGACAGTAACGGCCAAATCCAGTTCACCGCCGTCGATCAGGTCGCCGAAACGGTGACCTACACCGCGACCGACGTCACGGACGGCAATCTGCCCGTCCCCGCCACGGGCACGGTGAACTTCGTCAACGGCATCGCCAACGGCTGCGGCAATGGCAATCCGATAGCCGCCCCCGGCTTCCTTGTAACTCCCTATGCCACGGGATTCGTCTCTCAAAGTTTTTCCTACGGCAACATCAATTTCGGATGCATCGGCGCAGGCGGGCTGGCGTTCGACACGGCCGGAAACCTTTACGTCGCCGAGGGACCCAGCGGCAATATCTATAAATTCCCGCCGGGGGGCGGTGTAGCCAGCGGCAGCACCTTGCTGACTACAACAGCCCTCGGCCCGACGTTGTCCGGACTAGCGTTCGATGCGTCCGGAAATCTTTATGCGAGCCGCGACGCAACGACCGGAAATTTCACGACCGGGGCCGTATTCCAAATCAACCCCGCCGACGGCTCGGTAATACGCACCGTCGCTTCGGGACTGACCTGCCCGGGCTATATTTCCATCGACCCGCGCAGCGGCGATCTGTTTACCGACGACTCGTGCGGCGGCGGCGGCTCGGACAACCCCTCGGTCTGGCGGATTTCCGATCCGGGCGGAGCATCCCCCTCCGTATCGGTGTACACCACTCTAACCGGCACCCCGAACGGAACACTGGCATTCGCGCCTAGCGGAGCGATCTACGCCTGGTCGGTCTTCGGAGGCAAGGCGGGCATAACCCAAATCAGCGGCACCAACGGCCCCGCCACACCTGCCGTGACCCCGTTATCCGGCATCAGCACCACCTACCTGGGCGTGCTGGCCAGAGGACAGCAAGCCAACAGCGATGCCGAATCCCTAGCGCTCAGCTTCGCTGCTGACGGCAACATTCCCGGCGGCATCGGCATCATGGACCTCACGACCAGTCCGCCGTCCTTGAGCAGCACGCTGCTGACGGGCAATGCCGGCGCGAATTACCTGATCGTCGGTCCGGACATGTGCATCTACGCCGCCATGGGCAACGCCGTGTTCCGGATCACGGACACGTCCGGTACCTGCACTTACACAGCCTCGCCGGCGGCACCCTCGCTGGAACTATCGCCGAGCACGGTTGCCCCCAATCCCGCTCAAGGCGCCTCCAAAACCTTCACCGCGACTCTCCATTATGCGGACCTGCCGGCCGGCACCCCCGTCTCCTTCTCAGTGACCGGCGCCAATCCGCAGGTGAGGACGGCCAATCTGGATGCACAAGGCCATGCATCGTTCGACTATACGGCGGTGTTCGCCGGCGTAGACAACGTGATCGCGTCGACCACCGTCAATACCTCCCCGGTCACATCCAATCCGGTACAGGTCATTTGGAACGAAGGCAAACACGTCACTTTCCTTAGCCTGAACCTCAGCCCGGCGTCCGCGACTGCGGATACTCCGATCACCGTTACGGCGTCGTTGACCGACGTTTCGGCTCAGCCCGCAGTGCAGCTTGGAGGGGAATGGATCGACTTCCAGCTCGGTGGCACCGCTTGCTCAGCCGCCACCGACGCCAGCGGGAATGCGAGTTGCTCGCTGAACTCGCCTGCGACCCCCGGAACGGCAACGTTGGAGGCCCACTTCGCCGGTGCTGAGGGGCTTACCGCTTCCGACGCCGTCAACGGCTTTACGGTGATGGATTTGCCGGTTCCGACGGCTACGCCGGCTCCGACCGCAATCATCCCCTCACCCAGCGCAACTCCAAGCCTCAGCTATGCATTGCAAGTCGAAATGGTCGGTGCGGAAGGCACCGTAACCAGCTCCCCGGTCG
>JAQTYA010000047.1 GCA_028688525.1 Methylococcus sp. | reverse complement strand
CCAATGGCCGTTGGATTTCCGAGCCTGGCCCGGTAGCGAACAGCAGAGGAATGAGGCCGAAGGCGGCGATGCTGGCGGTCATCAGCACCGGTCGCAGGCGGCGCGAGGCTCCAATTCGGACGACCTCATCCATAGAAAGCCCAACGGCGCGCAATTGGTTGAAGTAAGTCACCATCACCACACCGTTCAGTACAGCGATTCCCAGCAGGGAAATGAAGCCTACCGAAGCAGACACCGACAGATATTCGCCGGATAGCCATAGGCTGGCGATTCCGCCGACCAGCGAAAACGGAACATTGGTCAAAACCAACACCGCCTGCCGAACCGAGCCGAACGTGGTAAACAACAAGAGGAAGATCAGGCCAATGGATATCGGGATAACGATGGATAATCGTTTCGCAGCGCGTTGTTGATTTTCGAACTGGCCTCCCCAGGTCAAGTAATAGCCCGCTGGAAGCGTTATGCGCTCCAATACCGCATTGCGCGCGTCCTCTACGAAGCCGACCAAGTCCCTTCCCTGCACATTTGCCCGGACAACGGCAAAGCGTTGTCCCCGTTCCCGACTGATGGCTACCGCCCCTTCCGTACGTTCGACGTGGGCGACTGCGGATAGTGGTACGCGCCGCCCGTCGGGCAGGGTGACTTGAAGCAACGCAAGTTGTTCGGGGTCGCTCGCCGCTCGCAGCAGCAAGGGTGTCCGCTTGATGCCTTCCTGCACGATACCCAGTTTGAGCCCTTCGATCTGGGCTCGCAGCATGCGCTCTAGGGTATCCGCGTCCAGCCCGAGGCGTCCCGTTGCCAGTCGGTCGATTCTGACTTGGAGATACTGCATGCCTGCGTTGCGCATAGTGAATACGTCGGATGCGCCGGATATAGAGCGCATGACTTCAGCAATAGCTTCGGCTTTTTCGTTGAGCACGCCGAGGTCCGGACCGTAAAGCTTCACCGCGACGTCGCCGCGGACGCCGGTGAGCATTTCGGTAACTCGCATCTGGATCGGCTGGGTAAAGCCGAACGCGATCCCTGGCAGCGTGTCCAGTACTTTCCTGATGTCTTCGACCACCTCTTCCTGAGTCTTGCCATGCATCTGGCTTTCCGGCTTCAGTACTACGAAGTTGTCGGTCTCGTTGAGGCCCATAGGATCGAGTCCGATTTCGTCCGCACCGACACGGGAAACGACCCGGTCGACCTCGGGGACATGGTCGAGGAGCGCTTTCTGCAACTGCTGGTCCAGCCGCACCGACTGCTCCAGATTAATCGAGGGCAGCTTTTCCACCTGGACGATAATGCTGCCTTCGTCCAGTGTCGGCATGAAGGTTTTGCCGATTTGGGAGTAGATCGTCACCGTTAACACCAGCAATATCCCGGCAATCATGAAGACCGTCGGGCTATGGTCCAATGCCCAATGCAGCATCGGTTCGTAGATCTGATGGAGTTTGCGCGCCAGCCAAGGTTCTTCGTGTTTGACCTTGCGCATTAGAAAGGAGGCGAGGACGGGAATGACCAGCAGCGACATGAATAGCGATCCGCCCATCGCAAACACGTTGGTGAAGGCGACAGGCCGGAACAGCTTGCCCTCCAATCCTTGCAGCGATAGTAGAGGCACGAACACGATGGCGATGATGAGGGCGCCCGAGACCACCGGCGCGGTCACTTCGCGCATGGCGCGGTAGATCAGGTGCAGACGCGGGAGCTTGCCCTGCATTTTGGGATCGGCCAGATGTGTGGTGATGTTCTCTACGACCACCACGGCCGGGTCCACCAGTTTGCCGATGGCGATGGCCAGTCCGCCCAGGCTCATCAGGTTGGCGGAAAGGCCGAACTGGTGCATCAGCAGAAAGGTGAACAACGCCGAGAGCGGCAGGATGCAGGCGACTGTCAGGGCTGCGCGCAAATCGCCCAGGAATGCCATCAGCAGGATGAGAACCAGTACGATGGCTTCTACCAGGGCGCGTACGACGGTGTGCGTGGCTCGGTTGACCAGGTCGCTGCGATCGTAGAACACGCTGAGAGTGATCCCTTTCGGGAGGGCGGGCTTGATTTCCTCGATCTTCTGCTTGACGCCTTCGACCACTTCGCGGGCATTTGCGCCGCGCAGCCCCAGAACTAGCCCTTCTACGGCTTCGTCGCTGCCGTTTTGGCTGACCGCGCCATACCGCGTCAGTGCACCGATGCGCACCTCGGCCACGTCTCCGACCGTGATCGCGACCCCGTTTGGGTTGGCGACGACAATGGCGCGCACATCGTCGAGATCGCGGATCTGGCCTTCGGCGCGGACCAGCAGCGCTTCCTCGCCCTCCTGCAGGCGCCCGGCGCCGTCGTTGCGGTTATTGGCCTTGAGTGCGGCGATCAGCGATTCCGTGGTGATGCCGCGAGACGATAGGCTGGCGTTATTGGGGATGATCTCGAAGCTGCGTACTACGCCGCCCAAGGTGTTGACGTCCGCTACTCCTGGGACCGTGCGTAACGCAGGCCGGATCACCCAGTCCAGCAGGTTTCGCCGCTCCATGAGAGTGAAATCGTCTCCCTCGACGGTGAACATGAACATTTCCCCCAGCGGCGTGGTCATCGGCGCCATCCCGCCTTCGACGCCGTCTGGCAGATTGCCCCACACGGTATTCAAGCGTTCGGCAATCTGCTGCCGTGCCCAGTAGATGTCGGTGCCTTCCTCGAAATCGATGGTGATGTCGGTCAGTGCATACTTGGCGATGGAGCGGAGCATGGTTTGCTTGGGGATGCCGAGCAGCTCTAGCTCGATGGGGGCAGTGATGCGGGTCTCGACTTCCTCCGGCGTCATGCCGGGGGCTTTGACGATCACTTTGACCTGCGTGGGGGACACGTCGGGAAAGGCATCGATCGGAATGTTGATGGTGGCGACATAGCCTGCACCGGCCAGCAGGGCGGTCAGGAGGATGACCAGCAGGCGTTGGGTGAGCGCGAATTGGATCAAGCGGCTCATTCTCCGCCTCCACCCAGCCCGGTCCAGGCGGCTTTCAGCGCGGCGACGCCCTGAACGGCAACATGATCGTCGGCGGCCAATCCTTCGTGGATGATGGCCTTGTGTCCGTCGACGGCGGCGACCTTGACCGGGCGTGCCGTAAAGCCTTCGCTCGTCCGAACGAACACGTATTGCTGCCCTTCTTCGCTGATTACGGCGGCTATAGGCACTCGGCAGATGAAGTCGGTGCTGGCGTGCATGATCTGGACGTTGATGTTCTGGCCGGCTCGGACGCTGTCGTCATGTTCGTCGATCACCGCGCGGACCAGGGCGCTCTGGCTGTCCGGCCGGACGTTCTGGCTGACCTCGATGATGGTCGCCCGAATCCTTGGCGACTCCAACTCGACCCGGTCCTTGATGCGGATTTCCCGGAGGCGTTCCTGTGGCATGTCGATCTCCAGCCACAGCTGATCGACGTTGCCGATGCGGAACAAAGGCGCGAGCATGCTGACCCGCTGCCCGACGGTGGCCAAGCGCTCCAGCAGCACGCCTCGGATAGGTGTGCGAAGGACCAGCGTGTTGCCGATTCCACGGGAGCGCTTGAGTTCGGCGATTTCCTTCAAGCTCATACCGCTGGCCGCCAGCACTTGCTCAGCCTGGCGTAGATTAGCCTGGGCCTTGTCGAAGGCGCTGCCGGTTTCCTGCCAGCGCAAGCGGGAAATGACGCCTTCGTCGAGCAGCTTCTGGTCCCGGTTTAGCTTGGATCGTGAGAGTTCGTATTCGGTCGAGGCGTTGAGGAGATCCCGCTGCAGGGACAAGAGGTCGGGACTCTGCATCTCGGCGACGACTTGCCCCGCCGCAACGGACGAGCCCAGGGCGACCTCGATCCGGCTGATTACTCCGGCCTGCGGGGCGCTGACGATGAATTCCCGGTCCGGAGGTATGACGACGCGTGCCGGCGCCCAGGCCAGCGGCAGCGCATCGACGACCTCGGGTTTGGCGACGCGAACGTCGAGATGTTCGATTTGCTGCGCGTCCAGTTTAACCAGCGCGTCGGCCTGTAGACTTTGAGCCAGCAGCAGGCCGGCGAGAGCGGACAGAAAATGCGGCTTCATGGCGTGACCCCTACGACTTGGTTGTAAGCGGCGGTATCCCGCTTGAGCTGGATTTCTTTCTGCATGGCGTCCCAGATGGCGGCCTGAGCGGTGGTCTGCACTTTGAGAAAGTCGATGAGCTGGATTTCACCCGTCTCCAGTGCGATCCGGTTCATCCGGATGAGGGTTTCGGCCATGGCTCTCCGGTTTTTGGCAATTTCCAGAGCCTTGCGGTCGGCTTCCAGGGTTTGCTGGATTTGCTTGAGCGCTCTTTGCAGCATGCGCATCAGATTATCCCGCTCGGTGATTTTTTGGGTCAGTGTGAGATTGGCCTGGGCGACGAAGGGCTCGTTATAGGCATCGCCTCCGATGGGTATCTGCAGGACCAGATTGGTGTCGGTCTGGGTGCCTTTGGTGTAAAAGGCGCGATGCTGAGCGCCGATCAGAACCGTGGGCTGAGTGCCTTGTTTCCACTCGCGGACGAATTCTACATCGGCCTGGGCGCGCTCGATCATGGCATTCAGGGCGGCGACCTGAGGGTGCTCCTCGCTGATTGCCGCCGTCTTGGACAGCTCTTCGTCGAATTGTTCCGGAGCGGTCTGCATGCGGCTCAAATTCGCGTAGGCTTGGTGGGCATGTTGAAGGTCCACTGCCGCTTGAGTCAGCGACGTTTTCTTTTCCAGCGAGTCGCTTTCGGCCAGCAGCAAATCGCCTTGAGCCATGTCCCCGAGTTCGACCCGCCGATTCACCGTCTCGACCAGTTTGAGGGACACCTCGTAAACGGTTTTGGCGAATTCATGTCGGTTCTGGGTCATCTTGAGGTTCCATAGACTGTCCCGAACCAGCCCGGCGACCTCGTGCTTCAGTCCCCGTCCGAATTGTTCGGTGCTTTCAGCCGCTTTGTCGGCGACGGCTCGGCTGGCGTCCCGTTGTCCCCAGCGCCAGACTGGGATTTGATAGCCCCACTGCGTCATGCCTTCGCCGTCGCCGGCGACGTTCTGGTTGTTCTGGACGTAGATCTGAGGATAGCCCGGAATCCAGCTATCGCTGCGCTGGCCCAGGGCGCCGGTTTCCAGGCGCATGGCATCCACCATTGCAGTTTGCGGGTAGTGTTCGAAGGTGTTTTGCACAACGGTGTGCAAGTTCAGCCTGCTGTCGAAAGGCAGTAGGCCGGACGGTTCGGCATAGGCCTCCGCTGCGCCGTGGGAGCTGAGCGGGGCTAATACAATCAAGATTCCGAAGAGTCCAGGATGGATAGTCATCGGCAGTACCGGTAATAATCAAGTCAACAAAGCCGACGCCCCAGGGCGCTTAAAGCGTTGCAGAGGGTGCCGTTGTGAGCGCGGGAAGAGTCCCGGCGCGAGAGCCTGATTCAGCGGGGAGGGGCGCGAGCTTGCGGCGGAGAGGTTAGCGGAGAAAGATAGGCGAGAGTGTTAAACGGGGCGGGTAGCGGAGTCTTCGCTAAGTCGAACCTATGCGTTTCCGGCTCGGTCCGGCAGACATTGGCGTCGATAGAGGGTGTACAGGATGGACTAGGCCGTAAGGAGCGCGCCGATTCCAGAATTCCGCCCTGCATATCGACCACCAGGGGCGATTCCGGTTCGGCATCCGGCGCGTGCAACCCTTCTTCCCGTAGGCGCTCCATGAACTCCAGCCCGGGCATATGCAGATGACTGTCGTAGCTGTCCCCCGGCGCATGCGCATGGACCAGCGGCGCGCCGAGCTGGATCAATGCGGTGAGGCACAGAACGAAGATTTGGACGTAACGAGTCAAATGGGCCGGACCAAGTTTCTTGCGCGTTTTCGTGCGGGACGACGGCTCCGTAAAGCCTTGTTTTCCCGAATCCGGGTTAGTTTATCCGAATTATTCTGGCAGCGCATGCCGCGCCGGTCTCGCCTATCGGTTTGCAGGGCAGTCGGGTATCATCTAGCGGCTCGGTCTCGTCCGTATGGGCGGAGCCGCTCACGCCGGAGCATGCGCCTGCCGCTCGCGTTTCACACCCCTGCAAGCCTACACCTACACGAGTAATACGACGCCGAACGAGGACGATATGGGAAACTGGAAACGACTGCTGATCGTCGCAGCCGTGGTCATTGTATTGCTGGCTGGCGTGTCGCTGGCGCTCGTACTCGCTGCGACGCATTTCCTAGTGGACTGGTGGTGGTTCGAGTCGCTGGAGCTCGGAGCCTATTTCTGGCTGCGTTTCCTGTACCGCTACATTCTTTCCGGCGGCGTTACCCTGTTCTTTTTCCTGGTGTTCTTCTTGAATTTCTGGGCCGCGTCCCAGTATCTGGGGGTAGACCAGACGATTTACGAAGCCTCCGCTGACAAGTCGCGTTACCGTCGCTGGTTGCGGCTGTTCCAGATCGGGGCCTTGCCGGTTTATCTGCCACTATCAATCTTCCTGGCTGTACTTGTCGCACTACCGTTCTATCACGAATGGGAGTCGGGCCTGCTGTTCTTCTTGGCGCCGCCATCCGGCGTCACCGAACCTGTGTATGGCGAAGACGTCAGCTATCACATGTTCCGGGTTCCGATCCTGATTCTAATTCAATCGGAATTGCTGCTGTGTTCGGGCATTCTCGCCCTGATGATGGCGGCGCTGTACTGGGTGGAGCACGAGTTCTCACCAGCGCATAGGCGGCCCTGGCCCAGTGGTGCCCGCATTCATCTGAATCTGCTGTTTGGGCTGGTCGCCGTAATTGCCGCCTGGGGTTATGTGCTGGAGCGCGATGAGCTGCTTTACGTAGATGTGCACGAACCGGTGTTTTTCGGACCGGGCTTGATCGAAATGCGTTACGACCTGCCGCTGCTGTGGGCGCAGGCCGTTGCCCTGGTGCTAGGCGTGGTCGTGGGCCTGTGGTACGTGCAGAGCCGCAAGGGACTCAAGCTGGTGCTGGTGTGTGGTCTGGTTTGGCTTTCGGCCGAAGGACTGCGCATGGTCCATACCGTCCCCGAGTTGATCGACCGCTTTCTGGTCAAGCCGAACCCGGTGAAGACCGAGCGCGAGTACATGAAGTACAACATCGAGGCGACACTGGCGGCATACGATCTCGACGAAATCAGGACCATCGACATTACGGCGGTGCCCGAGGGCTCGGAAACCCTAGATCCGCACCTGCGCGAGCATCTGCACAATATCCCGGTCTGGGATCCGGAGTACCTAGACGACGTATACCAACAGCTCCAGGGCATCCGGCCTTATTACAGTTTCACCGAGGTCGACACGGCGCGCTATACGGTCAATGGCAGGATCGAGCAGGTCAATCTTGCTGCGCGGGAAATCAACCTGGGCAAGCTGCCGCAAGAAGCCCGTAACTGGGAGAACATCCACCTACGCTACACCCATGGCTATGGGGCGGTAATCACGCCGGCGGCGCAGTCCGGAGATCAGCCGATGGAATGGTGGCTGCGCGACCTGAATATGACTTCTGGCGTCGGCTTGAGCACGGAGAAGCCCGACATCTATTTCGGCCTGGAAAATTTGGATTATGCGATTGTTCCCAACCGGCTGAACATCGTGGACATCTCCAGTTTCGATCAAGGCTCCAGCCAAAATTACTCGGGCGACGGCGGCGTTCCGATTTCCTCGCTGCTGCGCCGATTGCTGTTGTCCATTTATTTCCGCGACGAGAAACTGTTTTTCTCGATCAACATCGACGAACGCAGTCAGGCGCTGTTCCACCGGAATATCATCGAGCGGATCAAGACGGTCACGCCTTTCCTGGCGCTGGACCGGGATCCCTATATCGTAGTCACCCCACAGCGGATCTATTGGGTAGTCGATGCTTATACCACGCTGGATACCTATCCCGTGTCCAAACGGACGCGCTACCGGTTCCGCGGCGATATGAAGGAGCGTGAATTCAATTACATCCGCAACTCGGTCAAGATCGTAGTGGATGCCTTCGACGGCTCGCTGGATTATTACGTCGTGGATCACGACGATCCCATGCTGCAGGGGTATATCCGTGCCTATCCCGGCTTGTTTAAGGACGCCAGTGCTATGTCCCCGCTGTTGCGCGAGCAATTGCGGTTTCCGCACGATTTCTTCGAAATTCAGATGCGGATGTACGCCAAATACCACCAAACCCAGCCCGAGCTGTTCTACCAACAGGCGGAAACCTGGGAGTTCGCCAAGGTCGATGTGAAGCTCAGGGATGGCAGGAGCATCACTCAGACGGTTGCGCCTTATTACTTCACGACTGAGCTCGACGGTTGCGACAACGTGCAGAATTTCGTGCTGATCAACCCGATGACGCCGGTTGGACGCAACAACATGAGCGTGCTGGCGATCGGCGGGGCTCTGCGGCCCGATGCGTGCGGCCTGCCTTATTCCAAATCGATCGCACTCTATCAATACCGTAAAGATGTACAAGTTGACGGCCCGGCGCAGGTCAGCGCGATGATCGATCAGGACGCCGAAATCGCCAAAGAGTTTGCTTTGTGGGACCAGAAAGGGTCCCATCTCACGCGCGGCCGCATCATCATCGTGCCGGTCGGGCGCTCCCTGCTTTATGTGCAGCCGGTCTATATCGAATCGGCGAGCGGCGTGAGGATCCCGGAGCTTGCGCGCGTCATCCTGTCGATGGGCGATATCGTAGTGATGGACGTCTCCCTCGAAACGGCATTGAACAAGCTCGAAGCGCGTCTCAATGCATTACAGAAGGCACGGGGCATAGCGCCTACGCCGGTCGTCAAAGACCCTGCGCCTGGCCTGCATCCCATGTGATGGCGGCGGGATGCCTCTATCTCCCAATTCGGTTAGGACGGTGACAATGACCGATATCCTCATTATCGGGGCCGGCATCAGCGGGCTACTGGCAGCCCGCGAATTGGCCGGGGCGGGTCTGTCGGTCCGCGTCGCGGACCAGGGGCCGGTCGGGCGCGAATCGTCCTGGGCCGGCGGCGGCATCTTGTCGCCGCTCTATCCTTGGCGTATGCCGGAAGCGGTCACCGCGCTTTGCGCATGGAGCCAGCGCAGCTATCCGGAGCTGGCCGCCGAACTGTTGGAGACGACAGGTCTGGACCCCGAATGGCGGCAGAGCGGCTTGCTGGTGCTGGATCCGGAGGACTGTGCGCGGGCCGATGCGTGGTGCGAAGCGCATAGCGTCAGCTGGCGATGGGGCGAGCCGGGCATCTTGGAGCCCCAGCTTGCCGACGTTTCCGCGCCGGCGATTTTGTTGCCCGAGGTCGCCCAGGTACGCAATCCGCGTTTGTTGCAGGCTGTGCTGGCGGATGTCCGCAGGCTTGGGGTCAAGTTGGAGGAGCATGCTGCCGTGACCCGGCTGGAAATGCATGGCGGCCGGGTGGTCCGGGCGTCGACCGAATCCGGGTATTTCGAAGCTGAGACCTATCTCGTTGCTGCCGGCGCCTGGTCAGCAAGGGTATTGAGCGATTTGGTTCCGGGTCTGCCGGTGGAGCCGGTCAAGGGGCAGATGCTCGCCTTTCAGGCTTCTCCTGACCTGCTCGGCAGCATTGTTTTGGCGGAGGACCGCTATCTGATTCCGCGCCGAGACGGCGTGGTGCTTTGCGGCAGTACGGTGGAGCACCGGCAGTTCGACAAGACGCCGGATGAGGCGGCGTCGCGCTTACTGCGGGAGTTTGCCGTTCGGCTGTTGCCGCCGCTGCGCAAGGCCCCGGTTGTCGGCCATTGGGCGGGGCTGCGGCCGGGGTCGCCGGACGGTATACCCTTCATCGGAGCGGTGCCGTCGATCGACAATCTCTATGCGAGCTGCGGCCATTTCCGCAATGGTTTGACTATGGCGCCGGCCTCCGCGCGGCTGGTGGCCGATCTGATTCTCGGGCGTCCGCCGATAGTGGTTGCCGAACCGTATGGCGTGGCGAGCCGTGGGTGAGTCGCATAACAACGAGGCAGCAGGAGGGCGGTACAGCATATGAGCAGAATCTTCGAGTTCGATACCGCGGATTGGGAGACCGCGTTTTCCGGGGATCAGCGCGGTATGGCGCTGAGCGAAATCGAACAGGGCAAAGTCCTGTATTTTCCGAAACTCGGATTCCGGATCGCGGAAAACGAAAAAGCCTTTTTATCGCCCGCCACCGTGGGCAAGAGCAAAAATGTCAGCTTCGATGCGGTCAGCGGAGATCTGCACGGGACCGGCCCTGCGGTGGCCGACGTGGAAGCCTTGAGGAGCCTGATGGCCCGGTTCGCGAGCCAGGCCAGCGGTTTGGTGGCGAAGCTGCTACCGGAGTATGGTGCCGCGGCGGTCCAGGGACGCACCAGCTTCAGGCCGGTGGAAGCGGCAGGCCGCGCTAGTTCTTGGCGTAAGGACGATACCCGTTTGCACGTCGATGCCTTCCCTTCGTCACCGGTGCAGGGGAGAAGGTTGCTGCGGGTGTTCAGCAATGTGAATCCGGAAGGCCGTCCCCGCTGCTGGCGGCTGGGCGAGGCGTTCGAGCCCATGGCGAAGCGCTTCCTGTCTTCCATCCCGGCGCCGTTGCCGGGCAGCGGCCCGTTGCTGCAGTTCTTCGGCCTGACCAAGAGCCGGCGCAGCGCCTACGACCATTACATGCTGCAACTGCACGACAAGATGAAAGCGGACCTGGCTTATCAAGCCGAAGCCGATCAGGCGCCGTTCGATTTTCCGCCGTCCACCACCTGGATGGTGTTTACCGATCAGGCCTCGCATGCGGTCATGTCCGGCCAATTTCTGCTGGAGCAGACCTTTTACCTTCCTGTGGAAGCTATGCGCGATCCCGCCACCTCGCCGCTCAAGATACTTGAGCGGCTGACCGGGCGGGTGCTGGTTTGAGGGCCTGACACCTAGGCCTGTTTCAGGATGCCGTCGACGGCGGCGAGCGTCTTTTCGACCGTGAGCTGCGCCATGCAGGTGAAGGCGCCGTCGCAGGTGGGGCGGCGTTCGCAGGGCGAGCAGGGCAGGGCATCGTAGAGCACCACGGCGTCGCTGCGGCCGGTTTCCAGATACGGGGCGGTGGAGCCGAACAGGGCGAGGGTGGGGCGCCCGAGGGCGATGCTCATGTGGGTCAGCCCGGTATCCACGCCGATGCCTAAACCGGCGCGCCGGATCAATGCGCCGCTGACGGCCAGTCCGGTTTTTCCCGCGAGGTTCTTCAGATCCGAGCCGCAGCGGCTTTGAATTCCAGCGGCTCGCTCGGTGTCGCCCGGGCCGCCCAGCATGAGGACGGGCCAGCCATAGCGGCTGCTGATTCTATCGGCCAAAGCCGACCAGTGTTCGTCGATCCAGTGCTTCTGCGGACGGGTGGTGAAGGGGAAGATCGCCGCGTAAGTTCCGGCGACGCCGAGCGCATCCAGGATGCCATCGGCCTCTGCGCAAGCCTCGTCGCCGGGCACGAAATCCATGGCGAAGGCGGCGGTGTCCAGTCCCAGTTCTACGGCGAGTTTGAAGTAGTCGTTGCCGATGGCATAGGACTCGGTGCGGCGGTCGACGCACCGAGTCATCAGATACTGGCTGCCTTCGCGCGAGCCGAGTCCGATGCGGGTCTTGCCGCCCGCCAGCGCGGCCCACAAGCCGCTTTTCATGAGCCCTTGCAGGTCCAGCACCCAGTCGAAGCGTTCCTCCCTGAGGTTTTTCACCAGTGCGCGGAATTCCTTCAGAAGCGTGCCGTAGCTTCCCTCTGTCCTCAGCTTGGCCCAGCGAGAGCGCGGCCAGGCTGCGATCCGGTCCAGCCTAGGGTTGTGGATCAGCAAATCCTTGTAGGCTTCGTCGGCCAGCCAAACCAGGCGAGCGCCGGGAAACGCCTGCCGCAATACAGGAATCAGCGCGGAGGCGAACACGATGTCGCCGATGGCGCCGAGCCGGACGATCAGGATGGATGCGGGCCGCTCCGTCACAGAAACGGCTCGTCGAAACGGTAGCCGAAGCGTTCGATGTCCGGGTGGTAGTGCGCTTCGATCAGTTCCGCGGTGGCGTCGCTGTAATAGCGCCGGTAGTCCTTGCTGCGGTCCTGGGCCTTGCGGCTGTGCAGCAGCTCCGGGCATTCGATGCCGATGCGGCGGCAAGCTTCTTCGAAATCCTCGGCGAGGCGCTCGTAGCGGCCGACGAAGTCGACGATGAGGTTGCCGCGCAGGTCGATGAGGTAGTCGGTCTGGAGTTCGATCGACATGTCGGCGTGGTACTGCGGCGGACGCTCGGGATCGAGCTTCCAGCGCAGGAACGCCTCGAAGCCGTCGATGCCTTCGAGCAGGTCGGGGCGCTCGCGCTGGATGTGGTGGAAGGAGCTGACCTGCAAATCCCAAGGATTGCGCACGAAGGCGAACTTGAACAGCTTCTGGTACAGCTCGCGCGGCAGCATCTCCATGGCGGCGATGGCCTTGGCGTGGCGCGGAAACTTGGCGCCGATCTCGTGGCCGGCGAGCCCGCTGAGCTTGCTGCACAGGAATTGCGGAATCCGCGCCGGATCGGTCCATTTGTAGCGCCACAGCGAATCGCGCACGCTGGTCCCGCCGGTCTTGGCGATGTGGACGAACAGGAAATTGTAACGGAGCGAGAGCAGCATCTTAAGCGTTTTGGGGCAGGATCTTAATGGCCCGGGTCGGGCAGAATTTTTCCGCGGCCTGGGCTTTTTCGGCGAGAGCGGGATTGGGCGTTTCGCAGAGCAGGGTCAATCGCCCGTCTTCGTCGACCCGGAAAATCTCCGGCGCTTCCGCCATGCAGTTGCCGTGGCCCTTGCACAGGTCCCAGTCGACGGCCACCCGGAAAACGCCGCGTATGATTTCGGCCGGCGTCTCATCGGTGCCAGCCTCTGCATCCACGGCCGCCGGCGCATTGCGCTTGCGGTAGCGGATCATGCAGGGCGAGGCCGGTTCGACCACCATCTTCTTGTAGTCGTCTTGATAGGATTCGGGCGCTGCGGCCAGCTCGAACTCGTAGTTCCGCAGCAGGACGCAGACGATGGCCTTGATCTGGAACATCGCGAAGGCGTTGCCCGAGCATTTGTGCCGGCCGCCGCCGAAGGCTTGCCAGCCGTACAAGTCCTTGTCCTCGGCCCGTTCCGGGGTGTAGCGGTCGGGATCGAACAGTTCCGGGTTGGGGAACAGTTCGGGAATCCGGTGGGTGACGGAGGGCGCGGCGCAGACGAACTTGCCGGCCTCGATACGCATGCCCTGGACCTCGAAATCCTTCATGACCTTGCGCATCAGCAGGATCAGCGGCGGATGCAGCCGCAGCACTTCCTTGATGACGTTTTCCAGTTGCGGCATCTGCCGGAGCGATTCGAAAGTCACTTGGCCGTGGGCTTCGAACAGCGCGTCGATCTCCGCCCGCACCCGCCGCAGGTATTCCGGACGCCGCAGCAGTTCGATCAGTACCCAGGCGGTGGTGCCCGAACTGGTATGGTGGCCGGCGAATATGGTGGCGATCAGCATGCCGGTGATTTCGTGGGGCGTGAGCTTGCTGCCGTCGTCGTAGCTGGCGTCGATCAGCATCTGGAACACATTGGTGCTGCGCTTCTGCGATTGGGCGCGCCGCTCCATGATCTGTGTCACCAGCTCCTGCAGTCGGACGCGGGCTTTGTCTCGCCGCTTGAATACCGGAAGAGGCAGGTTGGGGAAGACGTAGGCGATCGGCTGGATGCCCATTTCCAGGTCGCGGTAGATCTCGGCGAATTCGGCGTTCAGCTCGTGGCGGAATTCCGAGCCCAGCAGGCAGTGGCTGGAGGTGTAGATCGTGAGTTCCTTGGTGAGCTCGAGCAGGTCGATGGTGCCGGCCTCGCTCCAGTCGCGAATCATGGCCTCGACTTCGGCGACGATGATCTCGGAGTAGGTGCGCATCGGTTTGTCGCGCAGCGCCGGCATCAGCATCTGCAGCTGCTGGTTCTTGCGCTCGATGCGGGCATCGAACACCACGCCGCGGCCGAAGATCGGCGTCATGATCTTGTAGGCCGGACCTTGGTCGAGCACCTCGTCCGGGGCGCGGTAGAAGGCCTCGCTGGCCTGACTGCCGGTGAGCAGCACCATGCGCTGGTGGAACATCCCGAATTCGGCGACGTCGCCGAACTCGCGCCGCAAGGCCATCATGAAGGCATGCGGGTTCTTGCCGAATTCCAGGATATGACCCAAGAGAGGCAGGCCGCCGGGTTTGACCGACGGTTTGTTCGACTGAGAGGCGTTCATCGTGACCATTAGGTGCGGTGGTAGACCTCGGCTCCGGTCTTGACGAACTCGTCCGATTTTTCTTCCATGCCTTTCGCCAGGGCTTGCGTCTCGTCCAGACCGTGTTCGCGGGCATAGTCGCGCACGTCCTGGGTGATCTTCATCGAGCAGAAGTGCGGTCCGCACATGGAGCAGAAATGGGCCTGCTTGGCGCCTTCCTGCGGCAGGGTCTCGTCGTGGAATTCTAGGGCTTTCTCCGGGTCCAGCGACAGGTTGAACTGGTCTTGCCAGCGGAATTCGAACCGCGCCTTGGACAGGGCGTTGTCCCGCGCCTGGGCGCCGGGGTGGCCCTTGCCTAAGTCGGCGGCGTGGGCGGCGATCTTGTAGGCAATGATGCCGTCGCGCACGTCCTGCTTGTTGGGCAGGCCCAGGTGCTCCTTAGGCGTCACGTAGCACAGCATGGCGGTGCCGTACCAGCCGATCATGGCCGCGCCGATCGCCGAGGTGATGTGGTCGTAGCCGGGGGCGATGTCGGTGGTCAACGGTCCCAGGGTATAAAAAGGCGCCTCGTGGCAGTGCTTCAACTGCTCGTCCATGTTGGCCTTGATCATGTGCATGGGCACGTGGCCGGGGCCTTCGATCATCACCTGCACGTCGTGCTTCCAGGCAATCTGCGTCAGCTCGCCCAGGGTGCGCAGTTCCGCGAACTGGGCCTCGTCGTTGGCGTCGGCGATGGAGCCGGGGCGCAGTCCGTCGCCCAGGGAGAAGGCCACGTCATAGGCCTTCATGATCTCGCAGATATCCTCGAAATGGGTGTAGAGGAAGCTTTCCTTGTGGTGGGCCAGGCACCATTTCGCCATGATGGAGCCGCCGCGCGAGACGATGCCGGTGGTGCGCTTGGCGGTCAGCGGGATGAAGGGCAGACGGATGCCGGCATGGATGGTGAAATAGTCCACGCCTTGCTCGGCCTGCTCGATCAGCGTGTCGCGGAAGATCTCCCAGGTCAGCTCCTCGGCCTTGCCGTCGACTTTTTCCAGGGCCTGGTAGATCGGCACGGTGCCTATGGGTACGGGCGAATTGCGGATGATCCACTCGCGGGTTTCGTGGATGTTCTTTCCCGTGGACAGGTCCATGACCGTGTCGCCGCCCCAGCGGATGGACCACAGCATCTTTTCCACTTCCTCTTCTATCGAAGAGCTGACAGCGGAGTTGCCGAGGTTGCAATTGATCTTCACCAGGAAATTGCGGCCGATGATCATCGGCTCGGATTCCGGGTGGTTGATGTTGTTGGGGATGATGGCGCGGCCGCGGGCGACTTCGTCGCGCACGAACTCCGGCGTGATGACTTTCGGGATGGCCGCGCCGAAGGATTCGCCCGGATGCTGGAGCTTGTACATCTCTGCCAGCGCATCCAGTTTCTGGTTCTCGCGGATGGCGATGAATTCCATTTCCGGCGTAATGACGCCCTGTCTGGCGTAGTGCATCTGGGTGACGTTGGCGCCCGCCTTGGCCCGGCGCGGCGCGCGGATATGCTCGAAGCGCAGGGATGCCAAGGCCGGATCGTGCTGGCGCTGAAGGCCGTAGGACGAGCTCGGGCCGTGCAGCTGTTCGGTGTCTCCGCGCGATTCGATCCAGCGCTCGCGCAAAGCAGGCAGGCCCAGCCTCAGATCGACCGAGATGGCGGGATCGGTGTAAGGGCCAGAGGTGTCGTAGACATAAACCGGAGGATTTTTCTCCAGGCCGCGGGCAGAGGGGGTGTCCGACTGGCTGACTTTGCGCATCGGCACGCGGATATCCGGGCGGCTGCCTTGTATGTAGACTTTTTCAGAAGCCGCGAACGGCTGGATCGACGCTTTCTTGGCGGTGACCGCCTCGTGCAGGAATTCTCGGGGAATCGCGCTCATCGCTTACTCCAGGTTGGAACGGATAAGGGGCGCGGGGGAGATACGGATCAGGTTCTTCGAACAGCTCGAAAGCGGGCTTCCCTACGCCGGTATCAGCCGGATCAGGTTCGAAGGGTGTGTCTCAGCCCGGCGCTTTGCCAGGCACCCCCAGCCTTTATGGACGTGCCACGGTATAGCATCGGTGGGTTGATTTCAAGTCCGGACGGAGCGCTGAACCGGTGGTCGATATGCCAACTTACGTCATTGATTCATGCGATTTGAAACATTAAAGTGGCACGGCATGGATTCTGCCGCCCCGCGTTCGGTAAACGTCCCCGCTCTCGCCGATTGAAATCATCAAACTTAACTCATGTTTGCCGACCGCCTGGTTCTTGCGTATTGCTTCCTTGTAGTGTTTTTCGGCCTCGGCATGATCGCGGTCATGCCGCCTTGTTCCATACCCGATGAGCCGGCGCATTTCGCTCGTGTCTATGAGATAGCCGGCGGGCAATTCGTGGGGAAAGCCACAGCGGTGAATACGGACGGAGGAGAACTCTACGGCCAGGTCTGCCGGTTGGTGAAGCGCCCGGTTTACGATCCGGTCGCTCTGCGGCGCAAGGTCGCCGATATGTTCGGTGCCGAAGGCCAAAAGGATAGCCCCCTGGGAGCCGGTGCCACTTATCCACCCTTGCCATTTTTGGCATCGGCTCTGGTAGTCAAGCTGATGGAATGGTTCGGCGCCGGTATCGGCTGGAGTATTTACGGCGTCAAGCTGGCTAATTTCGCCGTTTCGACGACGCTTACGGCTTATGCGCTCCATATCATCCCGACCGGGCGTTGGGTACTGTTCTGGATCGCCTTGCTGCCGATGACCCTGCAGCAAGCGACATCCGTGTCCCCCGATTCGCTTACCAATGCCTTATCGTTCCTGTGGCTGGCTGTGGTGACGCAGGCTATTTTCAAGCCGGGGCTGTTGTCGCGAGCGGAAAAGCTGCGATTTTTCAGTACGGCGGGATTGATGGCGATCACCAAGTTCGGTTATCAGCCTTTGTTGTTGTTGTTTTTCTTGATCCCTGCGGACCGGTTCGGTCCGCGGCGTGTCTATTTCGCCGTCGCTTCGGCGATGGTGGCGATCGGGATGCTGGTGATAGGGCTGTGGGTCGCTTCCGATGGGCCGGCGCTGTTGCTCGGCACCGGCGAAGGGGCGCCGCAGCAATTGCAGATCACCTGGCTTCGGTCTCAACCCTGGTACTACTTTCTGGGCGTGGTCGCCGAAAGTCTGCGCCAGCAATGGCTGACGCTTGCCGAGAGAACCCTCGGCGTCATGGGGTGGCTGGATACCCCCTTGCCCCGGACGGTCTATCTGGTCATGTTGCTGGGGGGCGTCTTTTCGTTGGTCCTGACTCGGCCGATGCCCGGCCGTTGGGGAGGGCTGATCCGCACGGGATTTTTCGCGGTGACAGGCATGACGGCGCTGATGATCATGCTGTACTTCTACATCATCTGGACGCCGCCGAAATCAGTGCAATTCGACGGAGTGCAGGGGCGCTATCTGATTCCGCTCCTGTTACCTCTCGGGGTAGCCCTAGGCATTCCGCTGCTGCGCTATGACCGCTGGCATTTGTTGAAGGCGGGGGTGTTGCTATGCTCGGTCTCCGGCTTATCGAATGCCGTCGGGTATGCCTACGAGCGTTATTGGCTGATTCGTTCGGCCGATAGGGTGGTGGTTCCTGAGACGGCAGGGAATTACCTTACCCTGGGGCTGCGTGCGTATCTCCCCGTTAACCAGCCCTTCGTCTGCCCGGTCGACGAATTGAAAGGCGTCTCTCTGGCATTCCGGAACAGGGGGCAACTCGGCGGCGGGAGCATAAGCATCCATCTTTACGACGAAAAAGGCCTTGAAATCGCGGCATGGTCGCTCCCCAAGCTGTTGCTGAGAGATCGAACCTATGAGTATTTCTCGCTGGAGGGGGCGGCGATAGCGAACTGCAAAGGGCGGAATTTGAATTTGTCGATCAGCAATGAATCCGTCAACAACGCCAATGCCGTCGGGCTGGTAATGACTCAGGCGAACTATTACGACGCGCCGGGTAAGCCTCCAGGGGCGCCGCGGGTTCTCCTGGCTTTCAACGCCAGGCCGCCTTATTGACGCGCTACCAGTCCTTCGAGGAAATATCCGCTTCCAGCAAAGCAATGCGTTGCGTCAGGCGCCGAAGGTTGCGCTCCAATCGAGTAGCGCGCATATCGGCCTGCAGGCAGCGGATGATCAGGGCGGCGACGGCGGCCAGAAGGACCAGCGTTGGTCCATAGCTGATGCCGAAGAAGCGGGCGATGTAGTCCGAAAAGCCGGGAGCAACGCCGAACACGATCGAAGCGAGCGCGAAAGCCAGCCAAAACAGGCCGTGGCTCAGTTGGATATGATCGCGCCGGACTAGGAAAAGGATCGTCAGGCCTAACAGGGAGCCGAAAAACGCCGAAGAAAGCTGGTAAGTCATCATCACTCGAGTTTATGCCTGCCGTGCCCCCAGCGGGCGAGGCAAAGCAAGGTAGTTTCGGCCATGTAGAACGCGACCGCAAACCACGAATAAAAAATCCGGCTCTTGCCGGTCTGCCTCAAATTCATGTCAACGGGCACTTCTGCGATCCGGAATCCTTGTCTCCTGAGCAATAGCAGAACGCCCACGTCCTGGTAGTCGAGCAGGGTCGCCTCCTCTCCGGCCAAAGTCTCGATCGCGCCGCGATTATAGAACCGAAACCCCGAAGTCAGATCGCTCAGGCTAAAGCCGGCAAGCCGTCTGAACCATGCCCAGGCCATACGCCGGGCTGAGCTGCCGCGCGTCGGGCATGCGCCGATCACGACGTCAGCCCTATCGCTCGCCGCCCGCAAGGCCGGTATCGCCGCGACTTCGTGTTGGCCATCGGCATCCATGGTGATGACGCTGTCGAAGCCGTGGCGGTAGGCGTAACGAATCCCGGTTTGCATCGCTCCCCAGGCGCCGAGGCGCAATACTGGGCTGAGCACGACGGCTCCGAGGCCCCGGGCGATCATGGCGGTATCGTCGCTGCTTTGGTCGTTGACAACCAGAACGTCCTGCCAGCCGGCCCGGTGTAAATCCGAAATCACTGCACCGATCGAGGCGACCTCATTCCGGGCCGGGATCACGACCAGGGTTCGTTTCGCACTCGCAGTATTTCGAGCGCGAGGTCTTTCAACGGGATAAAGGGCATCGATTGAGCGTGCTACCCGTGCGATCGAAAAGCGCTTATCGACGGCATCTGCGCCGGCTTTTCCCAGTTTGGCGCGCAGTTCGGGAGAATTTTGCAGCCGAATGATCGCATTCCGCCAGTCATCGGGATTTCCGACCTCGGCCAGAATCCCAGCGCCGCTGGTCCGGACCAGCCAGGGCATGCCCGAGCCGGCAAGATCGCTGACGATACAGGGCTTGCCGTAGCGCATGGCTTCAAGTACGGCGATGCCGAAGGCCTCGGTGCGTTCGCAGGAGGCTAGGCAAAATACATCGCAGGTTTGCAGCAGCCGAACCTTCTCGGCTTCTGGCACCGCGCCCAGCAGCCGCATCCGCCCCCTCAGTCCTAAACGCTCGATTAGAGCCTCCAGCCGAGGCCGTTCCGCGCCTTCTCCAGCGATGGCGAGTTCGACGCCGTATAGGCCCGCCACCGCCTTGATCAGGGTGCCGAAATCCTTGTAATAAGTAAGCCGTCCCAGTGACAGCAGCCGCAAGGCGCCTGCCGTCCACGGCAGATCGGCTGTCCGCTGTGCAATGGGTTGAGCCGGCAGTCGGTCCAAATTCAATCCTAAGGGGACTACCACGCATTTGTACTTCCAGGCCTGTAGTGGTTCGCTCTGTTCCAGATAAGGCGGGGAGCTGGCGATGATCAAATCCGCTTTGTCCAGCACGGCATGCTCGAATGGACGGTAAAGCGGATAGGCGAGGCTAAGGCCCGGATGCCTTGTGTTATTGGCCAGTGGCTCAACCAACACATCCGACTGCCAATGTACGACCCATGGCAGGGCCCGTGCTGTAGGTAGCAGCAAGGCCCAAAAAGCCGACGCATTTGGCATGTGGATATGCAGCACATCGGGGCGAAAGCGTTTAATGGTTCGCCGAAGTCTCCAGGCAAAGCTCGGCGCTATAGGTGTGAAAAGTAGTTTGAAGAGCACTGCGACCCGGACCAGCCAGGGTGGATCGTTCTGCAGCTGGTCGCCGTGTACAATCGCAAAAACTTCAAGACATTCTTTGCGTTGAGCGGCAACGAGATCTGAAAGGAAAACTTCCATGCCGCCTGCAGAGGGAGGAAAATGTTTGCCGATGTGGAGAATGCGCATTATCGGCTGCGGCTAAAACGCATTTGCGTCAATCTCACGAATTTCTTGGGCTCTTGCTTTGGGCATAAAAATCTTAGCAGAATATTGGCCTGGATGCAATTGGCGCTGGCGAAGAGATAATGGTTACGATTAATAATCGTGGGTGTTGGAATATATGGTTCGTAGGGTCCGAACTTCTCTCGAAATCAGCCACCCTCCCGATTTTACTTGATCTTACCGTTGAATGGGGATTATGAGTTTCAATGGCTATGTATTAAAAGTGTCTTAATTCTGGTGTTCGTCGGTCGTCTTGGTTATAACCTGTCATGAATTTTTGAGTCCGGCTTGAAGCCGCTTTTGTAGCGGGAGCCAATTTGTTAGGGTGGGCTGATTTGAGTTCCGTAAGCATATGCGCTGGGAGGCATGGTGAGTGTGGTGTTGGGTGAAAGCGGTGTGCCTGTTTTGTTGAATGTCGATGCTATCAAGCCCCCGCTGACCGGTATAGGCCGATATGCTCTTGAGTTAATGCGCGGTTTAAATACTCATCCTGGAGTGTCCGGTATCCGTTTTTTTTCTGGGTTTGGCTGGGTGGAAAATCCAGAGGCTGCGCTCGCGGCGCATCGGGGATTGATCTCTTTAGGACGCAAGGTGCCGTTCAAGAGCATTGCGCTGCAATCCTATCTGTGGGCTAGGAACAAATCGTTCCTCTTTAGGTCGGGAAGTGTAAGGGACTATTTGCTCCACAGTCCCAATTACCTATTGATTAGTCATAAAGGACCGACAGTAAGCACGGTTCATGATTTGTCATGGCATCACGCGCCTCAGGATCATCCCTTTGAACGTGTCCGCGTCATGGAGCGGAGTATGCCAAAGGTTTTTGAAGAAGCGACTCGGTTGATTACGGATTCTGAGTATGTGCGTCAGGAGTTAATTCGGTATTTCGGCGTTGCGCCGGAGCGCGTGACTGCGATACCGCTTGGGGTATCGTCGATGTTTTCTCCGGGGGCTGCAAGTCGAAATATATTGGGTCGCTATGGGCTGGACGGCGTCTCCTATATATTATCTGTGGCGACTCTCGAACCCCGTAAAAACTTGGCGCGATTGCTAGATGCTTATCGAAGTTTGCCTCCGTCTGTGACAAGGCGTCACCCCTTGGTACTGGTGGGAGGGAAGGGTTGGGGGAGGGATGTTCTGGGGGGGGCGGTGTCATATCTTGAGCAACGTGGGGGGGTTAAGCGGCTAGGCTTTGTGCCGGAGGTTGACATTCCGGCTATTTATGCGGGTGCGCAGATATTTGCCTACGTCTCAAAATATGAGGGTTTTGGGCTGCCGCTAGTTGAAGCTATGGCTTCCGGAGTGCCGGTTCTAGCCTCTGATGCTTCTTCGATTCCGGAGGTGGTAGGGGATTCTGCACTATTGGTTGATCCCCTTGACGAGAAAAATATTGCAAACGGCTTATCGCGTCTTCTAGAGGATGCAGAGCTTCGTTCGCGCTTAAAGCGAAAAGGTTTATTACGGGCGGCCGAGTTTTCTTGGGGCTCATGCATTGATCAAACGGTAAAGGTATATCACAGAGCTTATCGAGAGCATGTTGGGGGCGTGAGTTGAGGCAATCTATATTTATAACGGGACAAAACGGCTTCGTTGGTCGGCACTTGAGGGCATTGCTGGAGCAGGAGCCTTGGCGCCGCCGTTTCCGGCTTCTTTCCCCTAAACGACCATATGATCTTACAGATCGGTCTTCGCTAGTGGCTGCACTGGCTGAAGTTCGTCCCCAAGTTGTCGTCCACCTCGGTGCGCAGAGCCATGTTCCAACTTCCTTCGCTAACCCGAAAGCGACATTTGATGTCAATTTCTTGGGGACGCTTAATCTTTTGGAGTCGCTAGCCGATACTGATTTTCATGGTCGTATGCTTTTCATAGGGTCTGCGGATGTCTATGGGCTTGTTCACGAAAATGAGCTTCCAGTCATGGAGGCGCATCATCCGCATCCAAGGAACCCTTATGCTGTGAGCAAACTTGCTGCGGAAGCGTTGTGTTTCCAGTGGTCGCTCAGCAGTCGGTTTGAGATAGTGATGACGCGACCCTTTAATCACATCGGGCCGGGTCAGTCTGAAGGGTTCGTTGTGTCGGGTTTTGCAAAGCAGATTGTAGAGATACAGCTAGGTATACGTCGGCCTGAAGTGTCTGTTGGGGATATTGATGTTACGCGTGATTTCACTGATGTCAGGGATATCGTGGTGGCCTATCTTTTGTTATTAAATCGAGGACGCAATGGCGAGATATACAATGTAGGATCTGGCAAGGAGGTGTTGATTCGCCATGCTTTGTCAAGTCTCATGGGTATCGCTGGGGTGGATGCTAAAATTGTCTGTCAAAGTGATCGTATGCGGCCTGCCGAGCAGCGTAGAATGCGTTGCTGTGTGGACAAGTTATCCGAGGAGACTGGTTGGATGCCGCGCGTTCCTTGGGATCAAACATTAAGAGATGTTCTTAACTATTGGAAATTGGAATTGAAGCAGTGAATTACAAAAATGCACTTATCACCGGGATTACCGGGCAGGATGGCTCTTACCTTGCGCGGCTGTTGCTTG
>JAQTYA010000168.1 GCA_028688525.1 Methylococcus sp. | reverse complement strand
ATGCTGGCCTAGTTAGACGGTGATTGTTCTAGCCTAGCATCATTGCAGCGCAACAACTGCTTTGACCGCGGCATAAGCATCGACAATGCCTGCCCCGCATTGTCCTTTGTGCGTCTTGGCACAGGACGAATTTTCCGGGAACGGCCGGGCGGTGGTGGTGAGGATTTCGCGTATCTTCGCCGGCGTCAGCAGGTGGCGGGCATCTGCCGCCAGCATCAAGGAAACCGTGCCGGAGACTACCGGCGCTGCCATGCTGGTGCCTTGGTACCAGCTGTAGTTCATCTCGTCCTCGGAAGGTCTCCGTTTGCTGCCGTTCGTTGTGGAAATGACCCCGTGTTCCCGCTTTTTTATCAATTCCCCGCCAGGAGCGGCGAGGGTGACTTGCGCGCCGAAATTGCTGCCGGTCGTTGCGCCGAACTTGGCTAGGTCACCGTCGGGGCCGATGGCGGCGACGGTGATGACGCCGCGGCAATTGGCGGGCCGGAAATTCTTGGTGTTCTTGCTGTCGTTGCCGGCCGAAACGACGACGGTTGCTCCTTGGGCCAAGGCAAAATCGATGGCCTCCTGGTAGACGTCGGGGCATGTGCCACCCGCGCCGCCAAGACTCATGTTGATGACCTGGGCGGGCCTGCCGTTGACCGTAGTGCCAGGTACGCCGTCCTTGCCGGCTGCCCAGGAAATGCCGTCGGCGATGTCGTAAAGGGTTCCGCCGCAGGCGGCTAGAACGCGTACCGGTTCGATCCCGGCGAACCAGTCGACCCCGGAGACGCCGGCGCCGTTGTCGGTCGCCGCGCCTATCGTGCCGGCGACGTGGCTGCCGTGCCAGTTGCTGTTGACTGCTTTGTATAGCCACGAATTGGGGTCGGATGTGCAATAGCCCCGGCTTCTCCAACTGCCTTCATCCTTGGGGATGGGGTCGCGCGGGTTGCCGTCCCGCGCCCATGCGGTCTTGGTGACCATGTCCCAGCCGACGATCGCGGTCTGCAGCTCGTCTTCGTAGATCAAGCGGTTTTCCAGATCCGGGTGGGTCGGATCGAACAGGATGCCGCTATCCAGTACCGCGACGGTGATGTCCGCGGAGCCTTTGGTGAGGGTCCATGCCGATTGCAAATTCGCTGAGCCTGCGGCGGCATCCGTACCGCTCTTGAGGTACCACATCTCAGGGAAATACGGGTCGTTCGGCGTGACGACATAGGCGGCCCTGGCGGCTTGGGCGTTTGCGTAGGTCACAGGGTCGGCGTAGGCGACGGAAGGGAGGCTTTCGAGACGTTTTTCCAGGGTTTGCGCGTCGGCCAGGGGGATAGCGCGGGCGAGCCGGTAGACCCAGGCGCCGGTCACGGCATGGGTCGGGGAGAGGCCGCTTCCGGCTGCGGCCGACAACATGTCGACGGTGGCGGGCGCAGGTGCGCCCTGGAGCTGGCCGCGCAGCTTGATGACGATTTCGGTAATCGGAGCCCGTGATTCTGCCGCGTCGAATGCCTCGGGTTCGATATCCGCTCCGCCCTCGATCTCGGCCCAGAGCACGCCTTCCACCTTGCCGAGGCGGCGGGCGATCGTCCGGGCGGCGTCGCGCGGGGTGCCTTCCGGCAATTGCAGAATTTGCGCTTGGGTCCGGGTGTTGCCGGTCCATTTCAGAGGGATTCCGGCCTGCGCCTGCAATTGTGCAAGCAGGGCCGAGTCGATGGGGTGGGGCGCATCGGCGCCGACATCGCTTTTCAGCATGACGACGGCGGTGAGCTCAGCCTCCGCGCTCCAGGCCGAATGGGCCACGGCGGCGAGCAGGATGGAAACCCATGGTTTCAAATTCAATTTGCTCATCTGTCGTCTCCCGAAGTCGATTATTTTTCTGGGGCAGGACCTGCCGCGCCGGAGACGCGGCAGATCGCCATGGGATAAAGCTTATTGTTGCAGCGCCTGAACCGCCTGGACCGCCGCATAGGCGTCGACGATGCCGGCGCCGCAAAGGCCTTTGAGCGTCGTCGTGCAGCGCGAGCCTTCGGGGAACGGCTTGGCGGTGTTCATCAGAATCTCCTTGATTTTCTTCGGCGTGAGCTTGCCGTTGGCATCCGCCGTCAGCATCAGGGACACGATACCGGAGACCACCGGCGTCGCCATGCTGGTGCCGTCCATGTAGCCGTAGTTCATGCCTTCGGCGGTCGGGCCTTTTTTATCGGTGCTGAGCGTCGACAATATCCCGTCCTCCGGCCTTTCGCCCGCCGGCCCCGTGTCTCCGCCGGGAGCCGCGACGGCGACTTCGGCGCCGTAATTGCTGTAGGGGGCCAACTCGCCGTAGCGGTCGACCGCGGCGACGGTGATGACGCCGGGGCAATTCGCTGGTTGAACGCCCGCGGAATTGGACTTTTCATTACCGGCGGCAACCAATACGACGCTTCCTTGGCTCAGGGCGAAATTGATTGCCGATTGATAGAGATCCGAACACTGTTCCGATGGGCCGCCCAGACTCATGTTGATGACCTTAGCCGGCTCCAGGCTAATCTTGGCTTTCGGCACGTAGGGGTAGCCCGCGGCCCACCAGATGCTGTCAGAGATGTCGTACTCGGCGCCGCCGCAGGGTCCCAGGGCGCGGACGGGGATGAGCTTGGCATACCAGTTGACGCCGCTGACGCCGATGCGGTTATTGGTTCCCGCGCTCACGGTGCCGGCGACATGGCTGCCGTGCCAGGAGCTGTTCTCCGCTTCCTCGGGTTTGCCGCCGCCGCAATATCCGACTTTTGCCCAGGTCCCCTCATCCTTAGGGTTCTTGTCGCGGCCGTTGCCATCACGCGCCCATTGCTTGTTGGTGATCATGTCCCAGCCCACGATTTCGGTCTGGGCGTCGTTCTTATAAACGAGGTGACTGGCCAGGTCCGGATGGGTGGGGCTGAACAGGATTCCCGTATCGATGACGGCGACGGGAATCCGCGCGTTCTTGTCCCCGGTGGTCAGCGACCAGGCGGCCTGGGTATTGGATGAGCCGTATTCGGAGCCTTCGCCGCTGAGCAAATGCCACATATCCGGGAAAAATTTGTCGTTAGGGGTGACCCAATCCTCCGCCGCGGCTGCCGTTGCATGGGCGATGCCTACTGCATCGGCATAGGCGACCTCGGCGCTGGCTTCGAGGCGTTTTTCGATCTCGGCGGCTTCGGCAGCGCTCACCGAGCGTTCCAGGGCAAAAACCCAGGCGCCGCCGGCTACCGGATTCTCGAGCGAAAGACGTGCGCCGGCGGCAGCGGAGAGTCGCTCGATCTCGGCAGCCTTCGGTTTACTTTTGTGCGAGCTCTTCAGCTTGATCACGAATTCGCTGATGGAGGCGCCGGATGCGGTCGAGACGGCACTGAAGCCCGTCGCTTTCGATTCGTTCTGGACCACGGCCCAGAGCACCCCATCCGCAGTTTCGATCTTGCTAGCGATCGCTTTTGCGTTTTCGGCTGAAATACCCGCGGGCAACTGGAGAAGTTGCGCATGGGTCCGTGTGTTGCCGGTCCATTTCAAGGCATAGCCGGTCTTGGCCTGGAGCTGTGCCAACAGCGCCGGGTCGATTTGATGCGGCTCCTCGGTCGCCACATCGCTTCTCAGCATGACAACCGCGGTCAACGGCGCATCCTCGGCCAAGACGAAACCGGTAGCGAGGAGCAGCGGGATTATCGACGCCAGCGGCTTGTAGGGTGATTTGATCATTGTGCGTTCCTTAAAGTGCGTTCAGAGTTGACATGTTGAATAAAGCGGAGAGGGGCGTAGTCCTTCTCCCCGCCGACATAAAAAGCGTTCCGACACTAGCATAGCTGGCAACTCTAGCAATTGACCGGTGACAAATTTATGACACAGGCGTTACGGGCAGGAAGAGGATTTGGATCTGCACATAGGGGTAGCGGTTTCTCTGCGCTAGGCGGTATCCGCCTATTTGTGGCAACATACAAGGTTTCCTATCAATTGGAGCTGATCGATGCGCATCATGCTGCTGGGAAGTCCCGGATCAGGCAAAGGCACCCAGGCCAAGTACATCACCGAGCGTTTCGGTATTCCCCAGATTTCCACCGGCGACATGCTGCGCGCCGCGGTGCGCGAGGGCACGCCGCTGGGGGTAGAGGCGAAGAAAATCATGGATGCCGGGCAGCTGGTTTCGGATTCGATCATTCTCGGCCTGATCGAGGAGCGCATCGCCGCATCGGACTGCGCGAACGGTTTCCTGCTGGACGGTTTCCCGCGCACGATCGCCCAGGCCGACGGCTTGGCCGAGATGGGCATCAGTCTCGACCATGTGGTGGATATCGCCGTGGACGACGAGGAGATCGTCAAGCGCATGAGCGGCCGGCGGGTGCATCCCGGTTCGGGGCGGACCTATCACGTGGTCTTCAATCCGCCGAAAACGGCCGGCCAGGACGACGCGACCGGCGAGCCCCTGATCCAGCGCGAGGACGACAAGGAAGAGACCGTCCGCAAGCGCCTGGAGGTCTACCATGCCCAGACCAAACCGCTGGTCGATTACTACCGCGGCAAGGCGGGACAGGGCGGGGCCCGTTTCCATACCGTGCCGGGCGTGGGCAGCGTCGAGGCCATCCGCGACGCGGTTTTGGCTGTGCTGGCATAAGACCATGAGCGGAAAAACCCTTTACGACAAGCTGTGGGACGACCACGTCGTGCATGCCGATGCGGACGGGTCGTGCCTGATCTATATCGACCGCCAGCTGATCCACGAAGTCACCTCGCCCCAGGCCTTCGAGGGTTTGCGGCTGGCGGGCCGCGAACCCTGGCGGGTGGATGCCAACCTTGCGGTGGCGGACCACAACGTGCCTACTGCCGACCGCGATAAAGGCATCGCCGATCCGGTGTCGCGCCTGCAGGTGGAAACCCTGGACAAGAACTGCGCCGATTTCGGCATCACCGAATTCGCGATGGACGACGTGCGCCAAGGCATCGTGCACGTAATCGGTCCCGAGCAGGGCGCGACTCTGCCGGGCATGACTATCGTCTGCGGCGACTCGCATACGGCCACCCACGGCGCCTTCGGCGCTTTGGCCTTCGGTATCGGCACTTCCGAGGTCGAGCACGTGCTGGCCACACAATGCCTGGTGCAGCGCAAGGCGAAGAACATGCTTGTGCGCGTTGACGGCAAGCTGGCGCCGGGCGTGACGGCGAAAGACCTGGTGCTGGCGGTCATCGGGCGTATCGGAACTGCCGGCGGCACTGGCTATACCATCGAATTTGCCGGCGAGGCCATCCGCGGATTGTCGATGGAAGGCCGGATGACGGTCTGCAA
>JAQTYA010000046.1 GCA_028688525.1 Methylococcus sp. | reverse complement strand
CTGCGGACGGATCCGGCTTTCTTGCCAGGCCTTGTCGACGATCGAACATTCGATGGTCTTGATGGTGACCGGCTCATCGTTGAGATTCAGCGTGCAGGCGGCTTCGCAAGGGGCGGGGCAGACCCTGCCGGTGAATTCCGGAAAGTTGTTGGTGCTGTGCAGCACCTCGCTCGCCTCTTCCCAGTGGCCTTGGTAGACCAGATCGTTCCAGTCCGGAATGATGTTGTTGATTGGGCAGCCTTGATGGCAATAGGGAATGCCGCAATCCATGCAGCGGGCACCCTGGCGGCTGATCTCGTCTTCGCTCAACGGAACTACGAATTCGCGGTAGTGCTGGATGCGATCCGCAACCAGAGTATAGCGCCGGTCCTGCCTTGCGATTTCCATGAAACCGGTGGGTTTTCCCATCGTATCGATACCTCGTGTCTGTCTAATGGGCCGGGATCAATGATGCGCGGCCGCACCGGTCCGGGTCTGCTGCATCTTTTCCAGCGCCTTGCGGTAATCTACCGGCATGACCTTGACGAACTTGGGCGCGTAAACCGCCCAGTTGTCCAGGATCAGCCCAGCGCGCTCGCTGCCGGTATAGCGGCGGTGTTTTTCGATCAAGCTGCGCAGACGCTGCACGTCGTTGCGGGTCATGTCGCGCATGAGGTCGACGCTGCCATGGGTCTCGAGATCGCCGCCCTGGTGCTCGAAATGCTCCAGCGCATCGTCTTCCGCCGGCACCGGCTCGAGTTCGACCATGGCCAGATTGCAGCGCTGTTCGAAATCGCCGGATTCATCCAGCACATAGGCGACGCCGCCGGACATGCCGGCCGCGAAGTTGCGTCCGGTGGCGCCCAACACCACCACCACGCCGCCGGTCATGTACTCGCAGCCGTGATCGCCGACGCCTTCCACCACCGCGATCGCCCCGGAGTTGCGGACCGCGAAGCGCTCCCCGCCCACGCCGCGGAAATAGCACTCGCCGCTGATGGCGCCATACAGCACGGTGTTGCCGACGATAATGTTCTGCTCCGGCGTGATGGGGCAGTCGGCCGGCGGGTAGATTGCCAGACGGCCGCCGGACAGGCCTTTGCCGACATAGTCGTTGGCCTCACCTTCCAGTTCCAGCGTCACGCCTGCGGCGAGGAAGGCGCCGAAGCTTTGGCCGGCGGTGCCGTGAGCCTTGATATAGATTGTGTCGTCCGGGAGGCCCGCGTGCCCATAGCGCTTGGCGACTTCGCCCGAGAGCATAGCGCCCAGGGTGCGGTTATAGTTGCGCACGCCGATATCGATGTGGACCGGTTTTTTCTCTTCCAGCGCGGGCCGGGCGAACTCGATCAGCTTACGGTCCAGTGCCTGATCCAGGCCGTGGTCCTGCTGCTCGCAGTTGGAGATGGCGACGCCGGGGCCGGCTTCCGGTTTGTACAGGATCTTCGACAGATCGATTCTGGAGGCTTTCCAGTGGTCGACGGCCTTGCGCATGTCGAGCAGCTCGGAGCGGCCGACCATATCCTCGTAGCGCCGGAAACCGAGCCGTGCCATGAGCTGGCGCACTTCCTCGGCGACGAAGAAGAAATAGTTCACCACGTGTTCCGGCTGGCCGGTGAACCGCTTGCGCAGCTCCGGGTCTTGCGTCGCTACGCCCACCGGGCAAGTGTTGAGGTGGCATTTGCGCATCATGATGCAGCCTTCGACGATCAGCGGGGCGGTGGCGAAGCCGACCTCGTCCGCACCGAGCAGGGCGGCAATCACTACGTCGCGGCCGGTGCGTATGCCGCCGTCGGCCTGGACGCAGATGCGCCCGCGCAGACGGTTCAGCACCAGGGTCTGGTGGGTTTCAGCTAGGCCGATTTCCCAAGGCAGGCCGGCGTGCTTGATGGAAGTGATCGGGCTGGCGCCGGTGCCGCCGTCGTAGCCGGAGATGGTGACATGGTCGGCATGGGCTTTGGCGACGCCCGCCGCCACCGTGCCGACGCCGACTTCCGACACTAGCTTGACGCTGATGCGGGCCGCAGGATTCACGTTCTTCAGGTCGTGGATCAGCTGGGCCAAGTCTTCGATCGAATAGATGTCGTGATGCGGCGGCGGCGAGATCAGGCCGACGCCCGGAGTCGAATGGCGCACCTTGGCGATGATCGCGTCGACCTTATGGCCGGGCAGCTGGCCGCCTTCGCCGGGCTTGGCGCCTTGCGAGATCTTGATCTGGATATCGTCGGCATTGACCAGGTATTCGGCGGTGACGCCGAAGCGCCCCGACGCGACCTGTTTGATCGCAGAGCGCAGGGAGTCGCCGTTCGCCAAGGGCACGAAGCGCTCCGGCAACTCGCCGCCTTCGCCGGTGTTCGACTTGCCGCCGATCCGGTTCATGGCGATGGCCAGGGTGGTGTGCGCCTCGTAGGAAATAGATCCGAACGACATGGCGCCGGTGACGAAGCGCTTGACGATGTCCTTCGCCGGTTCGACCTCGTCCAGGGGTACCGGCTCGGCGGTGTAGCGGAAATCCATCAGGCCGCGCAGAGTCAGCAGGTGCTCGTTCTGCTCGTTGACCAGCTTGGCATATTCGGCATAGGTCTTGGCATCGTTCGCACGGGTCGCGTGCTGCAGTTTGGAGATCGTTTCCGGCGTCCACATGTGGTCTTCGCCACGTACCCGGAACGCGTATTCGCCGCCGACGTCAAGCGCACTCCGGTACAAAGGCGCGTTGCCGAAAGCCTGGCGGTGGCGGCGGACGGTTTCCTCCGCGACTTCCGTGAGTTCGATGCCGCCCGTAGTGCATTCGGTGCCGTGGAAATAGCGGTCGAGGAGGCTCTCGCCCAGACCCACGGCGTTGAATATCTGCGCGCCGCAATAGGACTGGTAGGTGGAGATGCCCATCTTCGACATGATCTTGAGCAAGGCCTTGCCCACGGCCTTGATGTAGCGCTTATGCGCCTCTTCTTCATTGAGCTTTTCCGGCAGCGAATCGAGCAGATCCGACAAGGTGTCGAAGGCGAGGTAGGGGTTGACGGCCTCGGCCCCGTAGCCGGCTAGCAGGGCGAAGTGATGCACCTCACGGGCCTCGCCGGTTTCCACCACCAGGCCCGAATGCGTACGCAGGCCGGCCCGGATCAGATGGTGATGTACTGCCGAGGTTGCGAGCAGGGCGGGGATGGCGATATGGCCCGCATCCATGCCGCGGTCCGACAGGATCAGGATGTTGTTGCCTTCCAGTACAGCCTGTTCGGCGCGGCGGCATACGGCGTCGAGCGCCGGCTCCATGCCCGGTGCGCCAGCATCGGATGGAAAGCAGATGCTCAGGGTCTTGGTCTGGAACGCGCCCTGGGTCCGCGCCTCTATGCGCCGGATTTTTTCCAGGTCGCTGTTGCTGAGAATTGGCTGGTGTACCTCCAGCCGCTTGTTGTTGCCGCCGTTGTCCAGCGCGAGCAGGTTGGGGCGCGGACCGATGTGGGATACCAGTGACATCACCAGCTCTTCGCGGATGGGGTCGATCGCCGGGTTGGTGACCTGGGCGAAGCCTTGCTTGAAGTAGTCGTACAGCATCCGCGGCCGGTTCGACAGCACGGCCAGGGCCGCGTCGGTTCCCATGGAGCCCACCGGTTCCTGCCCGCTCAGTGCGATCGGCTTGAAGAACACCTTGATGTCTTCCTGGGTGTAGCCGAAGGCTTGCTGGCGGTCGAGCAGGGTGCCATGGTCCGGCGCCATGGCGGCGACTTCCGGCGGCAGGTTCTCGACGTTGATTTGTGTCTTGTCCAGCCAATCCTGGTACGGATTGCGCCGGGCTAGTTCGTCTTTGATCTCCTGGTCTTCGATGATGCGGCCTTGCTCCAGATCGATCAGGAACATCCTGCCGGGTTGCAGGCGCCACTTCTTGACGATCTTGTTCTGTGGGACGTTCAGGACGCCCATTTCCGAGCCCATGATGACGTAGTCGTCGTCGGTGATCAGGTAGCGTGCCGGACGCAAGCCGTTGCGGTCGAGCGTCGCGCCGATCTGGCGTCCGTCGGTGAAGGCTACGGCGGCGGGGCCGTCCCAGGGCTCCATCAGAGCCGAGTAATATTCGTAGAACGCCCGACGCTTGGCGTCCATCAGCGGGTTGCCTGCCCAGGCTTCGGGGATCAGCAGCATCATTGCGTGAACCAGCGAGTAGCCGCCGGTCACCAGCAGTTCCAGCGCATTGTCGAAGCAAGCCGAGTCGGATTGGCCTTCGGCAATCAGCGGCCAGATTTTATCCAGGTCTTCGCCCAGCAATGCGGACTTCATGGACTGGCGGCGCGCGGCCATCCAATTGATGTTGCCGCGAATCGTGTTGATCTCGCCGTTATGAGCGATCATCCGGAACGGATGCGCGAGATCCCAGGTCGGGAAGGTGTTGGTCGAGAAGCGCTGATGAACCAGGGCCAGGGCGGAAATCAGGCTCTCGTCGCGGAGGTCGAGGTAATAGGAGCCCACCTGATCGGCCAGCAGCATGCCTTTATAGACAATGGTGCGCGAGGACAGCGAAGGCAGATAGAACATCTCGCCGGCGGTGATTTTGCCCTCGCGGACGGCGTTTTCGGCCTGTTTACGGATGATGAACAGCTTGCGTTCGAAGGCGTTCTGGTCAGCGCAACCGGCGCCGCGGCCTATAAATACTTGGCGGACGAACGGTTCCACGGCTTTGACCGTTTCGCCTATGCCGGCGTTGTCCACCGGAACGTCCCGCCAGCCCAAGACCGTTTGGCCTTCGGCTGATGCGTGCCGAGCCAGTATTTCTTCGCAGCGGCGGCGCTTGTCGGCGTCGCGGGGCATAAACAGCATGCCCACGCCGTAATGGCCGGGCTCGGGTAGCGTGATGCCGAGTCCTGCGCATTCTTTGCGCAGGAAGGCATCGGGAAGCTGTAGCAGTATCCCGGCGCCGTCGCCTGCGAGCGGGTCGGCCCCCACGGCACCGCGATGCGTCAGATTTTCCAGTATCTCCAGACCCTGGAGAACGATGTCGTGGCTTTTTTTACCCTTGATGTGGGCGATGAAGCCGACGCCGCAGGCATCGTGTTCGTGGCGTGGATCGTACAAACCCTGTTTATGGGGCAATGTATGGTGGCTCATTAGGGATTACCTCTTGGGGAGCGCGCCGGTATCAACGAGCGAGCGCGTCTGGAGTGTTGCCATATCCTCGCCGGCACCGGCTTCCGCCCGGGTAAGGGCGGGCGAGGTCTGTATGGGCTCGGTGATAGACGGAAAGGGGCAAATTCATCGCACTTGTGGGGCGGGTGCCGCCCGCAAAAAATGGCTGGACACTATATGGAATCGGGCATGCATTTGCAAGATGCAGGTACCGGATGCTCGGGCGAGGTGCGCGGCCACGAGTTTTTCGGGCATGCTGTTATTGTTCCGGGCCTGCAAAAAGCGTATGATTAACCGTTTTTAGCGGGGGTCTTCTCACCCCTGCTCCTTGCCTTACTGCTGCGGCGGGAGGCTGACTCATCCGAAAGGAGCATTGTGTGCGACATTACGAAATAGTGTTTATGGTCCATCCCGACCAAAGCGGACAGGTTCAAGCGATGATCGATCGCTACCGGACCATCATCGAAGGCGCCCAGGGGCGCATTCATCGCCTGGAAGACTGGGGGCGCCGCCAGTTGGCCTATCCTATCTCCAAACTGCACAAGGCGCATTATGTGTTGATGAACATCGAATGCGATCAGACGACTCTGGAAGAGTTGGAAAGCGGATTCCGGTTCAACGATGCCGTACTGCGCAGTTTGACGATCAAGCGCGATGAGGCGGTGACCGAGCCGTCCGATCTCGCCAGGTCGAGTGGGGAGGCCGAGGTCGAGCGCGCGTCGGATGACGATGGCGACGGCGAAGACACATCCGGCGCAGAGCCGAGCAACGAAGCGGAAGCAGAGGCCTGAGGGCCGCTGTCGACTCGCCTAAGAATATAATCGCCGATCAGATTTTGGAGTTTATCGATGGTTCGTCAATTTAAACGTAGAAGGTATTGCCGCTTCAGCGCGGAAGACGCCAAGGAAATCGACTACAAGGATTTGGACACCCTGCGGGAATACATCTCGGAAACGGGAAAGATCGTTCCCAGCCGCATTACAGGAACCGGGGCCAAGTATCAGCGCCAGTTGGCTACGGCCATCAAGCGGGCGCGGTTCTTGGCGCTGCTTCCGTTCTGCGATTCGCACGAGCAGTAAGCCGCCTTTATTTTCGCGGAGGCGGGGATCGTGAAGAGGTTGGCGGCTTTCGTCATGAAAGGTCCGTGGCAAGCGGGCCTTGTCATTGCCGGATTCTTGTGTCTCTCCTTCATGATGCCGCTAGTCGGACTGTTGAGTTCTGCCGCTTTCGGGCTGGTAGTGCTGCGGCAAGGATTGCAGCCAGCATTAACCGTGTTGGCGCTTTCCATCGTAGCGGTTGCTGCATTCGGAGGCGTGGTTCTGGGGAGCGTGGCGGCTCCGCTGGTGTATGCGCTATTGCTGTGGGCGCCTACTGGGTTTACTGCTTGGGTGCTGCGCTATTCCCGACGGATCGAGTGGGCTCTGGGGGCAGTGATGATTCCGGCGTTGGCGGGGGTTCTTGCGTTCTACGGACTGTCCTCAGATCCGGCGGGGTTCTGGAGCGATCGGCTCTTCTTGGTCGTACAGCCTCTGCTGGATCAGGCGCCGGCCGATTTCGACGCGGAAACCGCGCGTGCCGGTTTGCGCGCTGCGGCTCACTATGCGACGGGATTCGTGAGTGCGGGATCGGCCCTCAGCGTGTTTATGACGCTGATGCTAGCTCGGTGGTGGCAGTCTCTACTGTATAACCCCGGCGGATTCCGCGCCGAATTTTTGGAGCTGCGGCTCAATCCGGCGTTTGCCTATGCGGTGCTGGGGTGCGGCGGTGCCATGCTGCTTGCGCCGCCGGCGCTAACCGAACTGATGTGGAATTTCGGTCTGGTGTTTGTCGCGCTGTACCTCACGGTGGGTATCGCCGTGATGCATGCGCTGCTGTCACGCCAGGCTTCGCGGAAGTTCTGGCTGGCGGGTATCTACCTACTGCTGTTCATCATCCCGCAGATGGCCGTGCCCGTGGTGCTAGTGGGGTTCACGGATGCATGGATGGACTGGCGACGCCGAGGCAGCGCTTCGGCTTGAGCGGTCCGAACCGGCAGCCATTCATATGTTTCTTTTACAGTTTTCGAGGTCTGGAAGATGGATGTGATTCTTCTTGAAAAGGTGCCGAATCTTGGCAACCTGGGTGACAAAGTTTCGGTGCGTCCGGGTTATGGGCGTAATTTTCTGATCCCCAAGGGTAAGGCTGTCGCAGCCACTGCGGTCAAGCTTGCGGAGTTCGAGCAGCGCCGCGCGGAGTTGGAGAAAAAGGCGGCCGAAGAGCTTGCGGCAGCGCAGGCGCGCGCTGAGGCGATTTCTCAGTTGGTGGTTTCCATTGCGCAGAAAGCCGGAGAGGAAGGCAAACTGTACGGTTCGGTGGGTACCAAGGACATCGCCGAAGCCGCAACGGCTGCCGGCGTTGCGGTGGAGCGGAACGAAGTCCGCCTGCCCAATGGCCCGATTCGTCTGGCCGGCGATTACGAAATCACTCTGCATCTGCACAGCGACGTGAATGCGACGCTGAACCTGAAAGTGGTCGCGGAGTAATCGAATAGAGCGGCGCCGGTCTTGGGGGCGGAGCGTGCGGTCGGTTTATACGGGCCTGTTCTACGCATCGCTCCCTTTGGTGATGGCGCGGCTATTGTGGCGTAGCCGGCGGAATGCGGCTTACCGTGAGCGCTGGTCCGAGCGGCTGGCGCTCTATTCAGGCCAGACCGAGCCGGTAGACGTTTGGATTCACGCGGTCTCCGTCGGCGAGGCGGAGGCCGCGTTCGCGCTTATCGCAGCGATCCGGCGGGAGATTCCCGCTTCTATTCTCGTAACTACGACCACGCCGACGGGGTCCGCACGGGTGCGCAGCGTGCTCGGCGATCGTGTTGCGCATGTCTACTTGCCTTATGATCTGCCGGATGTCGCCGATCGTTTCTTGAGGCATTTTTCACCCCGCCTGGCCGTCTTCATGGAAACGGAAATCTGGCCCAATCTATTCGGGGCTTGTGCGAACCGGAGCATTCCGTTGCTGGTGGCGAATGCCCGATTGTCGGAGCGCTCGGCTCGGCGTTATCGTGTCCTGCAAGGCACCGTGCGGGAGGCTTTGGCCTGCGCAGAAATCGCCGCGCAGACCGAGGATGACCGCAGGCGTTTTATTTCCGTCGGTGCCGATCCGGCTTCGGTCTGCGTGACCGGTAACCTGAAGTTCGATTCGGAGTTGAGCGCGTCTACCCGTGCCGCGGGGGAAAACCTCAGACGGCGTCTGTTCCCTGAGGGGCCGGTATGGCTGGCCGCTAGTACGCATCCGGGAGAGGAACGCGCGGTGCTGGAAGCTTTCGCAGTGCTGCGATGCCGCTATCCGGATCTCCGGCTGGTAATCGCTCCGCGCCATCCCGAGCGGTTTGACGAAGTCGCCGGTTTGGTCAGCTCGAAGGCTTATCGCCTGGCCCGCCAGACTCGGATCGGCGAAGCGGAATCCGGCGGTTTCGAGGTTTTTTTGCTCGATACTCTGGGGGATCTCATGCAGTTCTATGTGGCAAGCGATATCGCTTTCGTTGGTGGGAGCCTTGCAAACGTCGGCGGCCACAATGTTCTCGAGCCCGCTTTGGCGGAGACGGCTATTGTATTCGGTCCGCATACCCACAATTTCAGGCAGATTTGCGAAGAACTAGAGCTCGAGAAGGCGGCCCTGCGGGTCGCCGATGCCGAGGGACTGGCCGGGGAAACCGGCAGGTTATTGGCAGATCGACAGGCGCGCGCGGGCATGGTGAGCCGGGCAAGAGCTTTCGTCGGGCGCAACCGCGGTGCGGCGGAGCGGCATTGGCAACTCATCGCGCCGCATCTGGCGGCGTCTTCAGCTTCGCATTGAATCTCGGGATTTGCATGCTATGACGACCATGACGATCAAGCCTCTGATTCTATCGGGCGGTGTGGGCAGTCGGCTGTGGCCTTATTCCCGCGAGGCGTATCCCAAACAGTTTCTGCAGTTGCTGGGTGGGAAGACGTTGTTCCAGGAAACGGTCGGCCGCACCAGCGGTATTGCAGATTCCCGCTTCGACATCCGCAGTCCTCTGGTGGTCTGCAACGAGCAGCACCGGTTTTTGGTGTCTCAGCAGCTGAGCCAGCTCGGTTATGAAGAGGCGGACATCCTGCTGGAACCGAGCGGACGCAACACCGCGCCTGCGCTGACGGTCGCGGCGCTCCATGCGTGCGAACGCTATGGCAACGACTGCGTGCTCGTGGTGATGCCGGCCGATCATCATATCGCCGACGTCCACGGATTCCGCAGAGGGGTGGTGCGTGCGTTGGAGATGGCGGCGAAGGGTTTGATTGCGACCTTTGGTATCGTGCCGAACAAGCCCGAAACGGGCTATGGCTACATCCATAAGGGTGGGCTCCTGAACGACGACGGCGTGTTCGAGCTAGATGCCTTTGTCGAGAAGCCCGATGCCGAACTCGCGGCGCGCTATTTAGTGTCGGGCGAATATTTCTGGAACAGCGGTTTGTTCGTGCTTCAGGCCGGGACATGGTTGGATCGGATCGGACTGCATAGGCCGGATATCTTGGAACGCTGTATTGCGGCTTATCTCAAAGCCGGACGGGACGGCAGCTTCGTCAGGGTCGGCCGGGAGGATTTCAGCCGCTGTCCGGCCGATTCCATCGACTATGCGGTGATGGAAAATCTGAAGGGTTCGGGGCAAGCCGTCGTCATCTCCCTCGATGTCGGTTGGTGCGATCTGGGATCCTGGACCGCACTCTCCGACATCCAGGACTGTGACGCTGACGGCAACGTGGTGCAGGGCGATGTGTTCGCCCGTGACACGCGAAATTCCTTGCTGTACTCCGACAACCGCTTTCTCGCCGCCATCGGCGTGGACGATCTGCTGGTGGTGGACACGGCTGACGCCTTGCTGGTGGCGCACAAGTCGAAGTCTCAGGACATCAAGCAGATCGCGGATCATCTTAAATCGGCCGACCGTACCGAGCACCGGGTGCATCGGCGGGTGCACCGTCCCTGGGGCAGTTACGAATCGATCGATACCGGTCAGCGGTATCAGGTCAAACGGATCACGGTCGCCCCGGGCGCGGCGCTTTCCTTGCAGATGCATCATCATCGTGCCGAGCACTGGGTGGTGGTTCGCGGCACGGCACGCGTTACCTGCGGGGAGGAGTCCTTCCTGCTGACCGAAAACCAGTCCACCTATATTCCGATCGGGGTTCACCATCGTCTGGAGAATCCCGGCACTATTCCGCTGGAAATCATCGAAGTGCAGTCTGGAGGCTATCTCGGCGAGGACGACATCGTCCGCTTCGAAGACCAGTACAACCGTACCGAAGAACGTTAGGACTCGTATTTCATGGCATTACACGTCGGTATCGTCGGCCTGCCCAACGTCGGCAAATCCACTCTTTTCAACGCCCTCACCAAGGCTGCCATTGCGGCCGAGAACTATCCGTTCTGCACCATCGACCCGAACATGGGCGTGGTGCCGGTGCCCGATCCTCGCCTCGATGTGCTGGCTGGCATCGTCAAGCCGGAGCGGGTGCTGCCGACGGCTATCGAATTCGTCGACATCGCCGGGCTGGTGGCCGGTGCGTCCAAAGGGGAGGGGCTGGGAAACCAATTTCTAGCTCACATCCGCGAGACCGATGCCATTGCCCATGTGGTGCGCTGTTTCGAGAACGACGACATCGTGCACGTCGCAGGCAAGATCGATCCGCTGTCCGACATCGAAGTCATCGGCATGGAGCTGATCCTCGCCGACATGGCAACGGTGGAAAAGGTATTGCAGCGTGCACAGAAGGCCGCGAAGTCAGGCAATAAGGAAGAGATCGAGCGGGTTCGGGTGTTGGAGGCAGTGACCAAGGGGCTGGATGCCGGCACGCCGGTGCGGGCGATACCCCTACCGCCCGAGGATCAGGTGTTGCTGCGGGATCTCCATCTGCTCACCGCGAAGCCTACCATGTACATCGCCAACGTTCAGGAAGGCGGCTTTGAGAACAACCCCCTGCTCGATCAGGTCGAAGCCTTTGCCAGGGACGAGGGGGCCATGGTGGTTCCGGTGTGCGCCGCATTCGAGGCCGAGCTTTCGCAGCTGGAGGACGAGGACAAAGCCGATTTCCTGGCGGAAATAGGATTCGACGAACCGGGGCTCAACCGGGTGGTGCGCGCGGGCTACCGTCTGCTGGATTTGTATACCTATTTCACCGCCGGCGTGAAAGAAGTGCGCGCTTGGACCATTCCTGCCGGTGCCACGGCGCCGCAGGCAGCCGGAGTCATTCACACCGACTTCGAAAAAGGCTTCATCCGCGCCGAGGTGATCGCCTATGAAGACTTCGTCACCTGCAAGGGTGAACAGGGCGCTAAGGACGCCGGCAAGTGGCGGCTGGAAGGCAAGGATTACGTCGTGCACGACGGGGATGTCGTGCATTTCCGCTTCAACGTGTAGAGCAGCTCTACGCGCTCCCCGAACGTTTGGACCGCGGGCCGCGTCCTAATGCGAGCCCGGTTTGACTTTAGCCCTGTGTCGGAGCGTGGATGCCAGAATTTGGACGTTCGGCTCTGCGAGCATGGAGTAATGATCGCCGGGCACATCGATCAGGTCGATCTCGCTCGCCAGTCCCTGCCAGCCCAGCAATGGATCGCTCAGCGCGGTAGCGTTCTGCTGCCTGGCGCGGAACACCGTCAGCACGCCCGGAAAATACCCCGGCACGTAGCGGCGGGCCGCGCGGATGTTCGCCGTTTTGATTTCATCCAGCGAGCGAATGCCGGGGGAGGCGCGGCGCTGAGCGAGGCATTGGGCGAAACATTGCCGGATCCATAGAAATTTATCCTTCAAGAATTGTTGTTTACCAGCAAAATCTAGCTTCAGGAAGTAGATCGCCAGACGCCACAGCTTTACGCTGAGGCTGGGGGCATCAGCCGCACGATTCCAATTGTCGAAGTTTGCAACCAAGGCTATTTCGCCGCCTTCCATATGGAGTTGGCGCGATATTTCGAAGGCGATGATGCCGCCCATGGAGTGTCCGCCGATGTAGTAAGGTCCGGCCGGTTGGATATTTTTTATTTCCGCGATATAGAGCTGGGCTAGGCTTTCGACGTCGGCGCCTACCCCGGCTTCGTCCCCATCGTCCAATCCGGGCGACTGAATCCCATAGACATTAAAGTCGGATTTCAGCGAATCGGCTAGGCTGTGATACCAGTGTACGCTGCCACCCACGCCGTGCACGAGGAACAGCTTGGGGCCGCCCGCCGCGACCGTGCTCAAGGGCACGATATGCGCGTGTTGGGTTTCCCTAGACTCGCCGGTTAGGATCAGGCCTGCCAGTTGCTCTATGCTGGCGGTCCGGGCGAGCGCTGCGAACGAAAGCCGTTTTCCACACGAGAGCTCGATGCGGGTGAGGAGCTGGAATGCTCGCAGGGAGTCCCCGCCCAAGGCGAAGAAATTATCCGTGATACCTATCCTGCGCCCGGGAAAGATTTCTTCGAATATTTCCGCGAGTTTCCGTTCGGTTTCATTGCGTGGAACTTCGGTCTGGGAGTTCCCGGCATCGAACGCCTTGGGATCGGGTAACGCCTTCCGGTCTATTTTGCCGCCCGGTGTCAGCGGAAAATTCTCCATAGGCACAAATAGTCTGGGAACCTCGTGATCGGGTAAGGTTTCCCGCAGGAATGCTTCCAGCTTCCTGAGATCCACGTCCTCTGCCAGACTCGGAACGACGTAAGCGACGAGATATTTCCCGCTAGACGCGCCTACGGCTTTCACTGCGGCTTGGGCAACGCTGGCGTTGCGTTCGATAGCCGCTTCGATTTCCCCTGGCTCGACACGGAAGCCGCTGATTTTGATCTGGTCGTCGTCACGTCCCACGAACGAAAGCATGCCGTCGGCGCCGTAGCGCACCAGATCGCCGGTGCGGTACATCCGGGATTCGGATCCTTCGGCAAACGGGTCCGGCAGGAAGGCTTTGGCAGTCAGCTCGGGGCGGCCAAGATAGCCTTTGGCGACACCGATGCCGCCGATGAATAGCTCGCCGGGGACGCCGATGGGCACGGGTTGCAGGCGAGAGTCCAAGACATAAAGCCGAACGTTGTCGATAGGCTGCCCTATCGGCGGATCGCCCGCCGGCAAGGTTTGGGGTAGCCGGTAGGCCGTTGCGGTGACTGTAGCTTCGGTAGGACCGTAGCAGTTGAACCAGGCCACGCGCTCTGCTCCGGGCAGGCTGAGCCAGGTTTCGAGGGGCGCGCTGGAGACCTTTTCTCCGCCGACGACCAGGATGCGCAAGGTGTCCGGCAGAGCAGCCCCGGTCGCGCTCAGACTCTGTACCAATTCGTTCCAGAACGCCGTGGGGATATTGAATACGCTGATGCGCTCGCGGACCGCCCAGTTCAGGAACTCGTGCACCGAATGCCCTGGCGATGCGTCCCGGAACACGACGGTGGCGCCGGCGTGCCAGGTTGGGTAAATCTCCTCGACGCAGATGTCGAAACTGATCGATGCGTATTGCAAAACCCGGTCGTCGGGACGGAGGCCATAGCGGCGCTGCATGGCGGCGCACAGGTTCACTACTCCGCGGTGCGCAACCATGACTCCCTTCGGCAGGCCGGTGGAGCCGGAGGTGTACATCAAATAAGCGGTATCGTCGGGGCCAGCCGCACAAGGCTCGACCGCCGATGCGCTCTGTCCGGCGATCAATCGCTCCCAGTCGGTGTCCAGCCTCAGCAACTCGGGCGTAGGGGCCGCCAGTACACCCGCAAATTTTGCCCGGCTCAGCAGCATTTTCGCCTGCGCATCTTCCAGCATATAGGCGAGCCGTTCCGCTGGATAGGTCGGGTCCAAAGGCAGATAGGCGCTGCCTGATTTAAGAGCGCCGAGGAGTGCGACGGCAAGATCGCAGCTGCGGTCCAGGAGTAGTGCGACCACATGGCCCGGACCTATGCCTCGAGTTTTCAAAAATCTGGCCAACTGGTTCGAGCGCCGCTCCAGCTCGCCGTAGCTCAGGTAATCGTTCCCGCACGCGACGGCAATGGCGTGCGGCGAGCGTTCGGCTTGAGCGCTGAACAGCTCGCCCAAGCTTAGGGCCGGATAATCTGCCTCGGTTTCGTTCCATTTCCTCAGCAGTAGAAGCTTTTCGACGTCGGGCAGGCTGTGGACTTCGCCGAGTTTGCTGTCGGGCGAGCGCGCGAAGCTCTCGAGTATGCTCAGAACCTGTTTCAACATGCGTTCGACGGCGTCGTCGTCGAACAGGCGGCGGTCATATTCTATTTTCAGGAGCAAGCTGTGATCGAGGTAGCCGGCCAGGATGAGATGATCGGTCTGCGCTTTCACATCGAAGCGGCGCTTGTCCCAATCCCCGCCTTCGGCTTTGATCACGTCGTAGTTTTCGAACATGACGATGGTGGTGAACAAGGGGGCTCCGGGCGGAACATCGCTCCATTCGTGTACCCATGCCATCGGGGTATGTTCGTGGTCGCGTATGGCCAAGTGCTGCTGCCGTAACTCCCGGATGAAGGCCGCGACGTGCCGCTCGGGGTCGATCTTTACCCGCACCGGAGTGGTGTTGATGATGACCCCTACCATGGCACTGCCGTCGGGTACGGATTTTCGACCGGAGCGGGTCGCGCCGAAAACCACGTCATGGAGTCCGCTGTGGCGGGAGACCAGCACACCCCATGCGGCCTGCACCAGAGTATTGAGCGTGACATCCAGCTTTTCCGTAAGTGTCCGGAGGTCGGCATAAAGCTGTTCCGGCACCCAGGCTTCTGCGAGCCCGATGGTATGAGCCGGGGACAAGGAGCGTGGAGTGGGCCGAGCGCTCAGAATGCGGTTCGGCTCGGTAAAGCCGCTCAGTAAGTTCCGCCAGTACGGTTCGCTCTCGGAAAAGTTCCGGGACGCCAGCCATTCGACGTAGTTGCGGTATGGGGTGGGCGTTGGAAGTCGCAGATCTTGGCCTGTACGCAAGGCCTCATAAAATAGGAACAGCTCTTTCAGGACGATGTGACGAGCTCTACCGTCCAGCAGCGCATGATGAGACGTCCAAACTACCCAGCGTTCGTTTTCCGCGACGCGAATGAGGCTCAAACGGTGCAGCGGTGCGGTTTCCATGTCGAAACCGCTTAGCCTGTCTTCGGCGAGAAAAGTGTCAAATCTGCTGTCCCGCTCCTCGGTGTCGAATCCGCGCCAGTCCAGTTCCAGCCAGGGCATAGTCGCGGTGGGATCGACCTGTTGCAGTGGAGCATCCGCATTTCGCCAGAGAAACGCGGTTCGGAGAATGGCGTGCCTGTGAACCAGCCTAGCCCATGCTTCGCGGAATGCCTCTTCGTCGAGGTCTTCCCGAGTCTTCAGGATCATCTGCTGGATGTAGGTGCCGTTTCGCTGATCGAACAGAGTTGCAGAGAGCATGGCCCGCTGCATGGGCGATAACGCGTAAGTCTCCATCACTCCTTTTCGCATCCTTCTCGTATTCGAGCCCATCGACGGTCGATGAGTTCCTCAAGATATAATTGCGGTCCAAGGATATTGCAGAACCTAGGTGTTTAACCACCACGGGCCGGGCCGTATCCATAATTCAGCCTGACTGGAGCGGCGGACGCGGTTCATGTCGATTGGACAAGCCTCAGAAAATTCTGTTCCGCGGCAAGCCGAAAGGAGGATAATGGCGCTTTTTTCAGCGCGTATGCTCGGCATGCAGGGCGTTGCAGACAGAGCCGCAGCGGTGTTTGCGGTAGATTATTGGCTAAACGGTTGATTCCATGAATAGGAAATTTTTTGTGATTTTGCTAGCGGCGTTGCTCGTAGCTTGCGCTAGCAAGGAGCAGGGCGATCTGCGCGAGGCATTGGTGGCCAAGCTACAGGACGACAGCGATCTGAAAGACTATAAGCTGGACGCGGCGACCATTGCCGATTGCGTGGTCGCGGACGTCACGAACGATCTGCCGGGCTTTCCCGGCGACCCGCGGCGCAAGGAGTATCTGACCGCTTACGCGCGTTTCTATGCGGCTAAAGGGCCGGGCGACTTTGAAAAAGTGGCCGAGGAATATAAAGATTTGTTCGGGTCGGTCAAGAAAGCAAACGAAGCAGCGCTGCGCATGACGGACTACATCATGACCTGCATGGGGCAGGCGATCGAACGGCGGGATCCGGAGCAGAAATGACGGCGGTCGGGGCTGCTTGCGCGTCCGGGGGCGATGCCGTGACGGCTTATGTGGAAGGTTTGGCGCAGTGCGCCCGCGCAGTAAGCCGGGTGTTGAGCCGGGCCGAGACGGCGGCGAAAAACCGGGCATTGTTGGCGGTCGCCGATGCACTCGAGCAGTCGGCGGCCACGCTGATCGGCGAAAACCGCAAGGATCTCGACGCCGGAGCGGCCAAAGGACTGGATCGGGCTCAGCTGGAGCGGCTCGGAATCGATGCCCAGCGCGTCGCGGCGATGGCTTGCGGCTTGCGGGAAATCGCCGCGCTGCCCGACCCGGTCGGCGAAATCAGCGGTATGACTTACCGGCCGTCCGGCATCCAGGTCGGGCGGATGCGGGTGCCGTTGGGCGTGATCGGCATCATCTACGAATCCCGCCCCAACGTGACCGCCGATGCGGCGGCGCTGTGCCTGAAATCCGGCAATGCCTGCATCCTGCGCGGCGGCTCCGAGGCGATCCATTCCAACAAGGCCATCGCGGCCTGCATCCGTCAAGGGCTGGAAGTCGGCGGTTTGCCGGCCGATGCGGTGCAGCTGATCAAGACCACCGACCGGGCGGCAGTAGGTGCGCTGCTCGCGGCCGATAAGTACGTCGACATCATCGTGCCGCGCGGCGGACGTTCGCTGATCGAGCGCATCATGGCGGAGTCCAGGATACCGGTCATCAAACATCTGGACGGTATCTGCCATGTCTACATCGACGACGGCGCCGATCGCGACAAAGCCCTGCGCGTCGCCTTGAATGCGAAGACCCAGCGCTACGGGGTCTGCAACGCCATGGAGACGCTGCTGATCGCCGAAGGCATCGCGCCGACGATCTTGCCAGAGTTGGCTGCGCTCTACCGCGAGAAAAGTGTCGAGCTGCGCGGCTGTCCCGAAACCTGCCGCATCGCGCCGGGCTGCGTTCAGGCCTCCGAGGCAGACTGGGACACCGAATACCTGGCGCCGATCCTGGCGATCCGGGTGGTGGCGGGGCTGGACGAGGCCATCGAACACATCCATCGGCACGGCTCAGGCCACACCGACGCCATCATTACCGAGGACTACAGCCATGCCCGCCGCTTCCTGCGCGAGGTCGATTCGGCTTCGGTGATGGTGAACGCCTCCACACGTTTCGCGGACGGCTTCGAGTATGGCTTGGGAGCGGAAATCGGCATCAGTACCGACAAGCTGCATGCAAGAGGCCCGGTCGGCCTGGAAGGCCTCACCACGCAGAAATTCATCGTCCTCGGCGACGGCCAGATTCGGACTTGAAGACGGCCGGATGATAGGAATCTACGGGGGAACATTCGACCCGATTCACTACGGGCATCTCCGGGCGGCTTTGGAAGTCAAGGAGGCTGTGGGTATGCGCGAGCTCCGTTTCCTGCCGTGCCGGCAGCCTCCGCATCGTCCGCAACCCGTGGCCGATTCCCAGGCCCGGCTGCGCATGCTAGAAATCGCTCTCGCCGACGCCGACCCAGGCTTCAGCCTAGATACCCGCGAGCTCGAGCGTAGCGGCCCGTCCTACATGGTCGATACCTTGAGTTCGATCCGCAAGGATGTCGGCGACGAGCCGCTTTGTCTCATCCTTGGGCTGGATGCGTTTCTGGCGCTGCCGGCTTGGCACCGCTGGCGCCGGCTGTTCGGTTTGGCGCATATCGTGGTGCTGCAGCGGCCGGATTACGACATCGAATATGTGGAAGACCTGGAGCGCTGCGTCGAGGAGCGGCAAGTGCTCGACCCCGCCCAACTCGGCACTCAGCCGGAAGGCATGATTTTCTTTCTGGAGGTGACCCAGCTCGCCATCGCATCGACCTCCATCCGCCGCATGCTGCGGGAAGGGCGGAACGCCAAGTACCTGCTGCCGGAGGCGGTGCTCGAGCTGATCCAGCGGGAATCGCTTTACGCTTCGTGAGGATTTTTCGGTCATGCAGGAACCTGTGATTCAAACGCCCTACCAGCGCCTCGGCGGGGAAGAAGTGCTGCACGAACTGGTAGAACGCTTCTACGGCTATATGGATACGCTGCCGGAGGCGGCGCCGATCCGGGCGATGCACGCCGACGATCTGGCGGGCGCTAAATCCAAGCTGTTCAAGTTCCTGTCCGGCTGGCTTGGCGGCCCCGACCTGTTCATGCAGGAGTTTGGTCACCCGCGCTTGCGGGCGCGGCATTTTCCGTTTTCGATCGGTGTGCCCGAGCGCGACCAGTGGCTGTTATGTATGCGCAAGGCGCTCGACGACATTCCGCTGGACGGCCCGTTCCGCGAAGCTCTGTACGAGGCGCTGGCACGCACCGCCCACCACATGATCAACCGCGAAGACCGTTAGCCCCCATGCGTTTGACCCCCCAAGAATTCCTGGACTGGGATTGCAAGAAGATCACCCTGCTCGGCATGTCCGGCACCGGCAAGACCACGCTGGCCAACAGGCTGCCGAAACGGTCCTGGTTCCATTACTCCGGCGACTACCGGATCGGCACCAAGTATCTGGAAGAGCCGATCCTGGACAATATCAAGCGCCAGGCGATGGACGTGCCGTTCCTGCGCGAGCTGTTGCTATCGGACTCGATCTATATTTGCAGCAACATCACGGTGGACAATCTCTCGCCGATCTCGTCCTTCCTCGGTAAGCTCGGGAATCCGGCGCAGGGCGGGTTGCCCTTGAGCGAATTCAAGCGGCGCCAAGCCTTGCACAGGCAGGCGGAAATCGCGGCTATGCGCGATGTGCCGGAATTCATTGATAAGGTGCGCGATATCTACGGCTACCAGCATTTCATCAACGACGCCGGCGGCAGCGTATGCGAGCTGGACGATCCGGATACCTTAGAAACCCTGGCCGAACACACGCTGATCCTGTATATCCGCACCAGTCCGGCGCTGGAGCAGATGCTGGTCGAGCGCGCCGCCAGCGATCCCAAGCCGTTGTATTACCGTGAGGCTTTCCTGGACGAATACCTGCCGATGTTTCTCGAAGAAAAGGCTTATCCGTCGGTCGATGCAATGCCGCCGGACGAATTCGTGAGCTGGGTGTTCCCTTATCTGTTCAAATCGCGGCTGCCGCGTTATCAGGCCATCGCCGATCAATACGGCTACACCGTGGATGTCGCCGATGTAGCTGCGGTACGCGACGAGAGTGATTTCGTCCGGCTCGTGGCTTCCGCCTTGAGCGGCTGAAGGGAATACCGCCATGCCCCTGGTCGCACATACCGATCTGCCAACCTTCCAGCGCCTGCGGGAAGAAGGGCAGGACGTGCTCAGCGTCGAGCGGGCCGCCCATCAGGACATCCGGGAAATGCACATCGGATTGCTCAACATGATGCCCGATGCCGCAATGGAGGCGACCGAGCGGCAGTTCTTCAGGCTGGTGGGCGGTGCCAATCCGATCGTGCAGTTCCATATGCACCCGTTCACCATCGACGGTTTGCCGCGCGGCGAACAGGCGGCGGAGCATATTGCCCGCTATTACGAGAGCTTCGACCGCATCCGCGAGGAGGGCCTCGACGGCCTGATCGTGAGCGGGGCCAACGTCACCCATCCGCATCTGCAGCAAGAGCAGTTCTGGCAGCCGCTGACCGAGGTGTTCGATTGGGCGCGGAACAACGTGACATCTGTCCTGTGTTCCTGCCTCGCCACCCACGCCCTGTTCCAGTACAGCTACGGCGTGGAACGGACCCATCTCGGTTTCAAACGCTGGGGCGTGTATTCGCACCGGGTGGTCGAGCCGCTGCACCCGCTCGTGGCCGACGTCAATACCCGCTTCGACGTGCCGCATTCGCGCTACAACGAAATCTTCCGCGAGGACATGGAGGCGGCAGGGCTGCGGGTTCTGGTCGAGAGCGAGGAGGCCGGGGTGCATCTCGCGGTGAGCCCGGACATGTTCCGCGTCGTTTATTTCCAGGGCCACCCGGAATACGACACCGTCAGCCTGCTCAAGGAGTACAAGCGCGAAATCTTGAGGCACTATTCCGGCGAGCGCGAGGATTATCCGCCGTTCCCGGAGCACTATTTTTCGCTGGAGGTGGGCGCCGCCCTCAACGACTACGGCCAGGCGCTACGCAGCGCCCGCCGCTCGGGCAAGGCGCCGCCGGAATTCCCGGAAGAATTCCTGCTGCGGCACTTGGACAATACCTGGCGCGATACGGCCAAGGCGGTGTTCAACAACTGGCTCGGCAAGATCTACCAGATCACCGACCAGGACCGCCGCAAGCCTTTCATGGCTCACATCGATCCGGACAACCCGCTGGGGCTGGCGTAGCCGCTTCGACCGGCGAGTGTCCCATGGCCGGCAGCGGTTGCTGCGTGCGCAGCCGCCACCAACCCGCCAGCAGGCTGCCGATGATGGAATGGAAGCTGGCTGAAATCGCCGAAGGCACCGGCGCCAGCGCCATGCTGGCGAAATTGGCTTTGGCCAGCACGGTAGCGAGCCCCGAATTTTGCATGCCGACCTCGATAGCGATGGTGCGGACCACCGCGTCGCGGTACCCCAGTACTCGGGCGAAGGTATAGCCCAGGGCGAATCCACCGGTGTGCAGCAAGGCCACGGCGCCGAACAGTTTGAGCGCCGATGCCTTGATGGTCTCCGCGTTGCCGCCGATGATGCTGGCGCAGATCAAAGCGATGAAAATCACCGACACCAGCGGCGTGATCGGATTCACGGCGCGTACAACCCGCGGGGCGTAACGGTTCAGCAAGAGGCCTGCGGTCACCGGCATGACGATCACCTGCAGGGTGTTGAGGAAAATGCCCCAGCCGTCCACCGGCGTGTAGGCGCCCGCCAGCAACTTCACCAGCAGCGGCGTCATGAGTACCGCGGCGAAGGTCGATACCATGGTCAGCAGCACCGACAGCGCCACATCGGCGCGGGCGATGTAGCTCACCACGTTGGATGCGGTGCCGCAGGGGCAGCAGGCGACCAGGATGAGTCCGACGGCCAGTTCGGGCTCGAGCGCGAGCCCGTTCGCGATGGCCCAGCCTAGGAACGGCATGATACCGAAATGCGCTACGGTGCCGGCGACGATGATCCGCGGCATTTTCCCCACCCGGCGGAAATCGTCGAAGCTGAGCGTGATGCCCATGCCGAGCATGATGATCGACAGGCCCCAAACGATCATCGGTCCGGTGAACCAAGTGAACCCCGCGGGGAAATACAGCGCCAGCCCAGAGCATAGCAGCACCCAGACCGGGAACAGGTTGGCTAACGAGTTGCAAATTCGATGCATGGGCGGGGCCGGTGAAAGGTAAACTCGGAAGTTTACGGCTTATTGCAGCAAGCTGTCACACGAGATGAGAGTATGACGATTTCGGATAATCCAGTGGACTTCCTGCGCATCAGCGTGCTGCAGCAATACCTGGAAGTGATCGAAGGCGGTCGGGTCGCGGTCCGTTACCGGGTATCGACTGCGAAGAACGGCGTTGGCGAGCGGCGGGGATCGGAATGCACCCCGCGCGGCTGGCACCGGGTGCGGGCCAAGATCGGCGCCGGATTGCCGCCGGGCTCGGTTCTGGTCGGCCGACGGCCCACCGGCGAAATCTACAGTTCCGAACTCGCCAGACGCCATCCCGGCCGCGACTGGATATTGAGCCGCATCCTCTGGCTGGGCGGACTCGAGCCAGGCATCAATCGCTACGGCGAGGTCGACACAGCCTGGCGCTACATCTACATCCACGGCAGCCCCGATGCGGGCGTCGATGGCGCCCCGCGCTCTCACGGTTGTGTCCGCCTCACTTCGCCCGATGTCATCGAATTGTTCGACAGGGTTCCAACGGGAATGCTGGTCTATGTCGATGGGGGCAATGACGTGTCCGGCATAGTCTGATCGGCCGCGAGCCTCGACCGGGTGCTCTGACTACTGCCCTAAAGCGAGTAAACGCCTCTTTGCTACATCGTTGCCTGCTTGAGCTGCTTTCTTGTACCACTTAATAGCCTCGGTCATATTAATATCTTTCCCAAAGAGCCCGCCTTCATAGATGGCTCCAAGCGCTTGCATTCCATATTGATCTCCAGCATCAGCCGCCTTCTGGTACCATTTGAACGCTTCGCCCGTGTCCTTCTGAGTACCTTTTCCTAATTCATATTTGCCGGCTAAGGATGACATTGCATCGGGATTGCCGGCTTCAGCCGACTTTTTATACCAATTAAAAGCTTCAGCGTCGCTTTGAGCTACGGCCTTTCCAAGAGCGTAATAAGCTGCAAGATTGGCCATTGCATACATATTTCCAGCTTCCGCGGCTTTCTTGAACCAATTGTAAGCTTCGGTTAAATTGCTGTCCTGTATATAAATGGCGTAGGAATTCATCCCGTCGGTATTCCCTGCCTGAGCTGACTTAAGGAAAAGCTTGAGCGCTTCAGGTTTATCGGTATTAACCAGCTCTCGTGCTTTGTTTAAATCGGCTTCTCCTGGGGCTGCAGTTTGAGTCTGAGGTTGTGGCTGGTTTCCTTCTGCATATGCATGCGATAATAAAAACATAAGTATAAAAGCAAGTATATTAGCTTTTCTCATTTTTTACTCTCCTTCGATGTGAAAATAGGTTGGGGCTGATTTGATTTGATTTGATTTGATTTGACTCTTTAATCTATGACTTCTTTCTCACAAATTTTGCTTTGATCGTCGTGTTCTTGCTCAGCTTGATCGTGCAAGGTTTCTTACCTGCGCAACCGGCACCGATCCAGCGCTTGAACTTATAGCCTTCCCCCGCTTCCGCCGTTAGCGTTACCCGGCTGCCGGCGTCGAAGCGGGCGCTGCAGATCGGACCGCAATCGATCCCGCCGGTCGAGCTGCCGACTGTGCCTACACCGATCTTGACTACGCTGAGTTCGGCTTGCGATGCCGGTGTCGGCGTGGGGATCGGTACGGGAGCCGCCGTCGGTGACGGTGTTGAAGCCGGGGTAGGCGTCGCAGTCGGGGTAGGTATCGAGCTGGGTGCGGGAATGGCGCTCGGTGCAGGGCTCGGTGTCGCTCCGGAAATTGGCCGGAAGTTGGCGACGACCTTCGGTTTGGGGCCGGTCATGCTCATCAAGCAGCTCTGGTCTTTCTGGATGATGTCGCAGTCCAGCCAGCCTGAGAATTCGTGGCCGGGTTTGGGCAGGGCGGTGAGGTAGATTGCGCTGCCGGCAGGGAAGGATTGAACGCAGGTGGTGCCGCAATCGATG